>CAJKNC010000066.1 GCA_905201175.1 uncultured Succinatimonas sp.
TGTTTTTTTGCCAAGCTGATTAAATAAAGTAATGCTTTGGTATAAAAATACTTTCTGCAAAAAAACATTGATAATTTTAGCAAACAAGCCCCTTGCTTAAAATGACAAGCACGATAACGATGAATCTATTCATAGTATGAATTAATAAGAATCAGCAGCCTCAGCTCTAACCTATTGCATAAAGAGCATATAATGCTGAAAAAAATAGTGAATAATTACGCTTGAATGCATTCAAATGCATATTCATGAAAAATATGAAAAATTTCCAGCCACTATGACTGGCAAATTCAGAAAATAACCGTATCAATAAATAGCTTATCTAGGCAGCGTCAGCAAATAAAGTAAAATATTGTCGCCAGCCGTGCCTTTGCCGTCAAGCGCCGATTCTATTGACAAAATGGCAGCGTCGCAGCCGTCCTTAGCATTTACTTTGTCAAGATTTTGAAATGCATTTATCATTCTATCAATATCTTTTTGCGGCATTCTCTGCAGCCTGCTTATAAACAGCTCCTCATATTTTTTCTCTGCCTGAATAGTTTCACTTGCAGAAAGGGCTTTTCGGCGAGGAAAATCCTTAATTTCAGCATTTAAGGCTTTTAACGCTAAATCTGAGAATCTTCTTAATTCAGATACAGAAATATCTCTGTAAATCATTCTTGAAATTCTTTTTAAATCATCTGCCGAAGTAAATCCGTAATCGCCTAGCCCCTGCAGCAGACATGCCTCATATTCCCTTTTAGATTTTAATTGCTTTAAGATATTCATGCTGTATTCATAAAAAAAACGCCGCTCTTCAGGAGACAGGCGAACCATTCCATTAGACACAATATCAACAAATGATGCTAAGCAAGTCCTCACAACTAAACTGACGATTTCATTTCTGTCTTTTATTTCATCTAACTCAAAGCCTTCTTCATTTAACATGCTGTAAACATAATTAAGAAAATCAGCGTTAGTAGTAATGCTCCATATCATATATGCTAAAACATCCGCCTTTTCGCCCCTAAGACCATATTCATCCCGGGCAATCTGATAGGCTTTAGTGCCATCCTGATACATTTCCACGCAGGAGCTGATGAATTCCTGCCTATCAAAAGCATGGGATCCGCAAGATGCAGCCAGAATAACAATAGCAATTAATAGTTTTTTCATAAAATCAAATTAATTAAAAATTCAATAAATATTTGCTGCGTTTTTTATATTCTTATGCTTTCTAGAAACATGCTGTTTTTATAGCCTGCAAGACGCAATACTCCCTCTATATCTAAGAAAATAAGAAATAAAAGTCTGCTTAATTAGACTAAATAATCCTATAAGAGGGAATCATTCTGCTGTCCATCGTATCATTTTTGCAGTTATGAAAATGTTAGCGATCTAATGTATTAAAAAAATGCATTAGCAGCTTGACTAAACAGCGCTTCAATTCAATATTTAATGCAATTAAAATTTAAAGAAATAAAATATTTAATACAGCCTGCTCTTTAGTGAGGCTGTAATGCTTAAATAAACAGAAATCTTACATATTTATATGATTAATAAATGCCCCTTACCTTGATGCTTCATCTTTACTCTGCAAATCAGGATATATAGGGCTTGCTTTAAGGCTGAGATTAAAAAGCGGACTGTGCTGCAGGCTTAGCTTCGGCAGCACTTGATTATTTTGCAGCTTATTTCTTTTTAATATATGCAGTATTAATCAATATTAACTTTAAAAGCAGAAAATATTAGAGTTTAAAAATCTTTGTTACTATACGATAAAGACAAGCTTTAGGAAAAACTTTAGTTATAAAAGAGCTGATATACCCTTTAGCTCCTACATAATACACAGGAGCACTATGCTGAGCTTTTAGTGCTCTGACTACAGCGGCGGCGGCTTTATACGGATCGTCAGCCTTTTTTTGATTGCTTTTATTCAGATTTTCAATATATGCGCACTTAGCTAAAAGCTCTTTGTCATTTACATTAATATGTACGCGCTTGTTTATAAACTGCGTTTTGGTAAGATTTGGCAAAACTGCGCAGACATCTATGCCTTTTGCTTTAAGCTCATATCTCAAGGACATGGTCAAATTTAAAAAGGCTCCCTTAGCACCGCTGTAAGCTCCATAGTAAGGCAAGGGCAGCTCGCTCATAATCGAGCCTATATTGACGATCTTCTCAAGACAAAAATGCTTAAGCATTCTGCGAATCAGCTCGCAGGGCATCAGGGCATTTATATTAAAAATACGCAGCAAAAGCTCATAATCAACTGCAGATAAAGGTGCGGGATCTAAGCCTAAGCCTGCATTATTTATAATGATCTGCGGCTTAAGATTTAAAGATGCAAGTCTCAGAATAAGAGCATCAATACTCCCTTTTTCCGTAAAATCAAGATGCAGAAGCTTAAAGGCACCAGCTAAAGATTCCTCTTTAGTGGTAGTTCCGACAATTATGCAGCCTTGCTCCTGCAAGATATGGGCACAGGCTGAGCCTATATCCGAACTCAGCCCTACAATTAAAACTACTTTACCCTTCAATCGGCATGGCAAAGCGGTCATGATCGACATTAAAGCACTGGGCTTTATTCATCATAAAAGCATCAACTAAAACTAAAGCAAGCATGGCCTCTGCAATCGGTACTGCTCTGATGCCTACGCATGGGTCGTGACGGCCGCGGGTGACAATATCACAGCTGTTGCCGTCAATATCTATAGTCTTGCCTGGTACTAAAATGCTCGAGGTAGGCTTCAAGGCAATTCTAACCTTAATTTCCTGGCCTGAGCTTATGCCGCCTAAGATGCCGCCGCTATGATTGGCTTTAAAGCCTTCAGGCGTTAATTCATCGCGAGCTGTACTGCCTCTTAAAGAAGCCATTTTAAAGCCGTCGCCTATTTCTACGCCCTTTACAGCATTAATGCTCATCATTGCCTGAGCAATTACGGCATCAAGCCTGTCAAAGATTGGATTGCCAAGCCCGCAGGGCACGCCTGAAGCTCTTACCTCGACGACTGCGCCCACAGAATCGCCAGTTGCAGCTAAGTTCTTAAATAAAGCTTTTAATTCATCAAGCTTAGCTTCATCAGCAAAATTAAAGGCATTATTCAAAGCAGCATTTGCATCGAAGCTTTGAGCCTCAATACCGCCGATGGCTGTAACTGCGCCGTAAATTTTTATACCTGCTGCAGTCTTTAAAACCTGCTTAGCAATAGCTCCTGCAGCCACGCGCATCGCTGTTTCGCGAGCTGAGGCTCTGCCGCCGCCGCGATAATCGCGAATACCGTATTTCTGCCAATAGGTATAATCAGCATGTCCAGGCCTGAAGCTGTTCATAATGGCACTGTAGTCCTGAGAGCGCGGTGCCGTGTTCTCAATTAAAAGCCCTATGGGCGTGCCGGTAGTCCTGCCTTCGAAAACGCCGGAAATAATTTTTACCTTATCACCCTCATTGCGCGGCGTGCCGTAGCGGGTAGAGCCTGGACGGCGGCGATCTAAATCAGGCTGGATAATCGATTCATCTAACGGAATATTCGGCGGGCAGCCGTCGACAATAGCCATCAGGCCCAATCCGTGGCTTTCGCCGCAGGTAGTCACGCAAAATTCTCTGCCAAAACTATTTCCGCTCATCGATTACCTCTTGTGCAGCACTGGCAAAAATATCATGGTAAGCACGCAGCTGCTCGCAGCTTAAAACAAAAACTCCGCAGCCGCCTTTCTTTAAGTCAACAAAATGGAACGGCACCATCGGGAAGGCTTCAACCAGATGCTCCTCAGAATTGCCTACCTCCATAACTAAGATGCCGTCCTCTGTTAGGAAATCAACCGCCTTAGCCAGAATGCGCTTAGCGCAGTCAAGGCCGTCATAGCCTGAACCTAAAGCCTCATCAGGCTCGGCATGATATTCCTCAGGCATTGAGCTTAAATCCTCTGCATCAACATAAGGAGGATTTGCCACGATCAAATCATACTTGTCGCCTTCAGGCAGAGCATCAAAAAGATCGCTCTTTATCGGCGTAACCAAGTTCTCCAAGCCGTAATTCTGAATATTGATATTGCAGACCTCCAGAGCATCCTCGGAGATATCAACAGCGTCAACCTCAGTCTCTCCCTCAAAATTCAAAGCAATAGCGATAGCAATGCAGCCTGAGCCGGTACACATATCTAAGACTCTCTGCGGATCGCGATCCAAATAAGGAGCAAAGCCGTTTTCAATAAGCTCGCCTATAGGAGATCTTGGAATAATTACGCGACTGTCCACATAAAATTCATGGCCGCAGAAAAATGCCCTATGAGTCAAATACGGAGTCGGAACTCGGTCTAAAATGCGCAGTCTTGCAATCTTAGCAATGGTTAGACGCTCTTCCTGTGTTAAGCGCGAGGTTAAAGTAGAATCATCGCAAGGAGGAGTTAAATGCATAACAGCCTGGACTATTTCCAAAGCCTCATCCCAATAATTGTCAGTACCATGCCCTACATAAATATCATGCGCAGCAAAGCAGGAAACTAAATAACGCACTACATCCTGAACTGTAAAAAGCTCAGTTGTAATAGCCTCTTCCATCTCAGAGCCTGTCGGCAGATCGTCTAAAAGTTTATGGATAGCTTCAATTTCGGGATTATTTATAAGTTTTGCCATATATGGAATTTACGTCTTGGATTTTATAAAAAGTGGCCGCATTTTACGGCCATTACTAGGATAATTCCTATAAACACATCAAATTAAGCTCATACTTAATTCATGAATTCAATTATAAAGTGTAAAGAAAAACACCTCAATAGAGACTTAAAATGCACAGCTTTGTCCTTTTAGTAAGCTATATGAAAATACTTTAGCTTAAAATATAAAAAATAGCGGCATTCCCGCCGCTATTTTAATTAAACTTCAGCATAGCTTTCTGCTATAAGAAAAGTTCCTCTCTATTTTTTACAGAAAGCTTTTTATTGCGCAAATGCTCGGTCATAGAGAATACAGCCTTATTTATTTCACGGCAGATCTTTAATCTGCCTGCGTTGCTTTTTTCGTCTGCACCTATGACTACTTTGCCGCCGTCAAATATAAATTTACCCTGACCTTTAATCTCAAAGGTTCCTTTAAAAAGCAAAACCACGTGTCTGGCAATCTGCACGGGAGCGTATTTATTAAAAACTCGCATTTAACTATTCTTAATTCCTTGTTGTTTGTTTTATTTTTTATAGAAAATTGTATCTTACAAATGTAAAGAATAGCTCAAATCTATATTTTTTCTTGTGAAAATTTCTCAATAAGAAATAGCTGCGTCAAAAATACAAGCTATATCGCAAAAATTTAATACCAAAGATCTCCCTGCGAGGCAAAAAAATGCTCTGGAGTTGCAATCTGCCCGTTATAATCCAATAAAAGTGCAGACGAGGTTGCAAAATCAGGGCCAAACTCATGGTGAGAGGTGAACTCATAGCACAGCTCAGAAACTAGAGGAATATGCGACAGCAATAAAACCACATCTTTATTTAAACAGCTGGCATCAATTACTGCTCTGACGGTTAAAGGATCACCGCTAGGCTCCAGCTCAGGCAAGGTCTCAATAAGCACTTTGCTATTGCTTTGATTCAATACTAATTGTGCAGTTTGCTGCGCTCGCGTCAAAGGAGATGAATAAGCTTTAGTAATTACATATTTATTATTTATGGATGCGGCCACTTCCATAGTCTCTCTAATGCCTTTGCTTGTCAGTACCCGATCATTGCCGGATAAAGCAGCTTGCCCATGGCGCATAATAATTAGCTTCATATCAAAACCTTTTCTTTTTCTCTATTTAGATTAAGTTTAGAGAATGTACGTATTAATGCAAATTAAAAAGCGTGTTTTTAGTACTAAAAATATAAAATCATCAGATATTATTATTAAAAATAATAAGATAAATGATTTTTTCAAAAGAAAAAGCAAAAAAGATATTTAGAAAGCTTTTAGATCGAAAAGCTTTCTAAAATTATCCCTAGAATGAAGAAATTGAAGCGTTGATTTTTTCTAAAGCCAGCTGCGGATCGGCAGCTTTAGTGATAGGACGCCCGATAACTAAGTAATCAGCACCAGCCTGCAAGGCTTTAATCGGGGTCATAATGCGTTTCTGATCGCCAATATCTGAGCCTTCAGGCCGAATTCCTGGAGTTACGCAGACAAACGGCGCAGCTACTGCAGCTTTTATTGCGGTGGCTTCCTGGGCTGAGGATACTACGCCATCAAGACCGCTATCTTTTGCAAGCTTTGCCAGACGCAGAACCTGATCGATTGGCTCCAAATCAAGACCAATGCCTGCAAGCTGCTCTCTATCCATAGAAGTCAGCACTGTAACGCCTATCAGCAAAGGCTTTTTCTCAAATTTAGCCAAAGCCTCAGCTGCAGTACGCATCATTACCATGCCGCCGCTTGCATGCACATTAACCATCCAAACCCCTAAACGGGCCGCAGCCTCGCAGGCACGCGCTACAGTATTGGGAATATCATGAAACTTAAGATCTAAAAAAATCTCAAAGTTCTTGCTGATAAGCTTTTCCACAAATTGAGGACCTGCAGTAGTGAACAGCTCATTGCCTACCTTTAAGCGACAGGATTTTGGATCTACCCGTGATACAAACTTTAAAGCATCGCTTTCATTGTCATAATCTAAAGCAACAATGATCTTAGGATCAGTCATTTTAATCTCCATCTAAGCCCACCTTTGGTCTTAAGCTCTCCCAGCGCTTACAGCTCGGACACTGCCAAAAAAGCATTTTGCTTTCAAAACCGCAATGTGGGCAGGTGTAAATATAATTAGCAGCAATTTGCGCATCCACAAGACTTTTTAACTGCAAAATTGCTTGATTTGCTGAAGGTTCTCCTTCTTTAGAGCGCAGTCCCATCAGAGCTGAAAATAGCTTAAGATTAGGCTTTTCCTTAATAAAGGATAACAGCAAATTCTCTGCATCCACAGTTCCTGAATCTAACGCCACAATGCGCACAAGCTCAACCATAGCTGCTGCCGAATGCGTAGAATTTACCAGACTTTCCAAAGCAAAACGATAATTAGGATCTGCTTTATTCGGAAAGCACTCATAAATTAAATGCAGACAGGTTATGCCGTAATGCGAATCAAAGGCAGTCACTTCCTTGACTAAGGCATAGGCATCATGGAGCTTATTCTGCCTTATGTATAAAGCAGCAAGCTCAAGACGAGCACGTATCGATTCAGGGAAAATCTCTATAGCATAAAGATATGCCTTAACCGCCTCATCATACTGCTGAGTCATATTCAAATGCGAAGCTTTTTCGCAGTAATACTGACCTAACATGCGCAGGCCTTTAGCCCCTAAAGCATCACGATAAGCCAGAGCTACTTCGATAGCCCGATTGAAATCCTGCTCACGTTCATATACTTTTAATAAAAGCTTAGCTGCAAACACGCGCTGACGCGGAATCTCTACAGCCTTAAGCAGGATCTGCTCAGCTCTGTCTAAAAGACCGGCAGAGAGAAAATCACAGGCTAACTCTAATTGAGCTGTTTCTCTTTCACTGTCATCAATGCTTTCGTCATTTACCATACGCTCATGCAGAGAGATGGCCTTATCAACCTCACCGCGCGTACGGAAAAGATTGCCTAAAGCTAAGGATGATTCAAAGGAAGGATCTTGCTCCTTAAGACAAGCAATAAAACGATCAACTGCTTTATCATCCTGCTTATTTAGTAAATACTCAACGCCTCGCAAATAGTTATGATTTTGCTGATTGCGAGTATTCTCCTGCTTATTGCGAGCTGAGCTGCGTCCCATATAATATCCGTAAAACGCAGCCACTGGAAGAAGTAGAAAAAGCAGTTCAAACATTTAAACTGACTTAGGCCTGAGCAGTTGGCAGAGCTTCTTGCTCTTTTTTAGAGGACTGCTCTTTCTTTAATTCCTCCTTACGCATTTTAGATAAGGATGAACGGGCAGAACGAGCACGATTCCAATACTTCAAAATTAAAAGTAATGAACCTAGCAATCCTAAAATAAAGCCAAAAACAACGCCTACAACTAAAACAGTTGCCAAGGAAACATCGGCTTTAACAATTAAGAAATCAAAAAACACCTTACCATCGTTAGCTGAACCTATTGCTAAGCCAAAAGATACCAGCACAACAATAACAATAAAATTAATCCAAAATTTAAGCATTTATCAGTTTACCCCTCATGGCGATACATCATGATAACATATCACCCAAGAAGATACACTCCTATATATTCAGCCTTAGGCATTTTTACCATTTACGCTATTGCGTAAAGCAACACCAGGCTTAAAATGAACTACACGGCGCTTATCCAAATTGACAGGCTCGCCTGTTTTAGGATTATGTGCTATGCGAGGCTCTCTTACACGAATTTCAAAACTGCCGAAGCCGCGGATCTCAATTCTCTCGCCAGCGGCTAAAGTTTCGATCATAACTTCAAAAATTTCTCTGACAGCGGCATCAATACTCTTTGGATTTTGAGTAGGAAATTGCATTGCCAGCATATCAATTAGTTCAGCTCGAGTCATCTTTAAGCTCCCAAGAAAAAAATTCTACTAAATAGAATTTTAACTAATAATAAAGAATAAAGCTGAATAAAATTCTTAAAAATCAGATCTTAAGCCAAAAATTTGATAAAAAATTTTCTCCGATCACAAAATAAATACAGCACTAGTGACTTTTAAAAATAAAAAAACGGCCCCCAAATAGTATGGCCCCAGAAATTGATCACTTAAGTTTCTAGGTCATACTAAC
>CAJKNC010000067.1 GCA_905201175.1 uncultured Succinatimonas sp.
CCAGAGCCGGGGTGATGCCGGTGAAGTGGAACCAATCCACGCCCTCGAAGATCTTCTCCCAATCGAAATCGGAAGGCTGTGCCAGCTGGATAGCGCTGTTGGCACGGTCGTAGATGCAGACAGAACCACGCTGAGAAGCGCCCTTCTCGTTGAAGTAGATGCCAACACGGTCGCCGCCGCGGACGATCTTGCTGGTGTCAACGCCGTAACGGCGCAGGCTATTGATAGCGGCCTGACCAATGGCGTGTGCGGGCAGCTTGGTCACATAGACAGCGTCCATGCCGTAGTTTGCCAGGGAAACAGCAACGTTAGCTTCGCCGCCGCCGAAAGTGAACTCCAGGTTGTTGGCCTGAACAAAGCGCTCGTAGTTGAACGGCTGCAGACGGATCATCAGTTCGCCAAAAGTAACGACTTTCATGGTGAACTCCTTTTACTTTAATAATTTTATAAAATAGGGGAGCGGGGCGTCCGGGACGCCGCCCCCTACAGATTTACGGGTGGTTTTACGCCAAAATCAGCGCTGGACCAGATGGAAGGCAAAGCCGGCGATCTCGTCAGCAAAGTAGATGGCGATGGTCTTGCCGTCCTTAACATTCTTGCTGTCCATATCGAACTTGACGCCGCGCTGGCTCAGGTGATAGATAGCGCGGTCAACATTGTTGGTCAGGATGGCGATGTGACCATGGGTGCCGCGGCCCGGCTTCTTCATGATCTCAAATTCCTTCTTGCCAACAAAGATGCTGGAGTTGCCCGGCTTAACAGCCATGCTCAGCAGGCTGCCGATGGTCTCGGCGGTCTTGGCAGCTTCGGCTTCGTCAGCGCAGTTGATGCCGATGTGGCCCAGTTCCAGGCCCAGCATTACGTTGACAGCCTCTTTGCTCATGGCGGTGATCTCATCCCATGCGCCGGCCTTGATCTTGTCGCTCTTGCACATCCAGGTGCCGCCGACGGCGATGATCTGGTTGTAGCCCAGGTAGTTGTTGACGTTCTTGGCGTTGACGCCGCCGGTGCACATCCAGCGAGCACTCTTCAGGGCTGCGCCGATGTTCTTCAGCATGCCCACGCCGCCGTTTGCCTCAGCAGGGAAGAACTTCAGGGCCTCGCAGCCCAGGTTCATAGCCTGCTGCATCTCGCCTGCGGAGCAGGTGCCGGGCATCATGATGCCGCCCTTGTCGATGACGTGCTTGCAGACCTCGGGGTCAAAGCCGGGGGCAACGATGAAGGATGCACCGGCAGCCATAGCGCGGTCAGCCTGATCCTTGGTCAGGACAGTGCCGGCGCCCAGCAGCATATCGGGCAGCTCCTCATGGATCTTCTTGATGCAATCCTCGGCGCAGGCGGTGCGGAAGGTGACCTCCGCAGCCGGCAGGCCGCCGGCCATCAGGGCCTTGCACAGGGGCAGGGCCTCATCCACGCTGTTGAAAGCAATGACCGGAATAATGCCGATCTCGTAAACACGCTGCAAAACAGAATTCATAGCAATTCTCCTTCACTGATTGTGTGCGGCAGTCCGGCGCAGTATGCGCAGTGATGCCCGCACTTGGTTACTTTTATTATAAACGCAGCGGCGGCGGGCGTCAATCGGGCAAAAATGTGAAAGAAAGCGCACGATTTTTGTCGCATCCGCCTAGGATTCCGCTATTCGGAAAAGAGCTTGAAAAATCGGGCAAACTCTGCTATAATCGTTCCATAATGCGGAACGGCAGGCACAGTTTGTCTGCCATGCAAAATTATGAAATTTTTGTTAAATTTCATCGGGAGGCCGGGATCATGGCAGAAAAAAGCGGCGTACAAAGCATCATAGGCGTAAGCACTGCCCTTAAAATCAGCTGCGAAAATTTAGTTGTTAAAGCTGAAGCTCTAAATAATAATGGTTTGGTGCTGCTGCAAGAATTAGCCTCAATTTTCAAAAAAGATATTAAGAATCAAAGCATTGAAATAAAATTCCAGCGTCCTCCCAAAAATTTGGATGAAATCTCCCGTTTAAAAGCTCCCGGCCCATTAGATGTAATGAGACAATTACGGCTTTTAGTCGCAGATTGTAAGGATATTTTAATTGCCGGCGTGATCGCTTTTGATTTCATCAATAATTTTGAAAATATAGGATCTGTACCTAAAGGAGAAAACAGCTGCGATGACTATTGCTATTACGTCTGCGATATTGCAATTCTTGTAAATCATATCAATAAGACTACTTCTGTTGTCGCCTATGCTTTTGCCGACGATACTTATAAAGATACGGCCTTTAAGGCATTGGAGCTTCAAAACGCCTTAAATGACTTTAAGCATCAGGATGATCTGGTTATCAATATCAAAAGAAAACCGCAAATCAACCCCGATCTCTCAAATGACGAATTCGGCAAAATTGTGGGCAAGCTCAAAGAGCATATTATAAACGGCGATGCTTTTCAGGTTGTTCCCTCTCGAACCTTTAAGTATCCCTGCAAAGATCCGCTTAAAGCTTACTCATATTTAAAAAAACTTAATCCGTCTCCTTATATGTATTACATAAAGGATCCCAGATACACTATTTTTGGAGCCTCCCCGGAATTTGCTCTGCGCTTTAATGCTAAAAATCGCGAGGTAGCGATCAGTCCTATCGCCGGTACCCGCGCTCGCGGCATTAATGAATTCGGCAAGCTTGATAAAGAGCTTGATTCACGCATCGAGCTTGAGCTTAGAACCGATAATAAGGAAATTTCTGAGCATCTGATGCTTGTTGACTTAGCTCGCAATGACTTAGCCCGCATCGCCAAAACAGGCTCGCGCTATGTCGATAATCTTCTGCATGTGGATAAATATCAGAGCGTTATGCACCTTGTAAGCGATGTACGAGCCACCTTGCGCGACGATCTGGATGCTTTCCATGCTTATTTGGCATGCATGAATATGGGCACCCTTTCAGGCGCACCTAAAATCAAGGCTCATGAGCTTATTTACCGCTATGAGGGCAAAAAACGCGGCTCTTACGGAGGCGTGATAAATCTAATCAGTGCCGATGGATCCTTTAATTCATGCATTGCCATTCGCACCGCGTTTGTAAAAAATCAGACTGCCTATATACAAGCCGGCTGCGGCGTAGTTTTTGATTCAGATATTGCATCTGAATGTCAGGAAACCATTAACAAAGCTTTATCCGTACTCACAGCTTTAGATCTGACTCTTGAGGATTAATTATGAAGACCCATATTATTTTTATCGACAATTACGATTCCTTCAGCTACAACCTTGTCGATGAATTCAAAGTTTTAGGCTGCGAGGTTTCAGTCTATCGCAATGATACTGATGTTGATGTAATAGCTAAGATTGCCAAAGAGCTGACAGCTCAGCAGCAAAAAGTGGTAATCATGCTCTCTCCGGGACCTAGCGCACCAAAAGATGCAAATAATCTGCTCCCTATAATTAAGGATAATTTAGGCAAATATCCGCAAATCGGCATATGTCTTGGGCATCAGGCTTTAGGAGAGGTTTTAGGCGGACAAGTTGTCAGGGCAGAAAGCATTGTACATGGCAAGGCTTCGCTTATCGAACATAACGGAAAAATCTGCTTTAAAGGTCTGCCTAATCCTCTTAGAGTAGCACGCTACCACTCTTTAATCGTTAAGGATTTGCCCCAAAACGTTGAAGTTTTAGCCTCGTTTGACAATATGTGCATGGCTTTATATGAACCAAATTTAAAAGTTCTCGGCCTGCAGTTTCATCCCGAATCCATTATGTCAACTTACGGACGTAAAATTTTAGAGCAGGCTTTACAATGCTTTTAGAAGAAAAAAGTGCATAATGCTCAAATTTGATCCATCATGCACTTTTTTATAAAAATTATAAAAAAATTATTTACAGCGTTTTATTTATATCGTAAATTGAGAATATCGAATAGATATGAAAAGGAAATATAAAATGACTATTTTTACTAACATCAACAACTGGTGGCACCTCGCAACATAGCGGGGTTTTGGTGTTTGTAAAAACAAAAAATACAGATTTCAAAAAGAACCCGCTTAAAAGCGGGTTTTTTTATATCCATACATAACTTATAAAGGTAAATAAAATGAATACAATTCTTGAAAAATTATATGCCGGCAAAGGATTAAACTTAGAAGAAAGCCATAATATTTTTACTGAGATTTTTGCAGGCAATCTCGATCCGATAGTATTCAGCTCTTTATTGACAGCAATGAAAATGAACGGCTACACCCCTGACGAGATCGGCGGCGCAGCTCAAGCTATGATTGCTGCAGCTAAGCCTTTCAAGCGCGATAATAAAGTTAGAGTCGGCGAAATTGTAGGTACCGGCGGAGACAAGCTCAAAACTATCAATATTTCCACTATTTCCGGAATTATCTGCGCTACCTTAGGACTTCACATTGCCAAGCACGGAAATACTGCTGTATCCTCTAAAACCGGAGCCTCTGATGTTCTGAGCGCCTTAGGCTATGACGTCCGTGCTGATGAAGAAAAAACCCGTAAATGCCTGGAAGAATTAGGCTTTGCTTTCTTCTTCGCTCAGGTCTATCACCAGGGCATGCGCTATGCAGCTCCAGTACGCAAAGCTTTAGGCACTTCTACTATTTTTAATATCTTAGGACCCTTAACCAATCCAGCTCACGTTAATTATGAGCTTTTAGGCTGCTACGACAGCTCTCTTAACGAGACTTTAGCTCGCGCATTATATTTATCAGGAGTTAAGCGCGCCATGGTGGTCAACGGCAACGGCATGGATGAAATCTCCATCTTCGGCACCACTCTATACAGCGAATTATTTGAAGATGGCCATATCGAAACCGGCGCCTTAACAAAAGAAAGCTTCGGCATCAAGGTAAATTACACTCAAAAGCAGCTTGCTGGCGGAACACCTGAAGAAAATGCACAAATTGCGCTTAATATTCTCAAAGGCCATGGCACTAACGCACAAAATGCGGTTATCGCTGCTAATGCTGCTGCAATGCTCCGCTTAGACGGCAAAGAAAGCAATTTAAAACACGGCTACGATATGGCTATGGCTGTAATCCTGTCCGGCAGCGGCTTTGATAAATTCCAGCAGATTGCCAAAGTCTCTCGCGGTGAAATTGCCTAAGGAATAAAAAAATGCTGCACTCAGAAAAACTCAATGCCAAGGCAAAAGCTTTCTTAGGCTTAAATCATCAGGCTTTAGAAAATACTGTATTAGCTACCATCATTAATAAGAAAGTTTATGATGTTGAGAGCTTAAATAACGACTCCCTTAAGCGCACTCTTCCCCATGCAAGTCTAAAGGATGCGCTCTGTAAGAGCGGCCGCAGCTTTATTCTTGAGTGTAAACAATCCTCTCCAACCTTAGGAGACTTCTGCAGCGATTTTAACTTAGACAAGCTATTATCAGCCTACAATCGTCATGGCAGCGCTATCTCAGTCTTATGTGAAGAACACTTCTTTAAAGGCTCTTTTACATATTTGAATTATGTAAAAGCTCATACTCATCTGCCTGTAATCTGCAAAGATTTTATTATCTGCAAAGAACAAATAACTAAAGCATACAATTCCGGTGCTGATGCCATTTTATTGATGCTCTCTGTTGTAGACAAACATCTATTTAAAGAACTCTATGACTATGCAATATCTTTAAGCCTAGATGTTTTATGCGAGGTCGAAAATGAAGAAGAAGCCCTTTACGCAAAAGAATTGCATCTGCCTATAGTGGGAATCAATAACCGCAATTTAAAAACACTAAAAATTAATCTTAACAAGGCTAAAACATTAGCTAAGCTTTTTGATAAAGACACTATCATTGTTTCAGAATCAGGCATTAAGACTCATCAGGATATTGTTTCACTATCCCCTATCAGCAACTTTTTGATAGGCTCATCTTTAACTATTGAAAAAGATGTCGAATTTAAAGCTATTACGCTCTTATACGGTTTAAATAAGATCTGCGGGCTCAAAACTCCAGAGGCTATCGAAGCCTGCATTGCCAATCACGCCGCAATAGGCGGCTTAATTTTCGCACCAAAATCGCCTCGCTTTATCAATATGCATGATGCTGAAAAATTGATTGCCCCATATAAAGGCAAAATAAAATTTACAGGCGTTTTTGTCAATGAAGATATAGACTCAATAGTAGCTATAGCCCAAACGTTAAATCTTGATTATTTGCAATTACACGGTTCCGAAAGCATTGAGAATATCAAGCTTATAAAAGAAAGACTGCCGCAAATAAAAATTATCAAAGCATTTTCAATTGAAAATCAGGAAAGCTTTGAAAAAATTAAGCCATACCAAGAAATATGCGACCTGATTTTGCTTGATGCAAAAAATCCCGGCTCTGGCTCCAGTTTTGATTGGAATAGCATTCCTAAATTTATTGATAAAAATCGCACTCTCCTCTCAGGAGGAATTGGCTTGGACAATTTACAGGAAGCTTTAAGCTTGAACTTTGCAGGACTAGATTTGAACTCAAAGCTAGAAAGCGTTAAAGGCCTTAAAGATCCGCAGAAGATAGCTCAAGCTTTACGGATCATATGCAAGTTTTAATTGGAGAATAACTATGACTATTTTAAATCCTTTTTTTGGCAAATACGGCGGACAATATGTCCCTGAGGTTTTAGTACCTGCATTAAATGAGCTTGAAGAAGCTTTTATTGAATCACGCAATGATCCGTCTTTTAAGGCAGAGCTGACCAATTTACTGAATAAATATGCAGGCCGTCCGACTCCGTTAACCTTATGCCGTAATTTAACTGCTGGTACCAAAACCAAAATTTATTTAAAGCGCGAAGATTTGCTGCACGGCGGTGCACACAAGACAAATCAAGTTTTAGGTCAGGCCTTACTGGCAAAGCGTATGGGCAAAACCCGCATCATAGCTGAAACCGGCGCAGGTCAGCATGGTGTAGCTACGGCTTTAATCTGCGCTCTTTTAGGCTTTAAATGCCGAATCTATATGGGCGCTACAGATACTGTAAGACAAAAGCCTAATGTTTTCCGCATGCGGCTTATGGGAGCTGAAGTTGTACCGGTACGCGTTGGCGCTGCAACTTTAAAAGAAGCCTGCAATGAAGCCTTGCGCGATTATGCCGCCAACTTCGAGCATACCCATTATATGATCGGCACTGCAGCCGGCCCTCACCCTTTCCCAACTATTGTCAGAGAGTTCCAGAAAATCATCGGCGAGGAAATTCATCAGCAGATTTTAGAAGAAGAAGGCCGTTTGCCTGATGCCTGCATCGCCTGCGTCGGCGGAGGCTCAAATGCTATCGGCATGTTTACTGATTTCCTAGATACCGATGTTCCTTTATACGGTGTTGAGCCTTATGGATACGGCATCAATACTGCAAAACACGGTGCTACCTTAGGCAAAGGAGTTGACGGCATCTTCTTTGGAGCATACTCAAAGAACCTGCAAACTGCTGACGGACAGATATGCGAATCCTACTCTGTCTCAGCTGGACTTGATTTCCCTTCTGTAGGTCCTCAGCATGCTTATCTGCAGGATATCGGCAGAGTCAAATATGTAGGTGCTACTGACGAAGAGGCTTTGGCCGCTTTTGTCGAATTATCAGAGCGTGAAGGCATTATTCCTGCATTAGAATCATCTCATGCTTTAGCCTATGCTCTCAAAATCATGCGAGAAAATCCTAATAAAGAGCAAATCCTGGTTGTAAATCTTTCTGGACGCGGAGATAAAGATATCTTCAATGTTTCAGAAATCTTAGAAAAAAAAGGCTGCCTCACTGATAAAGGCATTGATATTTCTTCTCTTAAATATACTAAATAAGGAGCTGCCTCATGGAAAAGCGTTTTGAAAATACTTTTAAGTCTTTAAGCGAGCGCCATGAAGGTGCCTTTATGCCTTTTGTCACTCTCTGCGATCCTGATTATGATACCTCATTTAAAATTTTAAAAACCCTGGTGGAAAGCGGGGCTGACGGCCTGGAATTAGGCTTCCCCTTCTCCGATCCCTGTGCAGATGGTCCGACCATACAGCATGCTGATAAAAGAGCTTTAGGATCTGGAGCCGTAACTGCTGATTTCTTTAAGCTTATCAAGGAAATGCGTCAGTTATACCCATCTTTGCCGATGTCCATTTTAGTGTATGCTAATGTAGTAGTAGCTCACGGCATTGATAATTTCTTCAAATATGCTCAAGATTCCGGTCTTGATGCCGTATTAATTCCTGATGTTCCGGTAAATATGCTGCATACCTGCGAGGATTTCGTAGCCTGTGCACAGCGTCATGAAATTGATACAGTATTGATTGCTCCGCCTAATGCAGATGAAAAAACCTTAGAAGACATCGCCAAATACTCTCAAGGCTATACCTATGTGCTGTCGCGCTTCGGCATTACTGGAGTTGAAAATGCCTTCGGCAAGCCGGTAAGAGTAATTAAGCGCATCAAGGAATTAAACGGCGCCGCTCCTATCTTAGGCTTCGGCATTTCAACTCCAGAACATGTAAAACAAGCTTTGGATACTGGAGCTTGCGGAGCAATTGCAGGCTCTGCATGCGTTAAGATTATTGAAGAAAATCTCGGCAATGTCGACGAAATGCTCAAAAAAATCGCCGCCTATGTTAAAGATATGAAGGCTGCTACTAAGTTATAAGCTATAAAAAATTATCCCTGCTAAATATCAGGGATAATTAAAATTAT
>CAJKNC010000068.1 GCA_905201175.1 uncultured Succinatimonas sp.
TTCATAACAAAACCCCATTATCAATCATGTGATCAATAATGGGGTTCATACTATTCAAGCTGCTTTAAATGCCGCTACTCAGTAAGGCTAATATTAAATCCGTCTATCAATACAGCCTTATCCACAGTCAAAACAGCAATAGGCATAATCATAAAAATACCAGCAAAAAACTTATAGCTGTCTTTAATAACACTGCAAAATCAGCCAAATTCGATCAAATCTTCTAGCAGCCAAATCTTCTTTAGTGATATAAAAATAAATATGTCCGCAATCCCCGAACATAAGTTCAAAATTTTTACTCTCCACTGTATCTAGCTGAAATAAAAGCATCCAACGGTCATAAGCGACGTCACTGGCCTGCCGCAAGGTTTTCTTGGGAATGTCACTTATACCTCTGCCTAGAAAATAGCCCTGATTGATAAGCTCGCAATCATCAAACATACTGTTTTGAATTACGTCAGGCCAGCCTAACAATTGAGAGAATTGATTCGACTCCTCTCCGTGCAGGATTCTTTCAGCTTCTTCGTAAACGTCATCATCAACAGACTCAGCCTCCGGCTTTAGCTTTATAAGATCATCCCATGATGGATAAGAAATTTGAGAATTCATTACAATTCTGAGCATGGGGAATCTGCAATCTTCAGTCAAATCCTTAGGAAAGGCTGCCGATGCCAAAGAAGAAATATCTTCAAACCAGTATACGCGGGCACAGCCCTTATCTTGAGGATCAAATCCCCAGCACTGAGATATAGTTTCATAAAAAAAGGACAATACGCCATGATTAGGAAGCAAATTCTCCTTATCATATTTCGCAAGCTTCTCACAATTAAACTGAGCAAGAAAAGAAAGAGGCCTTTTTTTTACGACATTGTCATAGCCTTTTCCTTCATAAGTTGGCCAAATAAAATCTGAAGGAACATCTGGCTGACCTCCAAAACGGGTTGCGCCTAGCTCATACTCTGCGTCACCGGCAATCTCAAGATTAATGCTGTTCTTAGCCAAGAGTCTCAGTTGTTCCTTGATATCCATGTAAATTTCCCCTGTATCAGCAATTTCAGCTAAGATCGAAACTTTAAAATAAATTAGCTTCACTATAATTTATTTTAGGCAAAAAAAATTATTCTGCCTGCAAATACGCCGCATTTGAATCTTAACCGCACAGATATCTGCGGATATTCAGCTTTGTATCTTGCACATGAAAGCCTGATAAAAATCTTTAGATGATGCTTTAGCTAAGGCAGGATTTATCACAAATAAAATGATCCTATTGGCAGATTTTTAATTACGTAAATAAAAATTTATATTTATTTGCAAGCAACATAAAAATATACGGAAGCCGAACATATCTTTATGATTTAAAATTCGTAAAAATTATCTTTTCTCTTTAATCAAGATAAGCTTTAAATACTTAAATAACAATAAATTAAAATCAAAACAGCAAATTTCTTAAATTCATGCAGTCTTATACTGAGCCATTTTCTCCTTCCACAGGGATTTAGCTGCATAAATACTGACAATCGCACTTGCTGTTCCTGCAAAAGTAGGTGACAGCCATATGCCTACAAGACCAAATACAGGCGCACAGATATAAAGAAAAGCAAGCGGGAAAATCATGGTACGGCACATTGAAACCACAAAAGATCTGCCAGGAGAATCTAGAGCTGTAAGATATACGTCTAAGCAGGTTTCTATCCAATTAACTAAAAAAGAAATAGCGATAATTCGCAAGCATAGCCTCATCATTTCCATAAAAGCATAATCCCCATCCTGCGCATAAAAAGGCACGACATAATCGCCAAACAGCTCCAAAATTACACAGGAAAGAATAGAGAATACGCCTGAGGTCAATAATACCTTACGATTAATTCTATAAACACGCTTAAAAAGTTTAGCTCCGTAACAATAGCTCAATGCCGGCTGCAGTGCCTGTGCCATTCCCATTAACAGCATAGAAATAACTGAATTTAAATACATAACTGCTGCTGTTGCTCCTACAGCAAGGCTTCCTCCTAATTGCAGCAGCATAGTATTAAAACATAACTGCAATACTGACCAAGAATTAGAAGTTAAAAACGTCGAGCTGCCATTAAACAGCATTCGATAGAAAATTCTGCTTGAAAAGCCTCCCAAAATAAAACGCAGATCTGTTTTTTTTAAGATAAAAGGCACAGCTCCTATAAGAGTCCCCGCAGTCATTGAAACGCAAGTAGTAAATGATGCTGACCATACGCCCTGTCTTAAAACAGCAATGAATATATAATCTAAGATTAGATTTAAAATCGAAACAAAGATATTTATATACATGCTGTATTTTTGCAGGCCGCATAGCCGAAGATAACTATTTACCGTAAAAAACAAGGTAACCATAGGCATAAAGAAGCAATAGCTTTTAGTATAGCTTATGCCTAAAGCAGTAGTTTTTGCATCAGCCCCCAGCAAATACAAAAAATCATCTGTAAAAAAATAGCAGGCCGTTCCCATAAGCGAAGCTAAAAGAGCAATTGCTGTTACGCATACTGTAAAAATCCGCCCAGCTTTTTCTTTATCATGACGGCCTAAATATATGCCTATCTGAACTGAAGAGCCTGAGGTAATCAAATCTCCTAATGAAAAGCATACTGCCAAAAGAGGCCACATCAAGCTTATGGCCGCCAGGCTTTCGTGCCCCATATAATGACCGACAAACATACCGTCAATAACTATATATATGGAAGCACAGAGCATGCTTACGGATACAGGAAGCACACAATGCCAAAATAATCTAGGCACCGGCATATTTTCAAAAATTGATGACGACATAAGATCGCTTGACTTAAGATCAATTCAAGATGGCAAATATAAAAATCTGCCATCTATTTATGAACTAAAGCTTATTTGCCCTGTTCTGAAATTTTTTTCCAGGTAACTTCATTGCGTACATATAAAGGCAAGGCTTCTTGTGCATCTACGCCCTTACCTGCAGCAAAATCTATTTTTCCTAATTTTAAGGAATATTCTGCATCAGGAAAAGCTGCTCTCTTGCGGATATTTTTATTTAAGCCAGCCTCATATAAAAGCTCCATACCGCTGCCGCCGCCTACAGCATGCGCAACGCCAATAACCTCTACAATTTTTTGACAGGCCTTATCAGGAGTAAGTACCTCTGGAGGCAAAAGCTCTTCCAATTTATCTCCGACACGCTTGTAAATGGCAATATAAACCTCTCCCATGCGAGCATCGATAGCAGCAATAGCATAATCTTCATCAACGCCGTCTAAGGCTTGGGCTGCTAATGCTGATAAAGAGCTTATAAGACAAACCTTTAAATTCAAGCCCAGCGCCAGCCCCTGAGCGGTTGAAGCAGCAATGCGAACACCTGTAAACGATCCTGGGCCAGATCCCATAACAATTCCATCTAAGTCCTTAAGCTCCAAAAGACTTTGCTTTAGCAGATCATTTACCATCTCCAGCACGAGTTCGGCATGATGCTGAGGTGTTATCTGACTTTTAACTTTGATGCCGTTTTTAGATAAAACCGCAACGGAGCAGTTTTCAGTTGAAGTATCAATCGCAACAAGGTTCATGCTTACTCTCTCCTAGATTATGTAAAAATTTTAAGAGTTCCTGCGGGGTGTTCATTCTTTTCATAGGCGGCAGACTGTTTAAAAATATATTGCCGTACCCACGCTTTTTAATACGCGGATCACATATTACCATAGCGCCGCTGTCTTTTTCATGTCTAATTAATCGGCCTACTCCCTGACGCAGACAAATCACAGCCTCAGGTATGCTGATATCCATAAAGCTGCGATTCTTATTGCCTTCAGATTTATGCTCAAAATGGCGGCAGCGTGCAGAAAATATTGGATCCTGCGGCGAGGTAAAAGGCAATTTATCAATAATTACCAAACTTAAAGCATCCCCCCTAACATCAACACCTGCCCAAAAAGAAATGCTTCCGATTAGTATTGCATTGCCATCTTCCTTGAAGGCATTTAACATTTTAGTATTGGATAAATGCTCATACTGACATAAAACCTGACGCTTTTGCTCCTTATCCTCCCGAATAACTTTTGCTAAACGGTTTAAAGCGGAAATAGAAGTAGTCAAAATAAAAACTCCGCCAGGTGCATGCTTGACAAAATCACGTACCTTAGCCCATAAATATTTTTCACGATTAGGAAGATTTATTTCAGGAAAGCTGTCTGAGATATATAAAGCAGCTTGATGCTCGTAGTCAAAAAAAGCTGGAACTTCAATATAATCAACGTCTTCTTTAGGTATACCAAGATCGGTTTTTAATTTAATAAAATTATGATCTACGCTCAATGTTGCCGAAGTTAAAACTACTCCCATATCGTTATTCTGGCAGTTTTTCAAATATACGCCAAAGATATCAGCAACTTCTAATGGCGTTACTCTCATCTCAAAGCCGAGCTTATATACTGTAAGAGACGCTACTGCAGGCTTAGTATCGCTTTTATCATCTATTGTCATGCAGGAGACTAAGGTAGAGGCCAGCTCGTCAATATAATCATACAGCTTCCCTAGGTACTCCTCATCCTGCTCTTTTATAGATTTAATATAATTCTTAAAATTTCTTAAAGAAATATACATTGAGCGAGCAAGATCTAAAAACTTCTCATTTTTCTTTGAATAATAAGGATCTTCATTGTTAAACGGCTCTGCATAATCACTGTATTTATATGCTAGGAGATTTCGAGCATTGCCGGATCCATCATCAATAGTTTTTAAATATTCAAGCATATCGGCAAAGCTTTCCTGCACATCTTTGTATGCTTCACGGAAAGGCTCCTGTATCTTAAGCTTGTCTTTTTTCAGATAACTGCCTAATTCCTGATTTAATATCTTGATATTGAAGCTGCCTAAATGCGAAGAAAGATGCTCTCTTCCTATAGCGGAGAGTTCATGTGCTTCATCGAAAATTATTTGCTTATACTTAGGTAATAAAATTGCCGGAGCGCCTTGCTCGAAATTATTCTCAACTAGCAGGGATGAAAAAAATAAAGCGTGATTTATAACTACAACTTTAGCCGATGAAATAGCTTTGCGTCTGGCACTGAATGCGCAGCAGCTTTCATAATACTTGCAGCTGTGCCGGCTGCATTGCAGATTATCATTAGTTAATGCTTTAACTACGTCTTTAGAAAAAAGCGAATTGATTTCGCCGAACTCACATTCTCCGCAGGGTAAAGAACTATTTTTCTTGAGATCGGTAATAATCTTCTTTACCTGATTGATAATCGCCGGCGTTAATATGTCTGCCGAAGAAGATGCTAAAGCCTTAACATCATCATTAAATAAAGAATGAGATTCATTATATTCAGCTAACAGCTGCTCGAATTTAGCTATGCATAGGTAATTATTAATGCCTTTTAAAGCCATAAACTGCGGCTTTAACTTCAAAAGCTTAAAAATAACCGGCAAGTCTTTTTTGATAAGCTGATCCTGAAGCGCTTTTGAGGCTGTTGAAATGACTGTAGTCTTGCCATTTAATAAAGCAGGGATCAGATAAGCAAAGGTCTTGCCTGTTCCTGTACCTGCCTCTGCAACTAAAATCTGACCATTATTAAAGACTTTTTCAACGCTTTCGGCCATATAAATTTGGCCTTCGCGGCTTACAAAGCCTTTAATATTTGCTAAAGGCCCCTCATCGCTTAAAATTTCTTTAGCACTTTTATTTAATAATTCATTCACGGTTTTATCAGCATCATTCGACAATTTACACAATCACACCTTATTTTAAAGCTCTGAGAGCCTATCTTTAAGCTAAAACCATCTCGCGGTGCGCCATCTTTTACGCATTGCTTATAAAAGCTTTTAACTAGACAATGCCTGCAGGTCATTACCACTTTATATTTTGCTCTATCAGAGGATCCTATGCAGGCTGCCGCCTTTTCATAAAAAGAACGGGTCTTTTCATTTAAGCATAAGCGAGGATCGACTTCCCGTTCCGGCCATTTAGGAATGGTCTTTGGTTTTACAAAGGGCATAAAATCATCACGACGATAAGATGCACTAAAACATTGCTTCAGCACCTCTCGCCTAAGCTTATTTATAAAAGACAAAGGCAAATACAAATCTTCAGTATCCCCATCAATCTCTAATGAAGAAATATTCGTATTAGGATCAACTCGCTTTTTTAAGGTTTCTGCCAATCTATCTAATGAATAGTGAACAAAATCTGCAGCTGTCTTATTTTCATGCTCAAGATGAGCTTTGCGGCCTAATTCATCCTCAGTCTCTAAAATAAATTTATCTTTTAAAATAACCGCTTTCAATTTATAAGATCGCTGTACGGCTTTAGGATCGCTGACAATATTTAAAAATTCACTGTCGACATTTCTATACAAGGTTTCATGAGGTTTTAAAGGCACTTTCCCCCTAACACTTAATATATTGTTATTTATACTGTTTATTCTAAAACCTAAAAGCTCTGAATTAGGAGAGATATAAGTTAAGCCATCCCCGTTATTAAGTTTTACTCCCTTTTTTGTCTCAACTGCTACGCTAGTCTCATTATGTGAATATTTAACCTTAGAAATAGTTGCAACTTCAGGGCCGATAAACTTAGGAGATACGATATTAACCATATCTTTGTTATCGCCGTCTAGCATTATCGAAGTAAAGCCGCGATTAAAGGTTTTTTGCGGATCACAGACAAAATTGATGGCAACACTGCCTTTTGATGCTCGCAGCAAGTTTCCACAAGATTTACTGATGATTTTGTCTAATTTAGCTCTAAAATATGCCGTAAGATTAGTTACATAGGCTGCATCCTTTAAACGCCCTTCAATCTTAAAAGAGCTTACGCCGGCAGCGATTAAATCTTCAAGCTTATCAGCAGCTAAATTGTCCTTCAATGAGAGCAAATGACCAGAGGCTATTTCCTTATCATGCAGAAATAAGCTCATAGGCAAGCGACAGATCTGCGCACATTCACCGCGATTGGCGCTGCGCTTGGTCATATATTCTGAGATAAAGCAATTTCCGCTCTCACTTACGCATAAGGCTCCTGCAACAAAAGCCTCAAGACGTATATCAGGACAGCTATCATGTAAGGCTTTAATTTCCTTGAGACTTAATTCACGCGGTAAAACAGCCTGACAAACGCCCATTTCATAAAAGAAACGTAAACGCTCAGGAGTTTTTATCAAGCATTGAGTTGATGCATGGATTTCAATATTATCCGGAAGCTTACATTCAAAAAGAGCAGGATCCTGAATAATCAAAACATCAAGATCTATTTTAGAAAGCTCCTGCAATAATTCTTGAAGCTTTATAAGTTCATTATCATAAAAAAGAGTATTTAAGGTCAGATGTACCTTTGCTCCAAATAAATGAGCAAAGGTACAAATTTCCTTTAAATCCTCTAAAGAGTTTTTAGCTGCGGCTCTTGCTCCAAAAGCAGGACCGCCTATATACACAGCATCAGCACCGCTTAAAATTGCTCGTTTAGCAGTCTGCAAATCACGTGCCGGAGCTAATAATTCTAAATATCTTTTATTCAATTAAAAATTCAGCCATTACAGTTGAGGATACAGTTTGATCTTGAGGAGAATAAGGAAAGCCTTCACTTACTAAGGCTTTATTTGCCGACATAGCTCTCATCATAGGACGCTCGGACATATCTGCAAAATGAAGAGAACAAGTCTTTACTATCTTAACATTAAAGCCTTTGCTTAAGCGCTCAGCTTTATCCTTAGCATCCTGCATTGCCAATTCATCAGCTTTAATCTGCAGAGCTTTAGGATCTTTGATTCCGTAAATAAAGCTTTCAATAATATCAACGCCAGATTGCGTTGCTAGTTCAGTAATTTTAGAAATTGCTGCAAAATTTGAAGTTTTAACGGTTACAGCCCGATTAGCTTTATAACCTGCAAAAACATTAGCATTATCCTTATAGGTATATTGCGGGGATAAAGAAATATTTTCTGAAATTATTTCTAATGATTCATCCTTGAGATCGTCTAAAGCCTTAGCGAAGGCAATCATGCGAGCTTCAACGCTCTTGTAAGCATCAGAGCTCTTATTTTTAACAGCACTAATGGTGAAATTTAAATTGACCACATCAGGCTCAGCTTTTACCTCAGCATAGCCTTTGACGCTTAATTTGCCTGATGTTCCCAAACAGTCATTAGCTAAAGCAGCTGAGCTGAAGGCACCAGCAAAAGATAGTGAGAGGGCAATTAAAGTTAAAGTGCGCATCATAAAAATTTCCTTTAAAGCTTTTCAATATATTATAGAAGAATCAAAGGCTTTTCAGGAAAATTTAATAGCTAAAAACAACAAAACACCTTATTATAGTATGAACCCCATTATTGATCACATGATTGATAATGGGGTTTTGTTATG
>CAJKNC010000069.1 GCA_905201175.1 uncultured Succinatimonas sp.
CAGGCTCGCAATACGAACATACCCGCCATAATGTAGGCGTAGATTTCTTAAATATGCTAAGTGAGAAATATAAGATCGACATGCGTCCTGAAAAGAATTTTATGGGCATTGCCGGCCGCGGCTATATTGGCGATAATGAAATAAGACTGCTCTTCCCTACCACCTATATGAATGAAAGCGGAAGAGCTGTAAGCGCTTTAGCGAGCTTTTATAAAATTAATGCTGAAAATATTTTAGTGCTTCATGATGATCTTGATTTACCTCCTGGATCTATGCGTTTGAAAAGAGGCGGCGGTCTTGCCGGACATAACGGCTTAAAAAGCATTACAGCCTGTCTTGGCAACAATCAAAACTTCTATCGCCTGCGCTTTGGCATCGGTAAACCGCCGTCACATGAGGTGATTAACTGGGTTTTAGGCCGTCCTGATCGGCAACAGCACGAGCTGATTGACGCAGCAATGGTGAAAGCCTTATCAGCAATAGATATTCTTTTTGCGCAGGGATTAGATAGAGCCACTGCTGCAATCAACGGATTTAAACCACAATTGGAGGAATAAATGGGTTTTAACTGTGGTATTGTAGGTTTGCCTAATGTCGGTAAATCAACTCTTTTCAATGCCTTAACTAAGGCCGGCATTGCTGCGGAAAATTTTCCTTTTTGCACAATTGAGCCTAATACCGGCATCGTTCCGGTGCCGGATAAGCGTTTAGATGCAATTGCCGCCATCGTTCATCCTGCAAAAATTGTTCCTGCTGCCATGGAATTTGTGGATATCGCCGGCTTAGTTAAAGGAGCATCTAAGGGTGAAGGCTTAGGCAACCAATTTTTAATGAATATCCGCGAAACTGACGCTATTGCTCATGTTGTACGCTGCTTTGATGATGAAAACGTTATTCACGTAAATGGCAAAGTAGATCCTGTTTCCGATATTGAAGTTATCAATACTGAATTGGCCTTAGCTGATTTGGAAATTGTAGAAAAAGCTTTAGCCCGTCTTAAAAAACGCGCTCGTACCGGAGGCGATAAAGAGGCCTTAGCTCAGGTAGTAGCTTTAGAAAAATGCCGTCCCGCTTTAGAAGAAGGCCGCATGCTGCGCGCTGTTGAGTTTACCAAAGCCGATTTAGATGCTATGCGCAATTTCAGCTTCCTGACTTTAAAGCCTATGATGTATATTGCCAATGTTGCCGAAGACGGCTTTGAAAATAATCCTTATCTGGACGCCGTCCGCGAAATCGCCCAAAAAGATAATTCTGTAGTTGTGCCTGTATCAGCCGCTATTGAAGCTGATTTAGCCTCCATGGATGAAGAGGACAGACGCGAATTTATGGACAGCTTAGGCATCAGCGAGCCTGGCCTCAACCGCGTTATCCGCGCCGGATATAAGCTTTTAGGACTGCAGACCTTCTTTACCGCCGGACCTAAAGAAGTCCGTGCCTGGACTGTAAAAGTAGGCGCTACCGCTCCTCAGGCGGCAGGACGCATTCACTCTGACTTTGAAAGAGGCTTTATCCGCGCTCAAACCATAGCTTATGATGACTTCATCAAATATAACGGTGAGGTCGGCTGCCGCGAAGCCGGCAAGCTGCGCTCCGAAGGCAAAGACTATATCGTTCAGGATGGCGATCTCTTTGAATTCTTATTCAATGTCTAAGCATAATAAAGCTAGCGCCATTTATTAAAACTAAAAAAGGCCTGCTTACTTAAGCAGGCCTTTTTATTTGCACATAAAAATCTCAGCAGCTTTGCCTCTTACTGAGGCTTTTTCTCAAGGCTATTGCTGTTGACAATATAAACGTCGCCCTTAATCTGCTCTAAAACCAGCTCTGAGGCTGTCGAATCGATTGAGCCGAAGAAGGAGCTCTTAGGAGTTGTGCCCATGCAGACCATACGAGCCTGCAGCTTATCGCAAAGACGCGGTATTTCCTCATCAATGCGGCCTTCCAGAACATGCACGTTCTCAAGCGGAATATTATGCTTGTGCGCAAATTCATCTACGATTATCTGATGAATATCACGGCGATTGATGGAGCCTGAAGAGGTTAAAATCTTCGACAGACTAGTATTGCCTGACATCAGTCCGCGATTTAAAGGCGAGACGCAGTTTGCCACATGTACGACGCCGTTAAAATGATCGGCAAAGGCTTTAGCTGATCTATATAAATGCTCATCTAGCTCTTCAAGATGATTAGCTTCCTCAAAGTCAATTGCCAGTAAAATGGCCGTTCCTAGGCTTGCCGTGGAATTGGCATCCTTTACGACTAACAAAGGCACCGGACAGCAGCGCATAATGGAACAGTCAATAGTACTTATAAATAAATCTTTAATTGAATTGCGCTTATTTGCAGAAATAATAGCTAAATCATATTCTCCAGACGCACACTCTGCATTAAATGCACCAGGAACATCTTTATCGAAAATAACCTTTAAAGACAGATGCTGAATATTCGGACAAGCACTAGCTAATTTTTTAAATTCGCTCTTAGCTGACGCTAACAGCTGCTCTTGATTATTATCATCAAAATCATTGATGATGCGTATAGCTACTACCTCAATAGAAGGAGCAAATCTGGCATACTGTGAAGCGCGGTCTAAAGCCGGCTGCTTATCGCCTATTTTCAGCAGCACTGCAAATTTTCCTTTCTGTTCAGTCATCATGTACTCCTTTGTTCTTTTAGATAGATTAATCTATCACCATCATATAACAATATATTAAATTGATTTTGCTTAAAGTTAATAGCTAAAGATCTCATTTTACGCATATTTTTATAAAAAATATGCATATAAGCATTATGCAGTCTTGTAATTTATGCAATAAAGCTCTTTATATATTGCATTTTTTGCTATAAACTTTCGACATAATTTGCAACCTTATAAAACTTCTAGATCTTTTTTAATTATAGAAGCTCAAAAGTTAAAAGGATTTATTATTATGACCGAGCGCACTTTAGTTTGGAAAAACGCAACATTCAGCATCAATGACGATCTCTGCGTAAATTTAGGCAATCTAACCATTACCCCTTCTGATTTAATTGTCCTCATCGGCGGCAACGGCAGCGTCAAAACTTCCTTAGCTCGAGCTCTTAATGCAGAGCTGCCCTTAAAAAGCGGCGAAGCTCCGGAGAATTATCATCCGGTATTGGTATCCTTTGAAAAGCAGATGCAGCTTTTAGAAGATGACTATAAGATGCGCAATAACGACAATGCCTCTGAGGAAGAAGCCTTCGGCATCACGCCTAACAAACTCTTTGCTAATACCGATCCTGATGTTTTAAAAGAAGCTATTGCCGGCATGCATCTTGAAAAATTATTAGACAGACCAATTCGTCAGCTCTCAGGCGGCGAAGGCCGCAAGGTTCTATTAGCTAAGGCACTTTGTTCAAAACCAAACCTGGTAATTTTTGATACGCCTTTTGATGCTTTAGACGTGCAAACTCGAGCTGAGCTTTTAAAGCTTATTGATGAGATCCACATAAAATATAAGACGCCGACTATCTTGATCGTCAATCGTCCAAGCGAAATCCCTGATACCTTAACTGAAATGGGCATCATTCAAAATCTGCAGATTACAAAGCTTTCAACTAGAGAGGAAATCGAAAAAGATCCGGATGCAATTGCTCTTTTAGGCAATGCTAAGCTGCCGGATATCACTCTGCCGCAGACTCCTAAGAAATTTGCCCTGAAAGAATTAAAGGATGACACGATCATCAAATTGCACAATGTTACAGTCGCTTATTCAAGAGTAGTTCTGGACAAGCTTAATTTTGAGGTTAAGCGCGGCGAGCACTGGCAGATTATAGGACCTAACGGTGCAGGAAAATCCACTTTGCTGTCTATAATTACCGGCGACAATCCTTTAGTTTATGCTAATGATGTAACTGTATTCGGCTATAAGCGCGGTTCAGGCGAAAGCATCTGGGATATAAAAAAATACTATGGGCTAGTCTCAGGCGCCCTGCATTTGGATTACCGCGTCAGTGCGCCGGCAATCAACGTTGTGCTCTCTGGCTTTTATGACTCTATAGGACTTTATCATCAGCCCTCAGATGAAGAATTAAATACAGCTAGAGCCTGGCTCAAGCTTGCCTCATTAGACAAGCAGGAGCATCAATCATTTAAGACGCTGTCTTTTGGCCAGCAGCGCATGCTCCTGATCATCAGAGCCTTAGTTAAAAATCCGCCGCTGCTTATCTTAGACGAGCCTTTACAGGGCCTAGACGGCTATGCCCGCACCCTAATTAAGGCTTTCATCACCTATATTATGAAAAATGGCCATACCTCGGTGCTTTTTGTCTCTCATCACAAAGAAGACACTCCTGAGGGCTTTACCAATCGCCTAAGCTTCATAAAGACAGCTGACGGCTTTAAAATCGAGCAAGAAAAAATTTAAGCCATAAAAGCTTTCCTGCTCAATAATGCTTCCGTTCTGCTAAAAAGATGGGCCTCAGCCCGTCTTTTTAAGATCTGATCAGATAATCGCCTTCTCCCACATATTGAACTGAGGTCAGCTCGCGTAAGGCCATAGGTCCTCGGGCATGCAGCTTTTGCGTAGAAATGGCGACCTCGGCGCCTAAGCCGAACTGACCGCCATCGGTAAAGCGCGTTGAAGCATTGACATAAACGCAGGCTGAATTAGCGGCTGCAATAAAGCGATTGGCATGCGATCTGCTGTCAGTTAAGATCGCATCGGAATGACTTGCCTTATGCCTGCGCAAATGCTCACAGGCGCTGGCTATGCCGTCAACTGCAGCTACATTCATCTTCAAGGATAAAAACTCAGTATCAAAATCAGCCTCTGTGCCGGCAATTACATGCTCATAGCCTAAATTTAAAAGCTTATCCTTTAAATCCTGATGAGCAACTAAGGTTACCTTATAAGGCTTTATCGCCGCTGCAAGCTTCTCTAAAAGCTCATCAACAATACGCTCATGGATAAGCAGAGTATCTAAGGCATTGCATGCTGAGGGCTTTTGTACCTTAGCATTGACAATCACAGCTACAGCCTTATCTATATCGCAATTAAAGTCGGCAAAAATATGGCTGATGCCGAAGCCCCCGGTAATCACAGGCACTGTTGCCTGAGCTCTGCACAGACGCTGCAAAGCCTCTCCGCCGCGAGGAATGATAACATCCACATAATCATCTAAAGTCAAAAGCCTGCTGATAATCTCCCTGTCGGCCGAATCGATAAAGGCTATTCCCTGAGGATTCAGATTTACCGAGGCTAAGGCTTGCTGCAGCAGCTGATGCAAAAGCCGATTTGTAGCTAAAGCCTCAGATCCTCCGCGCAAAATACAGCCATTGCCTGATTTTAAGCATAGAGCTGCAATATCAACTGTAACATTAGGCCTGGATTCATAAATTACGCCTATTACTCCTAAAGGAACCCGCTTTTTTAATAGCTTCAGGCCCGACGGCAGCACTCGGCCCTCTAAGATCTCTCCTACGGGATCCTCTAACGCGGCTACATGACGCACGCCATTAACCATTTCTGCAAATCGCGCTTTCGTCAAAGTCAGACGATCAACTAGCGCCTCGCTTAAGCCGCGCTCTTTAGCCTTATTGACATCTTCGGCATTAACGCTGTAAATAAGCTCGCTGTTTGCTTCTAATAATGAAGCGATAGCCTGTAATGCCTGATTTTTTTTATCTGTCGCAAGCTCTGCATATTCAAAAGCAGCTCTTTGACAGTTTTCAGCAATTTCAATTAAATCCATATTATTTATCAATCAGAACCAAATCATCACGATGTACGGCAACATCGCCGTGTGTATAGCCTAGAACACTTTCGATAGTATCAGAATGCTGCCGTTTAATTAAATTCAGCTCATCTGATCCATAACGGACCAATCCTCTGGCAAACAGCCCTTGCTCAGCACTTTTTATTTCAACTGTAGCGCCGCGCATAAATTGCCCCTTAACTTCTAGGATGCCCCGCGGCAGCAGGCTTGAATGACGCTCGCATAAGGCACGATAAGCGCCTTCATCAACTATAAGCATGCCCTCAGGAGCTGTAGCCGATCCTATCCAGGCTTTACGAGCTAATACAGGATGCGCACACGGATAAAAGAAAGTGGCCTCGCCCTTGCCTTCAACTAAATCTAAGATAATCTGCGGATCTGCTCCTGAGGCAATGATAAGCTCGACTCCCGCTGCAGTTGCAGTCCTTGCAGCCTTAAGCTTAGTTGCCATTCCTCCTGTACCTTGAGAAGTACCAGCTCCTCCGGCACTTTCAATTAAATGCTCGTCTATATTATGTACATGCCTAATTAAAACAGCATCAGGATTAGAACGCGGATCAGCTGTGTACAATCCCTTTTGATCGGTAAGCAGGATCACGCAGTCAGCTTCAGCTAAAACAGCAGATAAGGCCGCTAAATTATCATTATCGCCCACCTTGATCTCAGCGACTGCTACCGCATCATTCTCGTTGATAATAGGAATAATGCCGAAATTAAATAAAGCTGTAAGCGTATCGCGAGCATTCAGATAGCGATCTCGGCTTTGCAGATCAGCTCTAGTTAGTAATAACTGCCCGATTTTTAAATTATAAATATCAAATAAATTTTCCCACAGCCGCATTAAATGCACTTGACCTACTGAAGCTAAAAGCTGCTTTGAGCTCATTTCAGGAGGCAGCGCCGGATCATTTAATACCTCTCTTCCAGCTGCAATAGCTCCAGAGGAAACTAGGCCTACCTCATAGCCCTTTTGCGTTAATAAATAGACTGTACGCACAATTTCACTCATGCGCGCTTTATCTAAGCGCGCAGTACCAGAGGTTAAAGTAGAAGTTCCAAGCTTTATAAAGATTCTTTTTTTATTTTTCATAGCAATCAGTTTTTCTCAAGCAATAAGGATTCAAAGAAGCGCGACGCACTATCATAAGACTGCAGAAGGAATGACGTATATCCCGTATTTTCATGCATATTAATGCGGCAGTCTTTAAAGTTTGCTTCTAAAAGCTTGAGATCGTCATTTGTTACCAAAGAATTTTTTACAACATATACGCTGCAAGGCACGCTGCAGCGCCCTGAGGCTGACAGCAGGCCCTGCGTCTTCAGCGATAAAACCTGCAGCTGCGGAATAATAGTGTCCCAGTTGGAGGCATCCAAATTCAGACGATTGGCATAATTAGAACGCAGACACAAAGGCAGGCTGTTTAAAACATCCTTGTCAGTAAATAATGAGTGCACTGCCGGAGCAATTACGGCTAAAGCCTTAACTGCCTGATGATTTAAAATGCAGCTGCGAATGCAGGCGCTTCCTGCAATGCGCATTCCTAATAAACCTAAATGTGTAGCATCTATATATTTTAAGTTCTTAAGATACTCAATGGCGCTGTCAACCACAATAGATAAATCGGCGCTTAAATTAAGCTTGCTGCTGCTGGCTATTCCCGGCATATCAATTGCAAATAAAGCAATGCCCTTAGGCCGCAGATAATCATTATAAAAACGATAATAATCTGTAATATTCTGTTCATAGCTGCCGGCCATAATTACGCACGGGTGAATATTAGTTTTATCAGGCAAATGCAGAAAGCCTGAAACTTTATTGCCACCGGCAATAAAGTACTCTTCGGAGATTTCTCCATTAGTAGGATCCATCTCTATCATCTTTTTATAAAAGCGTCTTGAATGCATCAAAGACTCATTTGCCAAAACATCTCCTCTTAAAAAAGGATAAGCGGCAATTGTAAAATAACGGGAAGCCATACGATAATTATGACTTGCCCCTAAAATATCGCCCTGAGACTCCTGCTCCTTAGCTGCATTTACCCGTTTTTGAGCTATGGAATTAAATTCGTAAATCCAATTTCCCGGTCCATATTCAGCAACAGTATCAAAGCACAATTCGCGCTTGCGGGGATTTTTAGATGAAGAGATATTTGAGAGGGCTTCATCTATATCTAAAAGATTACCGCCTAAAAATACCCACATGAAAGTACGAACCGGCCGATACCAATCAGCAGCAAAACCCAAGGCCGGATCACGGTATGCCAATGGCGGCAATTCACAGCCTGAATTAGAAATCATAGAGGTTTCTAAATACTCAAATCTTGGCTTAAATAAGATTTCACTTAAATTTTTACTGTTATCGCTATCACTCATGACCGCCATCCAAAATATTTTAAATTTAATGCTTATAGCTTAACGGAAAATTTAAGCTAAAAATACTCAGGGGAAAAATATTTAATCAAGCAAATAAGAAAATTACGCATCTTGCAGAAGGCTTATTAAACCGCTTTCTGCGGCACAGGCAAATTAGTCTTAATCTGATATAAAAAGCAGCAAACGAA
>CAJKNC010000070.1 GCA_905201175.1 uncultured Succinatimonas sp.
TGCTTTCGTGAAGGCACTAGCTTAATTTTTTTCTATAAATTTCAATTCAAAAAATAAAACTAAAAAAATATGAAAACTACTTTAAAAAATAAAAAATTAGGCAAAAACTATATCAATAAGAAAAATCAATATTAAAAATATTATAAATAGCTAAAAAGAAATCAGGAAAGCAACTATCAGGTCAAAGGCTATGTCTTAAGACATTCCTCATTATATATAATGAGGAATCTGCTAATTAAACTGTTTTATGCGGAATTTTACCCATACGAGAAGACACACAACTTGGAGAAGCATGATTAGTCTTACCGCCGGCAAAATTACACGCACTCTGACAAGAAGCACATGGGATACCTTCCATAATTGCAGAGGTTGCCTCATCTTCTGATTTAAGCGGGCGTTTGCGCAGTAAGCCTAAAGCCATACCGCCTACAAATAGGCAAAAAATTAAAAAGCTTGCTACATATACCATAATTATTTCCCCCGTTTAAAACTCTATTTAATTATAGCCTAAATCATAAAATATAAGGTATTTATGCAAATATTAAGCAGTTTTTAACAAACTCCGCAGAAGATAAAATTTCCCTTTATTACTCTTTCATAACAAAAGTTCTTAACATAGCTTATAATAAGCTAATTTTTGTATAAAGCTTCATTTATTGCTTTGGATTAAACATGCGTACTAGTAAATATCTTATTTCCACCCTTAAAGAAAACCCTGCCGAAGCTTCTGTCGACAGCCATCGTTTAATGTTGCGTGCTGGCATGATCCGTCAGATTGCCTCTGGTGTTTATACCTGGTTGCCTACCGGTATGCGCGTACTCTCTAAAGTTACCAAAATCGTTCGTGAAGAAATGGACCGCACTGGCGCTTTAGAAATAGCCATGCCAATGGTTCAGCCCGCAGAATTGTGGAAAGAATCTGGTCGTTACACTAAATACGGCCCTGAATTATGCCGTTTTAAAGATCGTAAACAAAATGAATTTTGCTTAGGTCCTACTCACGAAGAGGTAGTAACCGATATTGCTCGCCGCGAGATAAAAAGCGCCAGACAATTGCCATTATGTCTATATCAAATTCAAAATAAATTCCGCGACGAGATCCGTCCACGTTTTGGCGTAATGCGCGGTCGCGAATTTTTAATGAAGGATGCTTATTCTTTCCACATTGATAAAGAATCCTTAAACAAAACCTATCAGGATATGTACGACGCTTACAGCCGAGTATTCACCCGTATGGGATTAGAATTTAGGCCTGTTGAAGCTGATACAGGCTCTATAGGCGGTAATCACTCTCACGAATTCCAAGCCTTAGCCGATGCCGGCGAGGATATTATTGCTTGGTCTGATGGTTCTAATTATGCAGCTAATATTGAAATGGCTGAAGCTTTAGCTCCTGATTATGAGCGTGAAGCCCCTAAAGATGCTTACTATGAGGTTCCAACTCCAGGTTGCCATACTGTAGATGAAGCTGTAGCAAAGCTTGGCGTTAAAACTGAGCAGATGCTGAAGAGCTTAATTGTTCATGGTCCTAAGCGCGAAGACGGAAGCTATGAACTAGTTATGATATGCCTATGCGGCAATCAAGAGCTCAACGAAGTTAAAGCATCGAAAATTGCAGGCCTGCAAGATCCTATAGAGTTTGCCACTGAAGAAGAAATCAACAAATTTACTGGAGCTTCCACAGGTTCCTTAGGCCCTGTCGGCTTTAAAGGACGTATTTTAGTTGATCGCACAGCTGATAAGATGAGTAATTTTGCTTGTGGCGCTAATAAATCCGGCTTCCATTTAAATTCTGTAAACTGGGATCGCGATGTTCCTAATTATGAAGTTCATGATCTTCGCAATGTTGAAGAAGGCGATCCTAGCCCAGACGGGCATGGCACATTGCACTTGCGCCGCGGTATAGAAGTAGGTCAGGTTTTCATGTTAGGCACCAAATATTCTGAAGCTATGGGCGCTACAATTACAGATGAAAATGGCAAGAATGTTCCTATGCTCATGGGCTGCTATGGTATTGGTGTTACCCGCGCTATCGCTGCAGTAATTGAACAGCATCACGATGACCGCGGCATTATTTGGCCTGATGCCATTGCTCCTTTTACTGTAGCTATTGTAGCTATCAGACCTAATACCTCCGAAAAAGTTAAATCTGTTGCTGAAGATCTTTACTCTAAATTAGAATCTTTAGGAATTGACGTAATTTATGACGATCGCGATGAGCGTCCTGGTGTTATGTTTGCTGATATGGAACTTATGGGCATTCCTCATATCATTACTATCGGAGATAAGAGCCTTAAAGACGGTAATATCGAATATAAGCTTAGAAAGACCGGAGAAAAAGAGCTCTTACCTTTAGATAGTGCATTAGAAATAATTTTGAAAAAATTAGGCCGTTAGCAGGCAGACTACGGCTCTTCATTATTTTTAATCTTTTTAGGCCTGCCTCGCGCGGGCCTTTTTATTTCTAAATTTTTATCTGCTTCATTAACAGAAGTCCCTGCACTGTTTAAAATTTCAGCAGCACTCTCACTATGACCAAAAATATCATTACATAAACGTTGCACATATTCTCTTTCAATCTTCGGCAGTCTTAAAGAATAACAGCTATCCACAGCCTTTTGAATGTTTATTGGCCTGTTGCCTAAATTCATCATTGCCCCTATACGCAATAATATACGCGTCGAAAACGGTGCTGAAAGTTGATTTACTCCTGATTCTGAACTATTTTTTAAAACACGCCTAAGCTCACGTGCAAAATGAACTAATTTATTACAAAAATCTTCCTCTAAATTTTTAAAATTATGCATAAGCATGATTTTTTCTACATTAGCTTGCGGATAATCAACCACCATAAAGCGAAATCTGTCCAAAAAAGCCTGATTTAAAATACGCGCTCCGCTATAAAAGCCTTCACTGTCCCCATATCCCTTAGTATTTGCTGTAGCTACTACTCTAAAGCTTTTATGCGGATAAATGATCTCTCCATTGTTGCCTACAATAGTTAAAGGCTTTCCTTCAAGAACATCATTTAATGCAGCCAAATCTCCCGGAGCTACTAAATCAATTTCATTTAAAATCAAAATTTCTCCATAGATCATGGCATTAGTTAATGGACCATATTCATATACTAATTCACCTTGCCTTAAAGTCTGATGACCAATCAGATCTAGGCTCTCGCTTTTATTTGATAAAGTTATCTGCTCAACCCCCCACCCCAATCGTCCAGCAATCTGTAAAACTAGCGAGGTCTTTCCACAGCCGGCAGGTCCGCTTATATACAAGCAATCTTTAAAAGGGTGTGCCAAAAATAACAATACCTCTTCTAAGGACCCAAGCTCAAAAACGTATTTTTCATCAACAGGCGGAATATGGCTTTCTAATTCCAAACTTCTGCTAAAATCTAATTCTTTAATAAATAAATTATCATTATTGAATATTTCACATAAATTAAGCTTACTCATTTATGCATATCTCCTGCCATTCTTAAAGAAAAATGATTGAAGACAGAAAGAAGTAATAATGAATTTTCCTTAAATAAAAAAGCCTTGATACAAATAGAAAATGAATTATAAAAAAAATAATTTTTAATTGAATTTATATATGCAATACTTACCATAAAGCTGATCCTTAAACAAAAGATTTACCCATGGTATTAAAGAAAATCTGCCGTATTTTATTTAGACTTGCATAAATTGCGTATTTTTAATTTAATTCTTTATTTTTTATAGCTTATTTTTTTCAGTATTTTCAAGATATAAAATTAACAATGCTAGAAGATAGTGTACAAATAATGCTATAATCTTGCATGCTTAAGTGCCCGCATAGTTCAATGGATAGAACAAGTTCCTCCTAAGAATTAGATGCAGGTTCGATTCCTGCTGTGGGTGCCATTTCTATAGCTCAGCGCTGAAAATCTCTAAAGCATAACAATTAAGCTTGATACTTTTAATAAATGAAACAATTCCCCAAAAATAAAAGAAATGGTCTAAAAAAATGATTACTCTACAACAAATGATCATATTCTTTATTATGATAGGGGTCGGCGTTATTGCTAAACGATGCAAGATCATAAATGAAGAAGGTATGAAGCAGATCTCTGCATTGGTAATCAATGTTACAACTCCTGCAATAATTCTTTCAGCAGGCATTCATGCAGACAACTCATTAACTTTTGATGAATTCATATTTGCTTTCGTTTTAGGCTGTGTCTTATTTGCTCTGTTAATTTTACTTGCAGAAATCTCTCCTTTTATATTTAGGCTAAAAAAACCTGACAGCCGTGTCCTAAAACTCATGATTGTTTTCTGCAATATTATGTTTATAGGCTTACCTTTACTTTCAAATATATATGGGCATAGAGCCGTTATTTATCTGATGATTTTCAACTTGCCCAGCAGCCTTTTACTTTTCACATACGGCTTAATTGTAGTTAGCGGGACTCCGATTAAAAGCATCAAGAGCATTTTTATTAAAATTTTAAATCCAGGCCTGATTTCTGCTTTATTCGCTTTTATCCTTTATTTTACAAATATAAAGTTCCCCGAGATCGTCGTTCAGCCCATAGATATGATTGGTTCTGTTACAGGACCTTTGGCTATGATCCTCATTGGTGCGTCAATGTCTAATTTGAAAATTTTAGATTTATTCTCAGATTTCAAACTAGTAATTTTCTCGCTGTTTAAAATGTTTTTTATGCCTTTGGCGATCATGCTTTTGTTAAAACAATTTATTGATGACGTAGATCTTTTAGCTACGAGCCTTATTTTAATCGCCACCCCAGCAGGAAATATGATTTCCATGTTTGCTACTATATATTGCCCAAAGGCTAATAATGTAGCTACACGAGGCATATCTTTGACTACACTTATGAGCGTAGTCACTATCCCTCTGCTTTCTATAATAACAGGTATCGGCAATTAAAAAACCTCTTACAAATCAATCTGTAAGAGGTTAAATCTAAAGACAAATTTTATAAATTACCACTCAGCGACACTGCCATCGGGATGACGCCATACTGGATTATGCCAGTTTACATCATTGCTTTCTGCAGCCTTGCGAATACGCTCTTCATTAATCTCAACACCTAAGCCAGGTTTTGTCAAAGCATGCAAATAACCATCAGACATGTCAAAATCTTCCGGATTATTTACATAAGTCAACAGTTCAGCTCCCTGATTGTAGTGAATACCCATACTCTGCTCCTGCAATGCTGCATTGTAAGAGACCATATCAACAGCTAGGCAGGAGGCTAAAGCTACAGGACCTAATGGACAGTGAGGAGCTAAGGCTACATCGTAAGCTTCACACAAGGAGGCAATCTTCATGCACTCAGTTATTCCGCCTGCATGAGATAAATCAGGCTGAAGAATAGATACTCCGCGAGCTTCTAAAACACGTTTGAAGTCATAGCGAGAATACATTCTTTCGCCTGCAGCGATAATAAGATCAGAATTATCAGCTAAAATACGATAATACTCATAATTCTCAGCTAAGACAGGCTCCTCAATAAACAACGGGTGATAAGGCTCCAGCTCCTTCATCATAATCTTAGCCATAGGAGCTGTAACACGACCATGGAAATCTAGGCCAAACTCTATTTCATCGCCAAATTCTTTACGAATATCAGCAGCAATTGAGATAGAGTGATGAATCTTCTTATGAGTATCAATAAATCCCAAATCTTCACAGCCATTGAGCTTAAAGGTATCAAAACCTATTTCTCGCAATTTATTGATGCCTTCAATAACATCACTTGGACGATCACCGCCAACCCAGCTGTAGGCTTTAATCTTGTCGCGAACTTTACCGCCTAATAGCTCAGTAATATTAACGCCTAAAGCCTTACCCTTAATATCCCATAAAGCCTGATCAACGCCTGCAATGGCAGACATCATCACCGGACCTCCGCGATAAAAACGGGTGCGATACAGCATCTGCCAGATATCATTTATATTACGGGGATCAACACCCACAATATAATCGCCAATCTCGTGTACAGCTGCCTCTACAGTCTTAGCATGGCCTTCAACTACCGGCTCACCCCAGCCGCAGATACCTTCATCAGTTTCAATTTTGACAAACATCCACCGCGGAAGAACCCTGAAAGTTGAAATTTTAGTAATTTTCATAACTTATTGCCCTATATTCAGATCTTAAAGCAAGGTATGAGCCAATGGTAAAATACCGCCTAAGAAAGCCTCATCCCCTTCTAAACTAAAGGATTCCAAACCAGCTAATTTAAGTCCTTTAACATAACGAGCAGTTAAGAACGGGCTTGCAATAATACCTAAGGCTCCATCTGCTGCGGTAAATTTGAAGATCTTCTGCATTGAAGCTATTTCTGCACCAATTAAAAGTCCTGATAAATACTCGCCGACATGACAAGGCTTAATGGCGCCTAAAATATTAGCTCCGCGGATTTCAAATAAGCGCGGGATAATATTGTTTTCTTCATAACCGCGATGCAGGCCTGCCTCAAAATCAGAAGCAGACTCTTCCTGATCGCCTGCACCTAGGCCGATCAGAGAATATTTCATCATTATGGAGTGCATCTCTCCGGTCATGGCTGTTCTAAAAGAATTAACCTTATAGCCATCAGCTAAAACCCATTTGCAATGAGTTCCCGGCATTAAAAAAACCTTAGAGGGCTGCTTATTGATAGCACCTACTAACTGAGTCTCTTCACCACGGATAACATTGTAATTATCAGCCTCTTTAACGCATAGGCCCGGAACAATTCTAATTTTATATCCCTTGCTGTGCTTAACCTCAGTTAAATGATTAGGCAACTCAGCTAAATCTACCGGACACTGTAAATACTGAGCATCAGCCCAGCCATTTATAGAACCTACCATGCCTGCCATAATAGTAGGCATCACCCCATACTTAGCGAACCAATCTGCTGTAAGCTTGTCGAATACGCCTTCGCAGGCTGCACCGCGGACAACAGTAACACCCTCCGGTGATTTTTTTGTTTCGACTAATTTGTCATCTACATATAAAAAGGCTCTAACATTAGTTGAACCCCAATCCATAACTACAAAATTCTTAACGCTCATTTCTTATCTCCTAATGAATTGCATTGAAAAACTCTAAAGCAGCCTGGCGAATTTCATCAAATTTTCCGGCAGAAGCTCTCTTCTTATTGATAATATTTGATCCTATGCCGGCACTGCCGCATCCTGCATCTAAAAAAGCCTTCACATTATCTGCACTAACTCCGCCTACAGCCATAAGAGGGATATGGTTAATAGGTCCGCGAATAGCTTTAATATAATCTACGCCTAAATTAGCAGCAGGGAATACCTTAACAATATCGGCTCCCTCTTTATAAGCCGCAGCAATCTCAGATGGGCTAAAAGCACCAGGTACAGAAATTAATCCTAATTTATTCATTTCATGAATAACTTCGAAATCGACATTAGGAGCTAAAGCAAAATCTGCGCCGGCATCCTTAGCTGCACGAGCCTGCTCTACAGTCATAACTGTTCCAGCGCCAACGCAAATCTTATCTCCTAGAGTCTTCTTAACAAGGCTAATTGAAGAAGGCGTCAGCTTCAGACAATCGCTATCAGCCTGATCAAAAGTGATCTCCAAAAGCTTAATTCCTCCGTCAACAATAGCTTTAGCTGACTCTAATAAATTATCGCCGTAAACCTGACGCGAGATTGCTACTAAACGATTTTCTGCAATAAATTTTAAAACATCCATTTTTTCACCTGTGTAATTAGAATTAGTTCCTAGGCTCCAAATCCATTAGCTATTTAAAATTTGCGGGATCTATTATGAAAATTCAGAATAAAAGCAAGATAATAATTTACCAAATTAGTTAAATTCTTAATTTTATTCATTGCAAAAGATCCTAAAGTACCGCAAAGAGAAAATATGCATATAACCGATATCAGTATATTCTTAGCTATAAGCAGTTTTTCATGGGAAAAGTAAAATTTGCAGCTAGTGGCTGAACATAAATATATATAATTGGCCAAAATCCAGAATTTTGATGTAATGCTATCGTTAATACCTTGGATTTTTTTTGAATTTTTAACTGCAGCATCTTGATATAAAAATACTCTGAAAATAAGCTCCAAGCTTATTGCACAAGGCCATAAGCTTTTGCAGAAAGCTTTGGATCTAAACAGAATATCTGGCATTAACTGAACCATACCGCCTTGCATTTATTTATATCGATATATTTAGTTACACGATTTGTCTATAATACTAGAGATATTGACCAAAATAATAAAAAAAAATAATAAATATTTCCAGTGATCTTGATCACTTTTAGTATAAAAAAA
>CAJKNC010000071.1 GCA_905201175.1 uncultured Succinatimonas sp.
AAACACTAAATTCCTTATAAAAGTGTGATGACATATATGGAACGATTAATTTTAAAATAGCTTCTTGCCTGGAAGAATTCTCCCTACCGCAAGCCTTTAATTTTAAAGGGAGTACGTCTAGTCGGTAAGACTTGGATCTTAAAGGAATTCGGAAAGCGATATTATGAAAATACAGCATATTTCAATTTTGATGAAAATGAAGAATACAAACAATTTTTCGAAACAACCAAGAACATAGACCGAATTTTACAGAACCTAATGCTGGCAAGCAGCTAGAAGATCCTGCCGGAAAAGACTCTCATTATTTTTGACGAAATACAGGACTGCCCTAATGTCATCAGCTCTATGAAGTATTTATGTGAAAATGCTCCGCAGTATCATCCTGTGCAGGTTCTCTCTTAGGTATTGCCTTGGCAAAGCCATCTTCTTTCCCAGTAGGCAAGGTTAATTTTATGCAGGTTGATCCCATGACCTTTGCAGACAAATCCTCCTTATGAAGTAGATTTCCTGATTCAGCGCGAAAACGATATTTTCCCTGCAGAAGTTAAATCTGAAGCTAATACCAACAGCCGAAGTCTTAAAAAATTCAAGGAGCTGTTTCCAAATCAGGTTAAGCTTCGCATCCGCTTCTCGCTTGATAATCTAAAGCTGGATAATGACTTGCTGAACATCCCTCTGTTTATGGCAGATAAGACAGATAAGCTGATTTATTTGGCTCTTAATTAAAAAATATGCTTTAAATAATATCAACCTATACCAAATCTATAGCGATAACCGTGCCCACCCATCCTATGGATTATGGGCATTATTATTTTAAGCAAGACCATTTGCCTTAGGGTATTGATCATCAATCAGCAAAAGCAGCCTGCTTATTTATCGCATATCTATTTTTAATATCATTAAACCTAATACTTTTTATTTTCTTTGATATTTTAATCACTTATAGAATATTTTCATATTCAAGCTATCTAATTAGGCATAAACTGCGCTCTTTTTTTAAGTTCAGAATTGCACCTCCTTAAACTTACAAAAAGGAGGGTAATTATGGCTACAGATTTACAGCGTCTGCATTATGCTCTTGGAGATGATGTTTTAAAACTTTTAGAAGATCCCAATGTAAGCGAAATTATGCTTAATCCGGATGGTAAGCTATTTTTTGAGCACCAGCAAAAAGGCATGCTCTTCTCTAAATTTATGGATGCGGCCTCTGCACAAACCTTAATTCTAACTGTTGCAGGCTTAGTTGATTTCAATCTCAAGCGTGAATGTCCAATTATTTCAGCAGAAATTCCTTACAATCACTCCCGCTTTGAGGCTCTGCTTCCTCCCTTGGTAAAAGCTCCCTGCTTCTGCATCCGCAAGCACAGCGCAAAAGATATAAGTCTTAAAGATCTTGCTTTAAAAGGCTTTCTTACCGCAAATCAATGTCATCTGCTTGAGGATGCTTTAAAAACTCATCAAAGCCTGCTTATAAGCGGGCCGACATCATGCGGCAAAACCACCCTAATCAAAGCACTGCTCGACTATATTGCTGACAGCATTCCTTCTGAGAGATTAATCTGCATTGAGGATACCCGCGAGCTTGATTTAAGGCTTGATAACAGCATAAGCCTCCTGGCAAACGAAGCGGTATCAATAAGTACCTTGCTGCGCTCATCCTTGCGCCTGCGGCCAGATCGCATCGTCATAGGCGAGGTCCGCGGCGCCGAGGCCTTAGATCTTTTAGATGCCCTCTGTACCGGCCATCGCGGCGGAATTGCCTCCATTCATGCAGGCTCGATTTCTCAGACTCTCAAGCGTTTGGTCTTATTAGTCTCGCGTCATCCGCGCGCGCCAAGACAGATCGAACCTTTAATTGCCGATGCAGTAGATCTGGTAGTGCAGCTGACAAATACGCCTAAGCGCAGAATTGTTCAAATTGCCCGCTTAAAAGCTTTTGACGGACAGAATTTTATCTTTGAATTGATTGGAGACAGTATATGAATAAACTTTACCTTTTAGGGCTCTTATTTATAAGCAAGCTATCCTTTGCCTCTCAAACAGGGGGCACGCAGCTTCCATATGAAAGCTGGCTAAAATCGCTGCAGGAATCGCTGTCAGCTGTACCCCTTTATCCATATCTACATATTCACCAATAGTAAATGCTGATGTAATCGGCATTTTTTCCTGCGGTGCTACCTTAATTTTTACAGGCGGCGAAATCGGCCGCTTCATGCGCTCCTTTATCTACATCATTCTGGTAATGACCATGCTTATAGGAGCTAATTCTCTGATGAGCAATTTCTTCAACGGCGCCGCAATCTGCGACTATCAAAATCCTCAAATCACGCAGAAGCTGCAGTCCCGTAAAGCTTCCTATGAAGAAAAATCTCTGCAGCATTTTTTAGCTCAGGATCTATATGCAGGAGTCTGCTGATGCAAAAGCTTGCCATTCATAAATCTTTATTAAGATCGCATACTTTTTTAGGCTGCGATCGCGAATTATGCATGTTCCTAATCGTAATAGCCATCATCATTGCGCTGACTAATTTAAGCAAAGAAAGCTTCAGCATAGCGATAATTTTCTTTTTAACCGGCTTTCTTTTTTTAAGAAGCATGGCCAAAAGCGACATTATGCTGCGCAAGGTTTATCTGCGCTATCAGAGATATGCCCATCTATATGCAGCTCAGGCTCACAGCTATAAATCCGTCTATAGAGGGTAGATCATGATTAATGTTTTTATAATCAGCAGTGCTTTAAGCTTAGGACTCCTAAGCTTAGGCTGCTTATTCATGATTGTCTGCAGGCTGCCAAATTTAAGGCATAAGCATGCAGCAGCGCCAGCCTTTTGTGATTTGCTTGAATATGCGACATTAACCGATAACGATATTATCGTCCTTAAAAACGGTGCTTTATGCAGGATCTATGAATTCACTCCGATTATAGACAGCAGTACCGCTCCTAAGGAGCTTGAAAGCCTGCGCCTGCGGTGCCAGCAGGTATTAAGCAAGCTTGACGGCAGATTTTCTCTGCAGTTTGATGCGTTACGCGCAAAAGAGCGGGAATATCAGGTGGCTTTTAAAGGCAGCAATAAGGCCGCCTTATATTTTGATAAAAAACGCCAGCACTGCTTTATACGCAATCCGGGCTTTAAAACCAGCTTCTACCTCACATTATGCTATCGCGGCGATCTGCAGACTATCAGAAATTTAAGCAGTCTCTTTACTGCAAATAAGGCATACGGAAAAGATCCCAAACTGCAGACCAAAATCATCCTGAAAAATTTTGCCGATAAATGCCAATCTACGGTAAATGCTTTGCAGAATATCTGCTCTTTAAAGCTTTTAGGCATAAATAACGACACTATTATCCGCTCTCATGATGCCTTAAGCTTTATTAGAAGCTGCATCTTCATGGATATGCTTCCTCAGGCTTATCCTAAAAGTCATCTCTATCTGGACGCGCTCTTATCCTCAAAGGACTTTAAGGGCGGCTTGTGTCCGCAAATCGGTAAAAAATATATAGCCTGCATCGCTATTGAAGGACTGCCGTCAGAATCTACCTTCCTGATTTTAAACAGCCTGACGCACCTTGAGCATGAATATCGCTTCAATACGCGCTTTATCTGTCAGGATAAACTAGAATCGGCGCTAAATTTAGAGCGCTACAGACGCCTGTGGAAGCAGCGCCGTAAAGGCATAGTGGCGCAGATTTTCAATATACAGGGAGACAATCTCAATGCTGATGCTCAAGCGCAGCTAGAAGATCTTAAGGAGGCGCAAAGGCTTTTAGATTCAGGAGATGAAATCTTCGGGAAATATACTGCAGAGATTATCATCATGAATGAGGATTTTGAATACTTACAGACTCTCTGCGAGAAAACAGTAAAAGCCATTGAATTTTTAGGCTTCGGCGCTCGAGTTGAAACTATAAATGCAATTGAAGCCTATTTAGGCTCTCTTCCAGGCCACCTAAATCAAAATTTAAGACGCAATCTGATCTCTTCATCCATTCTTGGAGATTTACTGCCCTTAGGACAACTGCATTTAAGCGAAAGCCAAAGTCCTAATCCTCTATACGGTCCTCATGCAAGCTCTCTTTTGCAGGCTAAAGCGCTTGATAAAAGTACTATTCTTGTAAATCTGCATGATAAGGATCTAGGCAATGCCATTGTCATCGGACCTCCTGGAACCGGCAAAAGCGTTTTTTTAGGCCATTTAATGCTCAATCTTCTCCGCTACAGCGACATGCAGATCTTCTGCTTTGATAAAGGCCTCTCTTTTTATGCGCTTAATAAGGCCTTAAATGGGGACATTATCGATCTCAATGAAAAAACTGCGCTCTGTCCATTTGAATATTTAGACAGCGCTGCAGATTTTAATTCAGCTTTAGAGTTTATTGAGACTATTTTAGAGCTTCACGGCATCAAGACCGACGGCTATGAGCTGCATGAAATCTCAGAGGCTTTAAAAATAATCGCCGCTAAGCCTGATTTAGGCCGAGGCATCAGCTCACTTAAGCTTTTAATCAGTTCAAGAAGAATAAAAGCTGTTTTAGATGAATACAGCAGTCAAAAGCTCTCAGGAGGAATATTTGACGGTGACAAGAATCCAGATCTGCACAAGGACTTTACCCTCTTTGAATGCGGCTCTCTTTTTGATTATTCACAAAGTATACAGATCCCTGTCTTAAAACATATTTTTAATTTAATCTCGCGCAAGTTTGACGGCTCGCATCCAGGTGCAATCGTTATAGATGAAGCCTGGCTGATGCTCAAAGATCAAATATGTGCCCAGGAAATTTTAAAATGGATTAAAACCTTAAGAAAAAATAATGCCGTTGTAATTTTAGCTACCCAAAGTCTTAGCGACTTAAGGCACAGTCCTATCTATGAAAATCTAATTGACTGCATAAAAACACGCTTCTTTTTGCCAAATCCTGATGCTCTGCAGAAGCCGTCTCTTGATGACTATCTAAATTTAGGACTGCTTGAGCAGCAGATTAAGAAAATCGCTGCAGGCATAAAAAAACGCGATGTATTTATGCAGAAGGCCTCTGCCTTTGAAGGCTTTATTCCTGTTCTCTCAGATGAGGAATTAAAGCTTTTATCCGCCGCATCTCCAAAGGATCGCCTGATTATTGACGATCTCCATAAAAAATATGGGCCTGACTTTTATCGGGAGCTTTAATGAAAAACAACTATAAAGGACTTGAAGATATAAATCTGCTAAAGGAGAGCCTGCGCCGCGATCTCCTGCCGCTTTCGGCAGTACTCCTAAGCGCTGCTTTCGGCTTTTTAAGCCTGGGAGCTTTATTGTATTTTCAGATGTTCAAGCAGGAGATTATTCCTTATATCGTCACAGTCGATCGCCAAGGAGCAATTTTGACCTCCGGCGCTTTAAAAGCTGCCGACGGCATTCCTGAGGAAATTATTGCAACAACTTTATGCGATTTTTTAGAAAAGCTCAGATGCGCTGGCGACGATCACGATCTTAAGAGACGAGACATCGAATATATCTATGCGCATCTTAAGGATAAAAGCTCTGCCTTAGCCTATGTGGATGACTATTATCAAAAACAGGATCCTTTCTTAAAAGATCGCTATGTAAAGGTAGAGCTGCAGAATCTCATCCGTGCTGCGCAAAAAACCTTTCAAATTGACTGGATTGAAACTACTGATTTCAGCAAAAGCCACAAAAGGCAGAAAATGCGCGCTCAGATAACTTATGAGCTGGTGCGGGTAAAGCACCGCTCTCTAAATTCGCTGAAGCTTAACCCTCTAGGTATTTTTATTACCGACATCCGCCTAAGCGAGCGCTTTGAAAATCAGCCTTAAGGAAAAATTATGCAAAAGAAGACGATTCTCATTCTGTCATGCGTGCTTATAAATATTGCCAGAGCCGACTCTATGGCTGAATTTGATAATTACAATCAAAATTTTTTAGATGCACGCGATATCCGCACCTTAAACGATCTTGAAAGCCTTAAAGCTCAGACGCTAGCTGGCGTTGCAGCAGCTCCCGGAGAGGTGGTATTCAGATTCGGTTCAGGACACCCTACTATTGTCTGCTCTATTTTAGAGATAAGTGATCTGGCCTTTGAAATGGGCGAGCGGATCCGTGAGGTCACCTTAGGAGACAGCGCCCGCTGGAATATCGAAAGCGCTATTTCCGGCAATAATCAAACCCGTACAGAGCACTTAATCATCAAGCCCTTAGCGGCTAATCTGTCTACCTCCATGGTAGTGACTACCGACAGACGCACCTATCATATCCGCTTAAAATCATCTGCAAAGGAATTTATGCCGTCAGTTCGCTTCTCTTACCCTAAGACGAGCTTTACATCTCCGTCCCTTGATTATTTCAGCGGTGAAAATGATAGTTTTGAAAATGAGACGCAGGCCTACAGCGTCTTAGTAGACGGCACAGTGCAGTCAAATTATGCAAGTTTAGATGTTTATGAAATCTCAGGCGATTACGAGATAACCCCGCAGAAGGTCTGGCATGACAGCAGCCGTACCTATATACAGATGCCTAAAGAAATAGCTCTATCCCAAATGCCGGCTTTAATGCTGGTTGAAGAAACAGGACTCATCTTTACTGAAGAAAATCTCCACAGCGCCAATTACCGCATCAAAGGGCGGACCTATATTGTCGACGGCATCGTAAAGCATGCTCGATTATTATTAGGCGCAAATAATGAAGGCAAAAGCTGCGATATAAGCTTAAGAGGCTGATTATGGAAGGACAAAATCATAGCTTAAAAAAAGGCAATATCAATAAACTGCCTTTGTTCTTAGTCTTAGGCTTCTGCCTTATAAGCCTGCTGGCGGTTTTTGTTTTAACTTCACCTAAAAAAGAGCTTAACCCTCCAATTCCGACTATTCCCTATGATATGGAATATCAGCTAAGGAAAGCTCGTGAAAACAGCTTTAATTTAAAGCTGCAGAGCCAAAGGCAGGAAATGCAAGATAATGCCCAGGAAAGTCTGACTCCTCAGGAGCTGCAGGCTAAAAACGAGGTTTTAGCCTTTGAGAGATCGCAAAGCAGCTACGAGGATGATTATCGCCGCTATCAGGAGCTCCTGCCCCCTTCAAGACTGCGCTACGGCAAAACTAATGAGGAAAATCAGGAGACTGTCCGAAATACGCGTCCTTATCCAAAAGCTGCACCCAAAGAAGCTGCCGCAGATAACGGCTATGCTCAGGCCTTAACGGCAAGCTCAAAGGTTAATCTAAATAAAAGTTCCGAGCTGGCTTTTGAGAATAATCATCCAGAAGAAGAGCACAGCGTCTCTGACAGCACCCTAAATGCCTATGCCAAATTGAAAAAACAAGCTGCAGCGCAGAATGAAAAGCTTCAAAGTCCTAAAAGCCCTTACTGCCTGCTTGAAGGCAGCGTCATTCAGGCTGTTCTGCTGACTGGCATCAATTCTGAACTGCCAGGCCAAATTACCGCGCAGGTTACAGATAATATTCTCGATACTCCTACAGGCAGCCATCTGCTAATCCCTAAAGGCAGCCGTCTTGTCGGTCAATACGGCTCTAATGCCCGCTTTGCGCAGAAAAGAGTATTTTTAGGCTTCAGCCGCCTGATTTTCCCTGACGGCAGATCGCTTAGATTAAATGCCATGCCCGGACAAAGCACCGACGGCTATGCCGGATTGGCTGCTGATGCAGATAATCATTTTTTTGAACTGCTTTCAGGCTGCCTTTTAATGTCAACTATAACCGCCTCAGGCTATATTCATGACAGCTCCTATGACGATGATTCATTTCGCGGAGCTATGGGAGATGCCCTTAGCGATAATCTAAGCTCAGCCTTGTCTAAAGTCATTGAGCGCAATCTGAACATTTCGCCGACCTTAAAGGTGGCTCCGGGATTTTTATTGAGCATTGCCGTTACGGAAGATCTGTATTTTCCCTCCCCTTACAATCCAAATTCATAAAGGAGCCTTTACTCTATGCATAAATATCTGATTTTACTGTCGCTGCTGTCATTTGAAGCTTCAGCTGCAGACAGCCAGTCTGAGCTGCATTCCATGCTGAAAGTCCTAAATGAGCACACTAAGATCTTAAAGGAATGGTCCATGCGCAATCAGGAACAAAATAATGCTCTTATAGAGCTTTCAGATAAAAGCTCGCAGCGGGAAGATCTTAACTATAAAATTCCCAGCAAAGAAACC
>CAJKNC010000072.1 GCA_905201175.1 uncultured Succinatimonas sp.
AATCTATAGCTGCTTATACCAATTTTACGAAACGATCACACTTTTTAAAAAATTTTCTCATCTTGCTATTGTATGTAAGCTTCATCTTATGTAAAATATTTTCATCATCTTAACGTTGTGTTCTGATGGATTGTCTTGAATTTCATATTTTATTGAAATTCACGTAACTCCAAAAAGCAGATATTTATATCCCTGTTCCTCCAACAGGGATTTTTTTTATCCTATAAAAATAGCTTTTTTATGCCGATGTAAACGCTATCATTACTTTACTGTTCCTGGTCTTTTCAAAATTCAGCGCCCTTAAAGGAGCTTTAATTTTGTTAATGCAAATAAATTTCATTTTTTTACTTTTTGATTATAAAAAATTTTTTGCAATCTAAAATTTTAGATAAAATAAATCAGCCTTAGAAAATTCATAAATGAATTCCAGTTAGCTCCGCTCTCAAATAAGCCGCTTTTCATTTAATATATTTCATAGAACATATCTGATATTGCTTAATATCTTCATAAAAAAAGAGAGCTTTTAAGCTCTCTTTTTTTCCAGTCAGCAGCTGTTTAAAAAACTGATACAGCTTATGCTTAAATATTCTTAGAAGGAATCAGGATCTCAGTAGTAGCCTTGCGTTCTGGACGGAAAACCAGGAACAAAATGAAGGCTAAAACCAAAATAGCAGCTACAGTATAAGCAGAAAACTGTACATAGCCTAAAGCAAAGCCTACTAACTGATAGATAATAAGCGCTAAGCTATATGCCCATAAGCTCATATAAGCAATTGCAAAAATAAACCACTTATTTGAGCCTAATTGACGCTTCATAGCTCCTAAAGCAGCTACGCACGGGGTTGACCACATATTGAATGTCAGATATGAAAGAGCAACAATTCCCATGCCGAAATGGCCCTGCAAAGCTGCATTCAAGCTCTCTTCACCGCCTTCAAAATCACCGTTTAGCCCTAAGGTTACAGCCAATGTGCCGACAACATTTTCCTTAGCTAAAAGTCCTGTAATAGCAGCTACAGTTGCCTGCCAGGTTCCAAAGCCTAAAGGAGCAAATATAAAGGCAATTGAAGAGCCTATAGCGGCTAATAAGGAATCGTTAACCTCTACCATGCCAAAGCCTTCAGAAGTAAAGTTAAAATTGGATAAGAACCATACAATAACTACTACTGAAAATATAATGGTACCGGCTTTAATAACGAATGCCTTGCAGCGCTCATAAGTAGCCCTGAAGATATTAAATAAGGTCGGCATATGATAATCAGGCAATTCCATCACAAAAGGAGAAACCGGCTCTTTAAAAGCTCTATTTTTTTTGAAAATAATGCCGGTAATAATTACAGAAAAGATCGACATGCCGTAAACGAAAGGAGCAAACCAGGCTTGACCATCAAAGAAAGCCACGAAGATCATCGTTAAAATCGGCAATTTAGCACTGCATGGAATAAAAGTTGTAGTAATTAAGCCTATACGTCTTTCATTAATATTATCTATAGTTTTATTTGCCATCAGCGCAGGAACACCGCAGCCTGTAGCAACAACCATAGGAATAAAATTACGCCCCGACAAGCCAAAATGACGGAAAATACTGTCTAGGATAAAAGCCACACGCGTCATATAGCCGCACTGCTCTAAGAAAGAGAGCATCAGGAACATGACTATCATCTGCGGCAGAAAGCCTAAAACTGCTCCTACACCGCCAATAACGCCGTCAATTATCAGTGAGTACAGCCACTGAGGAGCGCTGGCGCTGTCTAATATAGATGAAGCAAAGGACGGTACGATTTCGCCAAATATAACATCATTAGCATAATCAGTCCCCATAGTGCCGATAGTTTGTACGGCAATATAATAAACAAGCCATACAACAGCTAAGAAAATCGGTAAGGCAAGAATACGGTTAGTAACGATATTGTCAATTTTATTGCTCAAAGTTGACTTCATAGAGCCTTTATTTGTCGTAGCTGCCTTTACAATTTTTTCAATCAAATGATAGCGCTGCTGCGGGAAGAAGCTTTCGGCATCGATTTTAAATTCGCTTTCAATTAAAGCTCGGCCTCGGGCAACATTATTTAATAAAACTTCATTATGCTTATAGCTATCTAAATAAATCTTATCGCCCTGAAGCAAAGCTGTGCTAATAAAAATCTTTGCAGATTCAGTAACATCGCCTAACAGCTTACCGATATCAGAAATTATCTTCTGAACAAGCTCAGGATAAATATTTATATTCTTTTTCGGCAGCTGAGCCTCTGATAAAGCCTTTACTAATTCGTCAAGTCCTTGTTTATTAGCCGCAGATATAGGAACAACCTTTACGCCGATTTGCTCTGAAAGCTTATCAAAATCAATCTTAATATTGCGTGCAGTTAAGATGTCGATCATATTTAAAGCTATGACCATAGGCTTGTTCATCGGCAAGCACTCAAAGGTCAAAGACAGAGATCTCTCAAGATGAGAAGCATCTACAACATTTAAAATAACGTCATAATCATCCGACAAGAGAAAATTACGGCTGACAACTTCTTCTGCAGAATATGGAGATAATGAATAAAGACCAGGTAAATCAATAATGTCCCAATCTTTAGAAGATATCTTGCCGATTACCTGATCAACTGTGACGCCAGGCCAGTTGCCGACATATTGATTAGAACCGGTTAAGGCATTAAATAAAGTAGTTTTTCCGCAGTTTTGATTACCTACTAAAGCAAATCTTTTTTCAGTCATTTTTAATTGATCTCCACTAAAGAAGCATCACTTTTTCTGATAGTTAAAGAATAGCCGCGCAGATTAAATTCCATCGGATCTCCTAAAGGGGCACTTCTTACCTTTAAAATTAATGTACCCGGAGTAATACCCATATCAAGAAGACGACGGCGTAAAGAGGTTCCTTCTCCATGGATCTTAGATACCAAAGCATTCTCTCCAACTTTTAGATTATCTAAAGTCTTCATAGTGTCTGAATTCCGTTTATTTTATAAATTTCCGCATCAAGCTCAGCTTACTATTAAATATCCATATATGTAAGCATATGCTAACGCTTGTAAGCATATGCTAATTAAAAAAATAGATCAATAATTTTTTGATACGTTCTCAAAATTATTTCTTCTCAAAAAAAAACAGCCAGACTTTTTGCCACAAAAATTACCTATCATTCTTTTAAATGAATATTTGAAATTTAGATAAAAAAATTAAAATTTGTGAAATAAATAAAGGCTTTTATACAATCCTTTCTATTTTTCTCGTAAATTTGAACAAAATTTGCAATATAATTGCATAACCTAATTTTCTGAGGTTAAAAAAATGTTGCATCCTATAAATCCGCAAGGATCTTTATATAAGATCCTAAACAAAGTACCTTTCATCTTACAGATCATAATCGGCATGATCGCAGGCATTATACTTGCAGCCATCATCCCGCATGATCCGCTTGTACTGCCCACCTTAGGCACGCTATTTGTCAGTGCTTTAAAAGCCATTGCTCCATTATTGGTTTTTGTATTAGTTTCAGCCTCTATTGCTCGTCAGGATAAGGGCTCTAAAACTAATATGAAGCCTATTATCTGCATTTACTTTGCATCAATGGTGCTTTCATCCTTAGTAGCCTTAATTATGGCAACTACATTCCCAAGCACCTTCAATACCTTAGCAAATGCTGCTACTAACGCTACCCCTAAGGGAATTTCCGAGGTTTTACTAAACTTTATTCGTCAGGCTGTAGATAATCCTATCAATGCGCTTATTACCGGCAACTATATCGGCATCTTAGTTTGGGGTATTGCATTTGGCTTATTATTCCGCGTCTCCAAGCCTGCCACTAAAGAAGTTTTGGGAGATTTGGCCTCAACTGTATCAGGCGTTGTCAGAATTGTAATTCGCTTCGCGCCTTTAGGCGTGATGGGCCTAGTTTATTCTTCTTGCACTCAGGAAGGCGGTTTCTATAATTTACTGAATTATTTGCATGTTGTTTTAGTTTTAGTCAGCACCATGCTTATCATTGCTTTCATTGTAAATCCGCTGATAGTTTTTGCAGTTACCCGTAAAAATCCTTATCCGTTAGTTTTTACTAGCATCACTCAATCAGCAATTACAGCTTTCTTTACAAGATCTTCAGCTGCGAATATTCCTGTAAACTTAAGCTTGTGCGAAAAGTTAGGCGTTCCGCGTGAAACCTATACTATTTCTATTCCTTTAGGCTGTACTATCAATATGGCTGGTGCTGCAGTCACTATCGTCGTTATGACCATGGCTGCCGTCAACACCTTAGGCATCCATGTTGATTTTGCTTCTGCTTTATTGATGTGTATTGCTTCTGTACTGTGTGCCTGCGGCACTTCAGGCATTGCCGGCGGCTCTTTAATGCTGATTCCGCTTTCATGCTCTATATTCGGCATCAGCAATGATATTGCCATGCAGGTTGTAGGCATAGGCTTTATCATAGGCGTAATTCAAGACTCAACTGAGACAGCTTTAAATAGTTCTTCTGACGTAGTCTTCACCGCAGCAGCCTGCGGCATAACTAAGGTAAAAGACTAAAAAATATAAAAAGCTCTAAAACTTATGTTTTAGAGCTTTATTAATAATGACTAATCTGTTTTCACCGTATCGCGTATATTTCGATTAGAAGCGGGCATTAAATCCTATATAAGCCTGTCCTGACGGATCGGTATCAAAAGATCTGATCTCATCGCCATGCCTATTGTAAATCTTATATTCATGAGCGAATTTAACTCCAACACCTGCAGTAACGCTAAAGGCCTGAATCGGAGTAATAGTTACGCCTATATTAGCCTCTGCTGCCTCTTCTGCTAAATAACCGCCGCGAGCTACAGAACTGTCATCACTTAGCTGATAGATATCCTGATTTACAGGAACAGCAGTGACCTTGCCGTTTAAAGCTAAGAATTCGCTGAAACGATATTGAGCATCAATCATCGGGAAGCCGAAGACATAAGATAAGCCATAATCAGAGCTGTTGCGATAATTTAAGGTAATAATAGGATATACCTTTGAGTCAGGCTCATTGATATTAGCTCCGATACCGCCTGAAATCCTATAATCGCCATTGATAGCATAAGTTAAGCCGGCTCTAGGTCTGATATTATAATTTTCAGTTGCATCAAAATCATCTTCCCAGCCGAAAGCGGCGCCGATGCCTGCAAAATATCCCCATTGGGCACTAAAATTATCTTTAAAATGCAAATCTGCAAACAGCAGACTCATGTCATCAAAAAGCTCTGGGCCTGAAAAATCATAAGAAGTACCCTTATAGCCTAGAGTAAAATATTCATTTCCACCCATAAGTCCATAACTTGTGGAGCTGACATCACCGTCAAAATCATCAAAATCGGCAGCACTTGTAGTTGAAAAAGTCGGAGTCAACCAAAATGACGCCTGAGATGGAGCGGCGGCTAAAGCAGAAGCTACTACAGCTGCTAAAAGACAAACTTTACGCATTATTACCTCAAAAAATACTGAAAATTACATTTAAAATTCATTAAAAAATTTAAATTATTTCCTTTTAGGAACATAGTATGAATTAACAAGAACTAATTCAATACACATATAACAAAAACTGTACAGCATAAAAACAGAAATTAAAATTTTGCTGACTTATTTTTCTTGAATCATGCTGCAGGATAAGCAATTCTTATTGCATTTTGGTAATTTCAATTTTTTTATATTTAAAGTTAACCCGTCTACTGTAAGCATATATCCCTTTAAGGTCTCGCCACAGGAGGTTAAAAACTTAATTGCCTCTAAAGCCTGCAAACTGCCCATAATGCCGCACATTGCCCCGATTACCCCTAAAGAGGCAGGATCTGCTGCAGCACCATCTTCAGGAAGATCTCCAAAAATACAGCGATAGCAAGGAGTTTTGCCAGGGATACAAGTCATAATCTGTCCGGTAAAGCGCATCACGGCTGCATGACAAAAAGGTTTTTTAATGCTAACAGCTCCATCTGAAATCAAGTATTTTGATTTAAGACTATCAGTACAATCTAAAATAAAATCATAACCGCAGGCTATAGCAGCAAAATTATCTAAGCTTAGCTTTAAGGCATATGTCTTTATCTCAATGCCATCATTTAATCTTAAAAGTGTCTCTCGCGCTGATTCTACCTTAGGCGTGCCGATCTTAGCTGTGCTGTGAAGAATCTGACGCTGTAAATTGGAAATCTCCACAATATCGTCATCTACAAGACCTAAATGACCTACGCCTGACGCTGCTAAATATAAAGCTGCTGGCGAGCCTAAGCCGCCGCAGCCCACAATTAGTACCTTTGATTCTTTAAGTTTTTTTTGCCCTAAGATCCCAATTTCTTTAACATTTATATTGCGTTTATAACGCTGAATTTCCAAAGAAGTAAGTTCCATAAACTCTTATATTTATTAAAAAGCCCTCAATATTGAGGGCTTAAGCTTAAACATGCATATGTTTCACGCGATCACGCTCTTCGGCACGCTTTGCATCATTGAATCTATCTAAAGTGCCTACTAAATAGCCGGTAACTCTTCTAATTCTTTCAAAATGAACCCCCTGACCGACTATACCATTATGATCAGGTTTTAATCTGCAGTATGACGATAATTGCATCTTCGCCTCCCCAAAATTTATGTACTGTGCTTAATTTTAGCTTACAAATTGCAAATAAAAATGATAACTTTTATTATTTTCAATCAATTGCACATAAATAAAAAAGCTTAGCTTATATCTTAAGCAAAATTTCTTGATACAGCTTACGCCTAAAAAAGCCGCAGATTTTTGAGATCCTGCGGCTTAGTATGCTCATTATTTTTTTAAATTACTAAAGACTATTATTTAAAATTTCTAAAACACCATCTCTATCTACAGGGGTAATAGCAGTATCTAATGGAGACCAGAATTTTGCAAGATGATCAGCCATTTCCTCAAAATGCTCCGAACCTACTCCAAGCTCGCTTAAGGTAGAAGGCAAGCCTATGCTCTTAAAGAATTCAGCGGTCTTATCAATAGCCTTGTTTGCAAGCTCCATAATCGGAGTATTCGGATCCAGGCCAAAGACGCGAACGCCATATTGAGCAAAACGAGAAGCCGTCTTCTCATTTAAGCTGTAGCGCATCCAATGCGGAGTAATAATGGCTAAGCCATAACCATGAGTAATATCAGTAAAGGCACTTATCTCATGCTCAATACCATGACAAACCCAAGGAGAAGGCGTACGCCCCATAGCTAAGAGTCCATTGCAGCCAAAAGAGCTTACCATCATCAAATTGGCTCTAGCCTCATAATTATTACCGTCAGCAATAGCAATCGGAGTATATTTAATTACAGTACGCAGCACTGCCTCACACATGCTGTCTGACATCTCGTTGCCTTCCATGACAATATACTGCTCAAAAGTATGAGACATAATATCTGCAGCTCCGGCTGCAGTTTGATTTGCTGGAACAGTATAAGTGTATTGAGGGTCGCAGATTGAATAAGCCGGATCAAGCTTGCCAGGTCCGAATAAAGGTAATTTTTCATTGGTTTCTGGATTTGAAATCACCGCGCTGTTATCAAATTCACTGCCAGTTGCAGATAAGGTTAAAACTGTAACAATAGGAAGAACCTTACCAATCTTGCTAGGATCTAAAACTAAGTCCCAAGGATCACCATCATAGCCAAAACCGGCACTGATATTTTTTGAAGCGTCAATAACGCTGCCGCCGCCTACGGCTAAAATTACATCAATATTCTCGCGCTTGCAGATATCAACACCAGCTCTAACGGAAGAGATTTTCGGATTAGGAGAAATGCCTGATAATTCAAAGATCTCGCAATCTGCAAGTAAGCTTTTTACCTTATCATACAATCCTGTGCGCTTAATGCTGCCGCCGCCATATGTCAATAAAACCTTTTTACCAAATTTAGAGATAATTTTTGGCAATTCTTCAATGCGATTCTTACCAAAGACCAAATGACATGGCACATGCAGATCAAAATTTTGCATATTTACTCCTAATTTTAGGCTTTACATAATATTTAATTTTTTTATATCAAGCATATTATTAAATAAATGAACATAATAAGCTGATATCTGCGAAATTTTTATCAAAAAGTCTTAAATTTTTATTTTCTTAATATAAATAAAATTAATATTTATCA
>CAJKNC010000073.1 GCA_905201175.1 uncultured Succinatimonas sp.
CTTGTGTTGCTAATATTGTCGACAAGGAATTAAAAGGAAAACTTCCAGCTATTGACGAGCAAAAATAATATTTAGTATATACATATAAGGCTTGTTTAAAAAAACAAGCCTTTTTTACTCCTTAAAAATAAATTATAAACTTCAATTTTAAAATGCGATCTAAAATTTTATTATAAAAAGTTGCTACTATTTTTCTATCGAAAACCATTCTAAACTAGGTTCAGCCTCTGACAGTTCAGAAATCTTTACCAATAATTTATTATCCTGATTGCCTTTTTCTACTAAATTAGGCGGAAAGATAAATTCAATTGCATCAGGATAAATTAAAAAACGCGTAGGATTTACTTCCATAGAGGCAACTACTAAAGGAAATAATTCCATATTATTATCTTTATACTTAGCCTCAAGCTTGCGGGCGCAGATCATTGAAGCTATGAGCGGCTTTTTAAATAAATCTGCAAATGTAATCAGCTTAAAGGTCTTAGAGTTGACGTTGATTACCTCAATAAAATTCTCTTTGCCTAATTCATCTTCAGTAGCTACATGAGCAATAATAGATACAAAATCATGCCATGGATTAGGTATAAGCTCAACTTTAAGATCTTGCGTAGCGTGAGGAAATTCGATTACAGACAGCTCATCTTCATAATCTATATTGGCATTAAAATGCTGTAGCTGCGCATTTTCAAAGCTGCCGACCAAATAATTTACATAGCCCTTGCATAGCTTTTCATATTTTTCTAAAGAGCAGTTTTGATTTAATTTGACATAGGTTGTCGTATAGCTGCGCTCAATTGTATATTCCTGACTATACCCGCAGCCGACTGCAGCCATCAAAAATAAAAAAAAATACAGTTTTTTCATGCTAGAACTCCGTTAAAGCCGGAATATACAGCTTAGACAGTCTTTCTAAATTATACATGGCATTAGCCGGGCTTGTAGAGGGCAAATGCAGGACCTCAATATCAGGCACAGAGGAGTATTTTAAAAACAGCTTTTTAGATAGAGCCCCATTAGTTATAACTCGCTTAATGCCAGGATGCTTTTTTAATAGGGATTTAATATCAGCAGCCTCGACATCATGAATTTTAGAGTCCAGACTCCCTTCTCTTACACATGAAGCAATTACATCATAAAGACCAATCTTCATAGCAGTTAAGGCCTGCTTGCGCTTTTCAATAGTGTCCAAATCACTATTAAGATACAGTCCTAAAATTTTAAAAAAGCGATTTTGCTTATGCATGTAATAAAAGCCTGCCTGCAGAGAAGCAACAGAAGGCATCGAGCCTAAAACTAAGACCTGTGCATTTTTTGGAATAAAGGGATCTAAGCCGTAAATACGCTCTGCCATCTTACCGCCTCTTTTTAAGCTTTAGGCTTTCTTATCGTCACAAGGCGCAGCGAGGCTGCACTAACTAAGATAAAAGCAAACTGCAGTGCCTGATATAGATACAAACGCAAGGCAATAAACCAATAATCAGGCTTAAAAGCCTCCTTTCCTAAAATATAAGACTCCAGATATCGAAGCTTCAGAACAGCAAAATATTTTTCAACCATGCTGAAAACAGCAATGCTCAGGCAGATCAGAAGCAAAAGTCCTGGCAAATTTGTCCATATAGCACCTAAAGCTATAGTAAAAGGCTTATTGCTGTTTAATATTTTGGCAAAGCTTGCGCATACTATAAGAACAAAGCCTATGATATAAAATGTTCCTGCGACAGCATATGCTTCAAGCAAAGCATGACTAAAGCGAAGCTGCTCTGGTGTTGCAATCTGTAATTGCTTAGAAAGAGAAGCCTCTGCTACATAAATAGCCAATAATTCTGAAGTCTTATAGCTTATATATGAATACAAGGCATATAAAATAGCCCACCATAAGAGCTGCAGCAGCAAATAAAACTGAAAGCCTATTTTAGGCTGACCATTTAATGGCTCTTTACGGGATTTTAATAGCCATAATGAAGCTAAATGGGGACTTAAAAAGAATAATGGAATTAATAGCGGAGCCCATAGAGGATTTATAAATGAGCTTTTCAATTCTCGGTGAAAGCCTATAAGCCCATAAATAAATGCTAAAAGCGGACCGCCCACTCCGCATAATACATAAGGGCGCTCCGCTTTAATAATACTTCCTGTCATAAATAATAATTTACAGCATTGAAGCTACAATAATAAGCATGATCTGCGGCGACAAAATACGCAGGAACATTGTGAAAGGATAAACTGTGGCATAACCAATAGAGGAAGCCTCAGAATCCTTATACATGCCGTTGGCATAAGCTAATGCAGGCGGATCAGTATAAGAGCCGGCGATCATACCAGAAAGTACCAGGTAGTTAACCTTAAATACCTTAAATGCAACTAAACCTACAATCGCAATCGGAATGAAGGAAATCAAGGTTGCCCAAGCCATCCAATGCAAGCCGTCACCATGAGTTAAGGTATTGAAGAAGCCGTTAGCACCAGCAGAAATACCAACAATGGTTAAGAATAAGGTAATACCTATCTCGCGGAAAGCAGATAATGCCGGAACAGGCAGACGCCAATGTAAACGGTTGCCAGTTAAGGTATCGCCAAAGCGAGCTAATAAAATAGCCATGATGAGCGGACCGCCAGCTACGCCTAACTTAAGCGGAGTAGGCACGCCAGGAATTGCAATCGGAATAGAGCCTAACAAAATACCTAAGAATAAGCCGATAAAGATAGGAAGCATGGCTACCTTATTCATAGTAGCAGAAGAGTCGCCTACAACCTTACCTGCCTTCTTTACATCCTCAAGCTTACCAATAACGTTAAGCTCATCACCTAAGGCCAAACGTAAATCAGGGCTTGGCATAAACTGCACGCCGGATCTGTAAACACGAGAAATAACGATATTATATTGCTTCTCTAGATCTAACTCAGATAAGGTATGATTCATTACCTCATTCTTAGTAACGATCAAATGTCTTACAGTAATTGCTGTACCATGGGTAGTAAGCACGTCTTTAGACTCAATGCCTAAAAGCTTGACAGTCTTGCTTACATCCTTAGGCAAACCGACTAAATGAAGAATATCATTTTCATTTAATACAGTCTCAGCATTAGGAGCAGAAAGCTCACCGTTGCGCTTTAAGCGTGAGCAAATTACAGTGCCTGACTTGATAGTATCAATGCTGCCTAAAGTCTTGTTGAAATACTCAGTATTAACAACAGTAACATTCATGTGAATAAGGTCTTCGCGGCCTTTCTTCTTTGAAGCTGCGTATTCCTCGCCGGCTTTATCAATGCTGACGCGGAACATAATGCGAATGCCGATCATAACGATCAACAAGGAGCATACGGCAAACGGATAAGCCATGGCATAAGCACCGGATACCTTAGTTGCATCAAAGCCTAAAGCTACGGCATCTTTGCCCTGAGAGGTAAACATATTGGCCATTTCAGCTAACATGCTGGTACCTGCACCTAAAGCCGGAGTATTGGTAATTGCACCTGTATACATACCGATCATGGCGTCTGCCTGAACGATGCCTGTAAAATACAGGCTCATGGCGATTATCACGTTTAAGAAAATAATTGCTACGGCAAGGCCGATAAGCTTAGCACCAATGCCTCGGAGGCTTGAGAAGAAGCTCGGTCCTACCTGAACGCCAATGGCATAGACGAACAGAATTAAGCCAAATTCCTGCAAATAATGGAGAATATTACCGTCGGCTGTCATTACGCCATCTAAACGTAAGGTCAAGCCATAATATTCCTGGGCAAAATGTCCAACAATAATACCGGAGAATAAAACTCCACCAATACCTAGTCCGATCCCTTTATATTTGATCTGACCTAAAAGAATACCTAGTACGGCGCCTATAGCGATATACAGGGTCAAATAAGCAACTGACGACATAAACTTCCTGTGCAACTTGTTATTGCCAAGACTTGAAACTAAGTCCACCTGCGGATTTGCCGTAAAGCTAAATCCTAAGTTTACAAGATCGTAACACCGTCGCTTATACAATGCAAATTTAAAACACGCTAAAATTAAACTCTTTTTAATACAGACAATACCTGTATCTTAATCTTATTGCGCGCACGGCCCTGATGACGATAGCGATAGAAAAATAACGGCGGTACGGCTATGCCTAAGCAGATGGACAGCAGGATGGAAAAGCAGCGCATTAAATGATGAATAATAAGGCCTGCATTATTGGCAATCTCAGCTGAAGTCCCATCAATTACCTGATAAAGAGCTAAAAGAGCTGTATATGCGTCAAGCCCCGGAATTAAAGGGATAATTACGGCTGTAGTAAAAACCGGACGCGGTACCTTCAGCTTAGGGGCAAAGTAGATAAACAATAAGGAGCTTACGGCACAGGCAAAAAAAGTAGCCACGGCAATTTCAACATTGAAATCTATAAACAGCACTGTTCTGATGAACTTTGTGATAAATCCGCCTAAGGCTATATAGCTTAGGTATTTGCGGGGAACTGCAAAAAGCATGGCAAAAGCCGCAGCTACAAAGGCTGCAGTTATGCCCTGACAGAAAAAATCCAAATATAAATAAAAGATACTAGACATTGTATAACCATGTAGTTAAAGACATTGCACCTAACAGACCTGTGGCTGCTGCAGTAATTAATACCGCTGCATGCTGCAGCCTGAAAATTCCAGTTTCAAGATAACCCTTAAATATATCCAGAAACCCATTCATAAGCGGGTAGCCTGGAACTAAAAGCAAGGTGGTAGCCATAACGGAGAGCTTTATCTCTTCATACTGAGAATCAAGCAGATACTCTGAAGCAATAAAAGTCGTGCTGCAGCCGAAAAATGCAGCGCACATAAAAGTAAATACAGGGAAAAATCCTGCCTTAGTTAAGGAAAAACGCACGCTCATTAAAACTAGGCCGCCTAAAAAAGCTGCCAGAGCTACCTTTAGATCTCCGCCGTTTAAATAAGCAAAGGCTGATGCGGCTACAGCTTCAATAACAATGAGCTTATTCTTCCCGTAAGTCTTGCCCTGCAAGGTAAGGATAGTATTTTTAATCTGTTCTAAGTTTGTGATTTTGCCTGAAATAATATCCAGGCAAATTCTATTTAAAGAAGTAAGAGCCGACATATTGATGCCAAAGGCCGGGATCTTTCCTGAAAAATAAAATCGCTCCCCGTCCTCGCTGATATTTACGGTCATTTGTGAACGATTTATATTAAGCTCGCAATGTGACAGCTTGAAGCTTCGGGCTAACTGCTCAGTTAAATTAATAATCAAGCGAGTTTCTGCGCCGCATTTAGCCAGAGCTGTACCCATAGCACAGAGGATCTCTCCTTTAAGCTTTATCTCTTCCTCTTTATCAAGCTCTCTCACAGAAAATCTCCTTAATCAAAAACACATTCGCCGGCATCAGTAGCGCTGCGGCCTGAAATTACCTCATGTGTCCAGGATTTCTGTATCATCTTGCCGTCTACCTTTAAATAGATATATTCAGGGCAATGAACCTTAGCCTTAGATTCCAAGCTTAAAGTATTAGGAGCATCCCAGGCAGCCTCCATGGTGGCAAAAGAAGGAGCAGATATAACCAAGCAGCCTAAAACTAAAGCTTTAACAGAATTACGCATTTTTAAACCTCTAAAATTTCTTTATTCCTGCCAATCGGCACAGGCATAATTTTAGATAAATTTAATTATCGAATTGAAAATTAAGCAGAAATTTTCATTTTATAGATATAAAGTTGTAATTGGCTAGATATGCTCTATTATTAACTTATTGAAATTTATAAAAAGTTTTTTATATCTATGTGATCATAATCACGTTTTATTTATACTTTGTGTAATGTTATTTATCTTGTAGTCGTGGAAAATTTTATGCAGAGTCCCAAACTTGAAAAAATGCTGCTCTTAAAAAGCGGCAAAAAATATTATCTATGTACTTACAAAAACGCCTGGGACGCCCAAAGACAGCGATCATACCGCTGCAGCACCACAACTGTAGGCAAGATCATTTCCGGCAGCAAAACAGGCGAAATTGAATGGAAAAGCTTTTATCTAGAGCTTCACCCGGAATTAAACTCATTTAGATCTATAAGGCGTGAAGACGGCAGCCTCGAATTTAAGCCGCGCAAAGTCTTCTCTGACAGCAGTCTGCATGAACAGACTACCCGCATGTTCGGCGCATTCTGGGTCTTAAATAATCTCATAAAGCGTCTGCCTTTATATGAAGCCTTGAGACTGACCTTCAATCAATACGACGATAAAAATAAAATTTTATCTATAGCGTACTTTCTGCTTTTTACTAATGAGAATGCTTATACCTCTCTGCCGCAATTCTGCAATCGCGTACAGCTGCCGTGGACTGAGCCTATAAGTCAGGCCGAGCTGCACAGACTCTTTTCAAGAATCAGCGCCGATAAAATCACCTCCTTCTTTGAGCGCATTCACAGCCTCAACAAGGAAGAAAATCAGCGCACCATTATCTACGGCTCCACCTCGCGCTTTCGCCGTCCAAGAAGATTTTCCTGGTCGGCTCGAGAGGATATTTCCCATGAGGAAAATACTTCCGGCGCCAATATAGTTATGGCTTGCGACGGAGATTCAGGCCTGCCCCTTTACTATCGTGTTTTAGGCAATAAAGCGCCTAATATCATCGCCTTGAGGCATCTTTTGAACGTCAAGGCAAAAATTCAGTTTGATGACAAGGCCTTATTTGTCGGCGACAGAGGCTACGGCTCCTTAGCGGAGCTGCGCTTATTTTTACAGGAAAATATTCATTTTGTCTTAAATGTAAAGCGCTCCCATGCCCGCCTGACGCCGTTTTTAAATGCCTGCAAGCCTAGGCTGTTTTCCATCAGCTCCTATCATCCCTCCATAGGCTGCACCTCAGTAACGCATCGAATTACCTGGAACTATACAAAAGACAACGAATTCTATAAAAGACGCTCTCAAAAAATTTATCTGCATATCTATTTTGACGAGAATATTTACAATGCCTCGCGTCAGAATTTAAAGCAGAAAATAAGCTTGGTGCTGGACAACCTCAAATCAGGTGAAATCACCAGCTCCGATGAGCTGGAGATCCTGGAAACTTACCTAAAAGACAGTCCCGACGGCTTCTTTACGGTAAATGAGGAGGCCTTAGAGCGTCATCTGTTCCATCATTCAGTGAGAATGCTGATCTCAGATACCATCTCCGATCCTATTGAAGCCTACTGCTGCTACTTTGACAGAAATGAGATCTGGGCTGCCTTCAAGCTCTTTCAGGACAGACTCGGCTCTACCCGCAACCATGCTGCAGAAGATGAAAGCTGCCTTGAAGGTAAAAGCTTTATTCAGTTTTTAACCTGCAGCTTAGGACAGATCCTGCGCAAGGCCCTATTTAAAACCAGAATCAAAAGCTGGGGCTTGCCGTACAACTGCGATGATGTAGTAATCAAGATGCTAAATGCCATTGAAATTACCGTTACGGACGACAATATCAGCTTTAGCGAAAGCTCATCGAAGATGAAGGATGTAATGGAAGATCTGAATATTCCCGATCCTAAAACCTCATTCTCGCTCATGACCGATCTCAAATGCACGCAGGCTGCAGCCGAGGCTGAACGCAACGACTGCGAAGAAAATACCAAGAATAATAAATTAAGCCGTGAGGAATTGATTTTTAAAATTCTCAGCAATTAAAGCTTACATTCAACTTCAATATTTTTTATATCTAAGTCAGAGCTCTTTTTTTTAAAGCTCTGACTTTATTATTCATATCAAAATTCATATTTACCCAGTTTTTTTTATAAAATTTGCGGCAGTTTTTAAATATTTTTTAGTAGATAAAAGTTTTATAAAAAATAAAAATTAAAGCCTTAATTTAATATATATAAACAATATAAAT
>CAJKNC010000074.1 GCA_905201175.1 uncultured Succinatimonas sp.
CATAACAAAACCCCATTATCAATCATGTGATCAATAATGGGGTTCATACTAATTGGCGCATTTTTAGGTATGAATAATAAGCATTAGAGCATTGATCTTAAAATTTCAGCTTTATCTGTTTTTTCCCAAGGGAATTCCTCGCGTCCGAAGTGTCCGTAAGTCGCAGTAGGCTGATAAATAGGTCTTAACAGATCCAGCTGCTTTATCAAGCCGTAAGGACGAAGATCTACTACCTCGCTAATCATGGCAGCAATTCTGTCTTCAGGAATGATGCCTGTGCCGAAAGTATTTACAGATACAGATACAGGCTTAGAAACACCTATAGCATAGGAAACCTGAATTTCACAGCGTTTAGCTAAGTTGGCGGCAACAATGTTCTTTGCTGCATAGCGGGCTGCATAAGCTGCAGATCTGTCTACCTTTGAAGGATCTTTTCCCGAGAAGGCTCCGCCGCCATGACGAGCTGCACCGCCGTAAGTATCTACAATAATTTTACGGCCAGTAACGCCGGCATCGCCTACAGGTCCGCCAATTACGAAACGACCGGTAGGATTGATGAAGTATTTTGTTTTAGCTGTCAGATACTTAGAGGGAATTACCTTTTTTATAATCTCCTCCATTACGCCTTCATGCACGGTTTCCTGACTGACATCAGGAGTATGCTGTGAGGATAAAACAATAGTATCAATATAATCGATAGAGCCATCATCCTTATACGCAAAGGTTACCTGGCTTTTAGCATCAGGACGCAAGAACGGCAGAATGCCCTGACGGCGAACTAAAGATTGGCGGCGCATGAGCTGATGCGCATAGGTAATCGGGGCCGGCATAAGCTCGGGGGTCTCATTTGTGGCATAGCCGAACATCATGCCCTGATCTCCTGCACCCTGATCTTCAGGGTTTTCTCTGCTTACGCCTTGATTGATATCTGGAGATTGTTTGCCTAAAGCATTTAGAAATGCACAATAATGGCCATCAAAACCTACCTCTGTAGTGTTGTAGCCAATATCACAGATAGTTTTTCTGACTACAGCTTCAAAATCAACATTAGCAGTAGTAGTAACCTCACCGGCAACGAGAACTAGTCCTGTTTTAACTAAAGTCTCGCAGGCAACATGAGCATAACGATCTTCTTTTAAGATAGCGTCTAAAACGGCATCGGAAACTTGATCGGCAACTTTATCAGGATGTCCTTCTGAAACAGATTCAGAGGTAAATAGATGGGACATAAAAAAGCTCCATAATTACAAGATTAATGTGGCCGTTATTATATGAGAAATTTCCTTGTAATAAAATTGTTTTTTAAGCTTAATAATGGTGAGCTGTCATTTTTATTAAAAACTTTTTAATTAGATTTTAGCTAAAAAGATCAGCGGCTAAACCTTCGTCCTTTAGGGCGGTGAAGGCGTCAATTTAATTTAAGCAATAAATTCAGACCGTTTAAGAGACTTTTTAGCGACAATACATTTTGTATTTTAAATATTAAAAATCAAAATATTGCTATAGCTTTAAAGTCAGCGCAACAAGTTGCGTAAAAATAAATAAATAAAAATTAGAGTTAGCTCACGTAACGGTAAAAATGCAAACGGTTACGAAGATTAATTGAAGTACAATAGCCTACAAAATTTAAATTGCTTTATAATTTGAAGATTAGGAATAAAACTGCAATCATAAAATTTATAAGGCTTATTGCAAAATAGGAGTTGCCATGCGTTTTTTTATTGATACTGCAAATGTAGAAGACATTCGTAAAGCTAATGAAATGGGTGTAATTTGTGGCGTTACCACTAACCCTTCCCTTATTGCCAAAGAAGGCCGTGATTTTAATGAAGTAATTAAAGAGATTACTTCTATCGTTGATGGCCCTATCAGTGGTGAGGTTAAGGCAACAACTACTGATGCTGAGACTATGATTAAGGAAGCTCGCGAGATCGCTGCTATTCACCCGAATATGGTTGTTAAGATCCCAATGACTGTTGAAGGCTTAAAGGCTTGCCATCAGTGCGCTAAAGAGGGCATCAAGACCAATTTAACCTTAATTTTCTCTGCAAACCAGGCTTTATTAGCAGCTCGCGCAGGTGCTACCTACGTATCTCCGTTTATCGGCCGCTTAGACGATATTTCCTTTGACGGCTTAGATTTAATCCGTGATATTGCTGATATCTTCTCTATCAATGGCATTGATTCTCAGATTATCTGCGCTTCCGTACGTAACCCGATTCATGTTATGCAGTGCGCTTTAGCTGGTGCTGATATCGCTACCGTTCCTTACAAGGTAATCGAGCAGATGACTCATCATCCGTTAACTGATGCTGGTATTATCAAGTTCCAGGATGATTACAAGAAAGTATTCGGCTAATCTGTATAATAAGAAGTTTTATTAAGAAAAATGCCGATCTGCAGCGATCGGCATTTTTTTTTGCAGCAGTCTAGTCTTTGCAGGTGCAGATGCACTTTAGCGGAGCATGCCTTTTTTAGATATGACGGCTGAATATTCGATGACTATTTTTGCTCAGGTATGGAAATTCTGAAGGTTTTAAAATTCAAATATAAAGATACAAATGAATTAAAGATCAAAATTTGATACATCAGTATCTGAGTATAAGGATAATTTAAAATATAATTTAGTATTTAAGATGAGATATATAGCTATATGTATTATGGTTATAATCTTATGCCAAATTAAAAATTACGTCTTAAAGGCGATGATCTTAATTTAGATCATTAAATAGAAAAAATAATTTTTAACTTGGACTTATGCTAGCCTTAAGGTCATATCTTAAAGCTATAAATTAAGAGGCAGAAGCATACTGGTATTATTTGCAGTAATTTAATGATGGCAGTCATTCTTTAATTTCATTTATACTGGTATTATCTAGGCTAAAGATTAATAAATTTATTTATAACTCAAAGGAGTAATCAACAATGACAGAATATAGGGAATTGGCTAATGCCTTAAGAGCACTGAGCATGGATGGTGTACAAAAGGCAAAATCTGGCCACCCTGGTGCACCTATGGGTATGGCAGATATGGCCGAGGCTTTATGGAGAGGCTTCTTAAAACACAATCCAAAGAATCCAAAATGGCCTAATCGTGATCGCTTTGTATTATCAAATGGCCATGCTTCTATGCTCATTTACTCTTTACTCCATCTAAGCGGCTATGATCTTTCTATAGATGATTTAAAGAATTTCCGCCAGTTAGATTCAAAGACTCCAGGTCATCCTGAATATGGAGAGGTTCCGGGCGTTGAGACTACTACTGGTCCTTTAGGCATGGGACTTGCTAATGCTGTAGGCATGGCAATGGCTGAGCGTATGCTTGCCGATGAGTTCAATCGCGACGGCTATAATATTGTTGACCATTTCACCTATGTATTTATGGGTGACGGCTGCTTAATGGAGGGCATTTCTCATGAGGCTTGCTCCTTAGCCGGTACCTTAGGCTTAGGAAAGCTGATCGCTTTATATGATTCAAACGGCATCTCCATCGACGGTTCTGTAAAGAACTGGTTTGCTGATGATACAAAGAAGCGCTTTGAGGGCTATAACTGGCAGGTAATTGAAGTTGCAGACGGCAATGATGGTGCTCAGGTTCGCGCCGCCATTGAATTAGCTAAGTCTGACTTAAGCCGTCCGTCCATTATTATTTGCCCGACTACTATTGGCTTTGGTTCTCCTAATAAAGGCGGCAAAGCTTCATCTCACGGTGCTCCTTTAGGAGAAGAAGAGATTAAGATCACCAAGGAGAAATTAGGCTGGAAGTATGGTCCGTTTGAGATCCCGGCTGATATTTATGCTAAGTGGGATGCCACCGAAAAGGGTGCTAAGCTAGAGAGCGAGTGGGATAGCTTATTTGCTGAGTACAAGAAGGCCTATCCTGAGCTAGCCTCTGAATTTGAGCGACGCGTCAAAGAAGAGCTTCCTTGTGATTTTGAGAAGAAGACCTCTGAGTGGGTTCACTCCTTGCAGAAGGCTGAAGATCCTAAGTTAGCTACTCGTAAGGCAGGACAGGTTGCATTAGACTTCTTCGGAGCCTTTATGCCTGAGCTGGTAGGCGGTTCTGCAGACTTAGCTCCGTCTAATTTAACTATCAATAAGTCTTCTAAGGAAATTTTGCCAGGCAATCTGAACGGCAACTATATTCACTGGGGTGTACGTGAGTTCGCTATGTGCGCCGCTATGAATGGTATCTTATTGCATGGCGGCTTCCGTCCGTATGGCGGTACCTTCTTGATCTTCTCAGACTATGCCCGCAATGCTTTGCGTATGGCCGCTTTAATGAAGATCCCTACATTATTTGTATTCACTCACGATTCTATCGGCGTTGGTGAAGATGGTCCTACTCATGAGCCTATCGAGCAGATTGCATCTTTCCGCATTCTGCCTAACTTTGATGCTTGGCGTCCTTGCGATATGGTGGAGACTGCTCAGGCTTGGAGCTGCATGCTGCAGCGCAAAGATGGTCCGAGCGCAATTATCCTGACTCGTCAGGGCTTAGAGCAGATGCCTAGAAATGACAAGCAGGTTGATGATATTGCCCGCGGCGGCTATATTCTGCGCGACTGCGAAGGCACTCCGGATCTTATCTTAATCGGTACAGGCTCTGAGGTCGCTTTATGCTACCACGCAGCCTGCGAATTGGAGAAAGAGGGCAAGAAGGTCCGCGTAGTCTCTATGCCAAGTACTGATGTATTTGATCGCCAGTCTGATGAATACAAGGAGTCTGTATTGCCTGCTAGCGTTACAGCTCGCGTAGCTGTTGAAGCTGGTGTATCTACCTGCTGGTATAAATATATCGGCTTGAAGGGCAAGACAGTCTGCATTGATCATTATGGTGCTTCTGCTCCGGCAGCTTTACTGTTCAAGCGTTACGGCTTCACTGTAGAGAATGTTGTTGCTACTGCTAAGAGCTTATTCTAATTTTTAAAATAAAAGGCAGATTAGTCGCTAATCTGCCTTTTTCCTGCCTTAAAAAACGTCTTTTACTTAACAAGCGTGATTTGACTCTCATTCATATTTATATTTTTAATATATTTTTGTATTAAAAATATTAGACATAATTTATCTTTTCAGCTTGAAAGTCTAATTTAGATTTAACTAAAATTAGTGAAAATAGTTTTCAAATTTTTACGCTTTTTTATTGTAAAAATTGTATATCTTGACTCTTGTGTTACAATAAATCATCCAGAGCTTAGGGAGTAACCCTAAAGTTTTGAGGATGATGAATTTATTTTGAGGAAATAAACGTATTATGGCAGCAATTAAGAAGATGGCCGACCTTGACTTACAAGGCAAGCGTGTATTAATCCGTGCAGATTTAAACGTACCTGTAGCTGATGGTAAAGTTACCTCTGACGCTCGTATCATGGCAAGTTTGCCTACCATTAAGTTAGCTTTAAAGAAGGGCGCTAAGGTAATGGTAATCTCTCACTTAGGTCGTCCTACTGAGGGTGAATACGCAGAAGAGTTTTCTTTAAAGCCGGTTGCAGATTACATTGCTTCTAAGCTTGATGGTGTCCCTGTACGTTTAGTTAAAGATTACTTAGACGGCGTTGAAGTTAATGAGGGTGAAGTTGTCGTTTTAGAGAACTGCCGCTTTAACCGTGGCGAAAAGAAGAATGCCGAAGACTTAGCTCGCAAGTATGCAGGTCTCTGCGACGTATTCGTTATGGATGCTTTTGGTACTGCTCACCGTGCTCAGGCTACCACCTATGGTGTAGCTCAGTATGCCCCGGTTGCTTGTGCCGGCCCTCTTTTAAGCGCCGAGCTTGAGGCTTTAGGCAAGGTAATGGATAATCCTGCTCGTCCTATGGTTGCTATTGTCGGCGGCTCTAAAGTTTCTACCAAGCTCCCTGTATTAAACAGCTTGTTAAAGGTAGCTGATAACTTAATCGTCGGCGGCGGTATTGCTAATACCTTTATGGCAGCTGAAGGCCACAATGTCGGCAAATCTCTCTGCGAGCCTGATTTAATTCCTACCGCTCAGGAGTTAGCAAAGAAGACTGCTATCCCGGCTTTCGTTGATGTTGTTGTTGGTAAGGAATTCTCTGATAAGACTCCTGCTGTTACTAAGGATCTCAAGGATGTTGAAGATGATGATATGATCTTTGACTTAGGTCCTAAGTCTATGGCAAATATCAATGAGGCTATTAAGAATGCTAAGACCATTTTATGGAATGGTCCGGTCGGCGTTTTTGAGTTCAAGCAGTTTGCTTCTGGAACTAAGTCCTTAGCTGAGGCTATTGCTTCTTCTGAGGCTTTCTCTGTTGCCGGCGGCGGTGATACTATCAGTTCTATCCAGACCTTTGGCGTACAGGATCAGATTTCCTATATCTCCACTGGCGGCGGTGCTTTCTTAGAGTTCGTTGAGGGCAAGAAGCTGCCTGCAGTTGAAATCTTAGAGAAGCGTGCAGCTGATTAATATTAATTTAAAGATGCCTGCGGTAAAGCAGGCATTTTAACGTGCGCAAGCACATATCTCAGCAGAAATAATTATTTAGTTAATCAAGGAAATTTTTAAATGACCAAGATTTTAGACGTAGTTCAGCCGGGTGTTGTTACCGGTGAAAATCTTCAGAAGCTCTTTGCTGTATGCCGTGAGAATGGTTATGCCTTGCCAGCTGTAAACTGTGTTGGTACCAATTCTATCAATGCCGTCTTAGAAGCTGCTCAGAAGGCTCGCTCAGCTGTTATCATTCAGTTCTCCAACGGCGGTGCCGGCTTTATCAGCTCTAAGGGCTTAAAGCTCGATATGCCGCAGGGCAACGCTATTTTAGGTGCAATTTCTGGTGCTTTACATGTTCGCAACGTAGCTAAGTACTGGGGTGTTCCGGTTGTATTGCACACTGACCATTGCGCAAAGAAGCTTTTGCCGTGGATTGACGGTTTGTTAGATGCTGGCGAGAAGTATTTTGCTGAGCACGGCGAGCCTTTATTCTCCTCTCACATGATTGACCTTTCTGCAGAGAGCTTAAAGGATAACGTCGAGTTATGCAGCAAGTATTTAGAGCGCATGTCTAAGATCGGTATGACTTTAGAGTTAGAGCTCGGCGTAACTGGCGGTGAGGAAGACGGCGTTGACAATTCAGACAAGGATGAGTCTGCCTTATATACTCAGCCGGAAGATGTAGCTTATGCTTATGAGCAGCTAATCAAGATTTCTCCTAACTTCACTATTGCCGCTTCTTTCGGCAACGTTCACGGTGTTTACAAGCCGGGCAATGTTAAGTTAAAGCCTACTATTTTACGTGATTCTCAGGCTTATGTTGCTAAGAAGTTCGTCTTAAATTCTACTAAGCCTTTGAACTTAGTATTCCACGGCGGTTCAGGTTCAACTCATGAGGAAATCACTGAGTCAGTATCCTACGGCGTAATCAAGATGAATATTGATACTGATACCCAGTGGGCAGCCTGGAATGGTATCCGCGAGTACTATGAGGGCAACAAGGCTTACTTGCAAGGCCAGTTAGGCAACCCTGAGGGTCCTGATGCTCCTAACAAGAAGTACTACGATCCTCGCGTATGGCTGCGCAAGTCCGAAGAGAGCATGGTTAAGCGCGTAATGGCCGCTTTTGAGGAATTAGGCTCTGTAAACTCTCTTTAATGATTTGATTCATTAAAAAAGGATGGCTTTTGCCATCCTTTTTTTTATATGGTTAATAAAAAAGCCGCTGTAAATAGTATGGCCCCAGAAATTGATCACTTAAGTTTCTAGGTCATACTAACAGAA
>CAJKNC010000075.1 GCA_905201175.1 uncultured Succinatimonas sp.
TAATATAAATTTTTATAGTAATAGTTAAATAATTGAAGATTTATTTTGAGATTAAGAATTTTTGTTAGTAATTAAATTTTGTTATTTAAGCTATAAGCTTTTTATTTGTTAGTATTAGTTTAATTGATCATTTTTTAGTGATTTTTTAGGTTAGATAAATTAATTAAAGGAACATAATTACATATGTCAGCTCATATTAAATATATATACGATAAAAATGATAATTTTGAAGAGCTGCAGCGGTATTTTGATATTAGTTATATAAAAAGCTCTTGTACAGATATAAAAACTCGTGGCGGACGAGGTCAAACTTTATTATTTACAAACAAAGAATCCAATTCATTAGTTTTACGTCATTATTTTAGGGGCGGGCTAATGGGAAAATGTTTTAAGGACTATTTTTTTATTTTTGAAAAACATGCACATAGAGCTTTTGATGAATATAATCTTTTAAATTTTATGTATAAGAATGGATTAAATGTTCCTAAAGCTATTATTGCCAGGGAGATTTCTTATGGATTTTATTTAAGGCAAGATATTGTTATTGAGCAAATTGAAAAAAGTAATGATTTGGCCAATATTATTTGTGAGCGCCATTTAACTAATACAGAGTTAAAAAATATCGGCAAATGTATTAATAAGATGTTTTCTTTAAATATTGATCATACAGACCTAAATTTAAGAAATATACTTTTAGATAATAATGGCAAAGTTTATTTAATTGATTTTGATAAATGTTATAAATCTAATTTGAGTTTCAAGCGTAAGTGTGCAATTTTGGAGCGATTATTAAGATCTTTTAAGAAAGAACTCGTTGTTAATCCAAAAAAATGTTACTTTGATGTTAGCACCTTTCAAATTTTAGCAAAGAGCGCACTTTCGATGTAATAGATTTGTAGTAGTATAAGAATATAATGAATTTTTTATCCTAATAAGAGTTCTAAGATGAATAAAGAAGAAAAAAGAGCTAAAAAAGCTTTGGTGATTGTTGACCATCCTTCGTTTGATTCTTCGGTAATAAATAGACGTTGGGTTGAAGAGTTACGTAAATATCCAGATGAAATTTTAGTTCACAATTTACAGAGCTCATATCCATCAGGATCTATTGATGCTGTAATGGAACATTCTCTTATTGATAATGCAGATACTATTGTTTTCCAATTTCCTATGTATTGGTATTTCTGCCCACCTCGCACTAAATTATGGTTAGATACGGTTTTAACTCGTGATTGGGCTTTTGGAAAGAATTTTAAATTAGAGAATAAGAATATTGGATTAGCTATTACTTGCGGCAGTGAGGAGTCTGCATATGGTAAAGACGGCAGACATCATATTCCGGCAAGAAATTATCTTTTATCTATAGAACATGCTTTTGAGATGTGTCATGCATCCATAAAAGGTATGTATGCCTTCTATGGAGCTGCTAATAAAGATATTGCTACAGTTGAAAATATAGCTAAGAGTGCAATAGGATATGTGGATTTTATTAGAAATTTAAAAGCTTAATTTTTAATAAGGGATATTCTTTTATAGATCGCCTTCTATTTCTTTTAATATCTTATCTGTACTGCCTCGACCTAAATTCAGTATCTCTAATGCTTTTTCTCCTGATGATTTTATTTTGTCAGGAGAGGTTAATAAGTTTAAGCTTTTATTAATAAAATCTTCTTGGTTTTTTACTTCAAAAGCGCCGCCTTTTGTAATTAAAGCGCTGAATTGATCTTTAAAGTTATGATAATAGGGTCCTGTTATAGTTGGTATAGAAAAATAGGCAGGTTCTAAAGGATTATGTCCGCCAATAGGTACAAAGCTCCCTCCCATAAATACAAGATCGCTAAGTCCAAAATAAAAACTCATTTCACCCATGGTATCGCCTAAAATAATGTCATTATTTTGGTATGCGGAATTATTTGTAATTAGACTTTTTTTTATGTAATTTAATTTTTGCTTAAGTAATATTTTTTCAAATGCTTCAACGCAAGTTTGATGTCTCGGAACAATAACAAGTTTGCATTCAGGAATTTTTGCTTTTAATGCTTTAAAAACTTCTATACAAATATTTTCCTCACCATCGTGGGTGCTGGCACAACATAAAACCATTCCTCTAAAATTAGCTTTAATAGCACGGCCTTTATAGAAAGGTTCAAAATTTAGATTTAAATCGTATTTGATATTGCCTGAAATTTTTATTTTTTCAGCATCAATTCCGATTCGTTCAAAGCGCAGAGCATCTTCCTTAGATATGCAAATAACCTTATATAAAGCAGAAGCAATGATGTCCTTAACAAGTTTTTTAAATTTTAGATATTTTTTACAATTTTTTTCCTGCATGCGTCCGTTTACGATAATTACTTTGCAATTGTTTTTTAAAGCTCCTTGCAGCATATTAGGCCACAGTTCAGTATCTACAATAAACAGAAAATTAGGTTTGAAATTATTAAAAAAACGTTTTATTACGCACGGGCTGTCTAAAGGCATAAACGCAGTTTTTACGTTAGGAATATTTAAGGCGGCCATGTTTCCGGTTGTTGTCATGGTAGTTATAAGGATATTTTTGCTAGGATAGAGCTTCTGGAATTTTATTATTAATGGCTTAAGTGAGTTTATTTCTCCAACAGATGCAGCATGGAACCAAACACAATTATTTAATTTATAAGGATAAAATCCTAATAACTCAAACACCCTTTTCCCATAAGGCGGATCTTGTCTTTTTTTATAGCATAAAAAAGCTGCTCCTAATGGAGCAATAATTAAAGTTAAGAGCTTATAAATAAAAAAAACTATTTTTGATGAAAAACGCATGTATAAATTTCCTGCATTGAAATTTTAAATCTTAACAAGCTTTTTTAAAGCTTGCCAAACCATATCCGGAGATATTTCTTTTAAACAAGCATAAGTGTTGAATCTGCAGGTACGTTTAAAACATGGATGACAAGGTACAGTTGCCTCTAGACAAATAGCCTTATCAGATAATGGAGGAGTATATTTTGTTGAGGTTGAGCCAAAAATGCATACTTGCGGAATATCTGCAGCTGCAACGGTATGCATTAATCCTGAGTCATTGCATATGGCTGCAGTACTAGCCCCAACTAAATCTAAAGCTTCAGTTAGGTCTGTTTTGCCTGCAATATTATAAAAATATTTTAAGTTATTATGATTAATGTTTTTTGAAATAGCTTCAACAGTGATCCCATCTTTTTTAGATCCTAAGGCTAAAACAGCTCCTCCCTGCTCTATCCATCTATTACTAATTTCAGCAAAATTTTCTACAGGCCATAATTTTGAGGGGCCATAATTTGCTCCGCATCCTAAGGCTAATAAAGGCCTATTTAAGTTTATTTGCAGCTTGTTTAAAAGCTCAGCTGAAATAGAATGTATGGATAATTTAGGGTTTGGTATAGGAGGAAGATCTTGGGCAGATTTCACCTGTTTTTTATCAAAAGCAAGAGCTGCATATCGTTCAACCATACGCGGAAAATCATCTTTATTTGTGCGCATGTTATTAAGAATAAAGTAACGAGACTCTCCTTTGAAACCTCGGCGATCTGGAATTTTTGCAAAAAAAGCTATAAGTGCAGATTTTAAAGAATTTGGTAAAACAAAAACGCAATTATAATTATATTTTTGTAGTTTTTTCCCTTCTAAAAAACGTTGTTTTAAGTTAAAAGTCCCGTGAGAAAATGGGTTTATTATATAATTATTAACCTCTGGCATGCGTTTGAGTATCGGCAGAGTATATGCTGGAGCATATACATCAATGATACATTGAGGATCTTGTGATTTTAGGATTTTTAATAGGCTTTGCGACATAATTATGTCTCCTAGCCAAGAAGGAGCAATGATCAGAATCTTGTTCACTTTTATCCCTTTTTTTAAGTTTAAAGTCTTTTTTATATTTAAAAGCCTTCTCTAAGATAAGAAATTTTTTAGAAGATTTCTTAAATTATAAGGTTAATTTTTCCTGACTAAAGTTTTTATCATTAAACAATGTCTTCTTTTGTTCTATCTTGCGGGGAAGCTCATATTGCGAGCATAATACAATGAATATTAAAAAAATCTAAGCATAAATATGCTGATGATGTCAGATTTATGTTCAATTTTTCTTTAATTGCAGATTTCTAGATCAATAAGGTGGATATTATGATCATTGTTACTGGCGGAGCCGGATTTATTGGTTCAAATATTGTAAAAAAACTAAATGATAAAGGAATTAGCGATATTCTAGTTGTTGATCATTTAAAAGATGGGCATAAGTTTGCAAATTTAGCCGATTTAAATATTGCTGATTACATGGATAGAGCTGATTTTTTAGCTTTAATACAGGACGAAGCTGCATTTAATGCCCATTATGGTTGTCACAATATCGAAGCAATTTTTCATGAAGGCGCTTGTTCGGCAACAACTGAGTGGGACGGCCAGTATGTTATGAAGAATAATTATGAATATACAGTGAAAGTATTCGAATTTGCTGTAGCTCATAGAATTCCTTTTATGTATGCTTCTTCAGCATCAACTTATGGTGGTGGAAGTGTTTATGTTGAAGATCGTAAATATGAATGTCCTTTGAATGTTTATGGCTATTCTAAGTTCCTCTTTGACGAGTATGTACGCAGACGTATTTCGAAGATCGAATCTCAGGTTGTAGGACTTAGGTATTTTAACGTTTATGGGCCAAGAGAAAGTCATAAGGGTTCTATGGCTAGTGTAGCTTTCCATCTTAATAATCAAATGTTAAGAGGAGAAAATCCTAAACTATTTGCAGGATGCGATGGCTACAGCGATGGCGGACAAATGCGAGATTTTGTTTATGTCGGCGATGTTGCTGATGTAAATATTTGGTTTTGGGAGCATAAAGGTGCTTCAGGAATCTACAATTGTGGTACAGGCAGAGCAGAACCATTTTTAAATATAGCAAAAGCAGTAATTGCATATTATGGTCATGGAGAAGTAGAGTTCATTCCGTTTCCTGAGCATTTAAAGGGACATTATCAGTCATTTACTCAGGCTGATTTGACTAAATTAAGAGCAGCCGGATGTGATATTAAGTTTAAGACTGTCTCAGAAGGAGTCAGCGAGTATCTTAATTGGTTGAATAAATAGTGGAAAATATTTTTTTTGAGGTATGCCTGCTACCTAAAGCGCAGGCTTTAAATTTTACCGATTATTTAAATACTATAAATATAAAAGCTCACTGTAAAGAATCAATAAATGGTAAATGGGTAGTTTATGTAAATACCCAAGATGATGTATATAAGGCTAAGCGTGAGCTTTTTTTATATGTACAAAGTCCATATGCCAAACAGTATGTACAAGCATCTTGGAAAAGACGCAGAACTATTACGAAAGATAAAGAGTTAGGATTAGGCTTCTTTAGAGCTTTAAATTGGGATCCGTTTTCTTTTACGTCTATTATTGAAATAGTTTGTATTTTATTTTTTATCTGCCAGATTTTTTTTCAAGAGCAGATGCTGCATTATTTTTCTTTGACTAAATATATAGATATATCAAAACCTTGGGAATATTATCGTTTACTATCTCCGGCTTTTTTACATTTTGGCATAGTTCATATAGCTTTTAATTTAGTAATGTGGGAAGCATTAGCCAGACCAATTGAGCATACTTTTGGTAAGGTAAAGCTCTTTTCTGTATTTATAAGTGTTGTTTTTATAAGTAATATTTTGCAGCTAGCTTTTTTACCCCCTAATACTGTATTTGGAGGGTTGTCGGGGCTGTTTATGGCGTGATAGGTTTTGCTGGAATTTTATCATTTAATAAAAATTTTGCTTATAGATTGAATATTCCACGCGGACTGCTAAGCGTCAGCATTATTTTTGTACTTCTAGGTTTTGTGATTAATGACTCTCTGGCTAATTTCTGCCATTTAGGTGGTTTAGTAGTAGGTATTCTTTTGGGCTTATTAGATACCTATCGCTATCGTAAAAATTAATATAAAAAACTCTCAGGTATATAGGCTATATTAACCGTGCCCTGAGAGTTTATTTATAATTAGTATTTAATTACTTTAAAGTAATTAAGCATTTACCAGTCATCTCTTTAGGAATATCCATTCCGATTAAGGTTAAGATGGTTGGAGCTAAATCGCATAAACGGCCGTCTGTTGCCATTTCTGCAGGTCTGCCGACATAGATTAATGGAACAGGTAAGTTAGTGTGTGCAGTATAAGGCTGACCTGTGGTTAAGTCCTTCATACGTTCACAGTTGCCATGATCTGCTGTAATTAAGCATTCGCCGCCAACCTTTTGTAAGGATTCAACAACTCTGCCAATACAGTGATCAACTGCTTCAACTGCTTTAACGGCGGCTTCAAAAACGCCAGTATGACCAACCATATCGCCATTAGGATAATTACAAATAATTACATCATATTTGCATGATTCAATAGCAGCACATAACTTATCAGTTAATTCCTTAGAACTCATCTCAGGCTGTAGGTCATATGTTGCTACTTTAGGGCTAGGGACTAAAGAACGATCCTCTCCTGGATAAACAGTTTCAACACCACCGTTCATAAAGAATGTGACATGAGCGTATTTTTCAGTTTCAGAAATACGTAATTGAGTTTTGCCGTGAGTAGACAGCCACTCTCCTAAGGTATTTTTGAGATCTTCAGGAGGGAAGGCACAGCTAGTGTTAATGTCAGCGGCATACTGAGTTAACATGACGAAGTCTGCTAATTTAACTTTAACGTTGCGTTTAAAACCAGTGAAACTTGCATCGTCGTTGACAAAGGCGCGAGTAATCTGACGAGCTCTATCGGCACGGAAGTTCATGAAAATAAGGCTATCTCCGTCAACTAAAGGTGCAGGTTCGCCAATAACGGAGGCTTTTACGAATTCATCGTTCTCATCACGGGCGTAAGCTGCATCTAAAGCATCCTTAGCGCTAGCAAAAGGAGCAAATTCACTCTTAGCTTCAGTTAAAAGATCATAAGCTTGCTGAACTCTATCCCAACGATTATCACGATCCATTGCAAAATAACGACCAATGATAGAGGCAAAACGTCCAACCCCTAATTCAGCAAATACTTTTTCAAATACTTCTATGAAGCCATGAGCAGAGCGTGGAGGAACATCACGACCATCTAAGAAAGGATGGAAGTAAATTTGTTTAGCACCTCTTTGAGCAGCTAATTTGATCATTGCTATTATGTGATCTTGATGACTGTGAACACCGCCGTCAGACATAAGTCCCATAATATGAACTGCTTTGCCATTAGCAACAGCTTTATCAACGGCTTCGCATAAAACTTTATTAGTAAAGAAATCACCGTCACTGATTGCTTTTCCAATACGGGTTAATTCTTGATATACGATACGGCCTGCACCAATATTAGTGTGACCAACTTCGGAGTTACCCATTTGACCCTCAGGCAGGCCTACATAGGTTCCAGAGGCTTGAATGTCGGCATGAGCATATTTAGCAGTTAAGGCATCTAAAACAGGAGTTTTAGCTGCTTTTACAGCATTGAATTCTTTCTCTGGATTATCTCCCCAACCATCCATGATGATAAGAGCAAAAGGTTTTTTATTGGCCATTTTTTACATCTCGCTTAAATGAAAAATATTTACTATATTTTAACGTGTTTGAATCTAAAACGTAATTAAGATCTTAATTTATGAAAGTTATTTTTAATTAGTATAAAGTAACAATATATAAAAAGCTTTATAAAACTGATAGTTGTTTTTT
>CAJKNC010000076.1 GCA_905201175.1 uncultured Succinatimonas sp.
CAATAATTTTATTTAAATCATTATTTTATAAATAAAAAAAATGCCCTCAATTTGAGGGCATCATTGATAAACTTTTGCAAAAGTTCATACAAGATTACTTAATCTTGCCTTCTTTATAAAGAACATGCTTACGAACAACTGGATCATACTTCATCATCTCGAGCTTACCTGGGGTAGCACGACGATTCTTATCAGTAGTATAGAAGTGACCAGTTCCTGCAGTTGAATTTAAACGGATCTTTTCGCGACCGCCTTTCTTAGCCATAACTAACTCCTATTAGATCTTGACGCCGTTAGCACGAATATCAGCTAAAACTGCATCAATACCAACTTTATCAATAGTACGCATGCCTTTGGTGGTAACACGAAGTCTTACAAAGCGACCTTCGCTCTCAACCCAAAAACGATGATATTTCAAATTAGGCAGAAAACGGCGCTTTGCCGCATTCTTTGCGTGGGAACGCAGATTACCTACAGTCGGGCGCTTACCCGTAACTTGGCAAACTCTGGACATGTTAGTTCACACTCCAAAAAAAGTTAATTGTAGTCGTCTAAGCGGCTACAGGATAAAAGCTTAAGGTTAAAACATGCTGTATTTTACACAACAAAAACTGACCGCAAAATAAATATTTTTTGCAGCCGATGCTGTGCAACACAGCTTGATTTTTTCAGGTAAGGACCAGCCTTTCCTTTCTTTTACGTGGTAATCGCAAATTATAACGTAAAAAAGACCATTTCGATCAATATTTATAAAAATTAATTCACTAATTTTTTTATATAGCTATATATAATTAGCTTTATAGAAGAAAATTTGTGCAAAAAAGGAGCTAATAATGAAAGCTAAACTTCAAGATCGTAAGATTCTCTTAGGTGTAAGTGGCGGTATTGCCGCCTATAAAGCTTGTACATTATGTCGCTTATTAGTAAAGCAAGGAGCCTCTGTACATGTAATCATGACCCAGGCTGCTACTAAATTAGTAGGCAAGGCAACATTTGAAGCACTTTCTGGACATCCTGTCGGCGTAGATATCTTTTCTGAGGCTAACCGTATTTCTCACATAAATCTAGCTCGTGATGCAGATTTAATGGTTATAGCCCCGGCAACAGCTAATACTATTGCAAAAATTACCTCAGGGCTAGCTGACAACCTTCTATCGGCAACTTTCTTAGCCGCAACCTGCCCTGTATTGGTTGCACCGGCTATGAATGTAAACATGTACCGTAATCAGGCTACCCAAGCTAATCTTAAAACCTTAAAAGAACGCGGAATATATGTAATAAATCCAGGAGTTGGAGATTTGGCTTGCGGTGTGAGTGCTGAAGGAAGACTTCCAGAACCTGAAGAAATCTGCAATGTTATTTGCTCTATTCTCAGCGACAGAATTACTTTCAAAGAAGATCCTCTTCTGCCTAAGCCACAACCTCCTTTAGGATTAGCACAGACTAAATTACTCCCTGCCGCTGACGGTGCCGGACTAAAAATTTTAATTACGGCTGGCCCTACTATAGAAGATTTAGATCCAGTACGCTTTATATCAAATAGAAGCTCAGGGAAAATGGGATATGCTCTTGCAGAAGCCTGCAAAGCTACTGGGGCTGAAGTTACTCTTATAAGCGGACCTGTAAATATCCCGGTACCAGCAGGTATCAAATGCATAAAAGTACGTTCAGCTCAACAGATGCTTACTGCCGTGGATAGTGAAGTTGCAAAACAAAATATTTTCATTGGCGCAGCAGCTGTTGCCGACTACAGAAGTGAACATATTGCTGCTGACAAGATCAAAAAACAAAATGATGTCGATAAATTATGTTTGCACCTTATAAAAAACCCCGATATCATCGCCTCTGTAGGAATGCGCGAAATTAATCGTCCATTTACCGTAGGCTTCGCTGCTGAAACTTCTAATTTAGAGGAAAATGCTCAGGATAAGCTTTTACGCAAGCATTTGGATTTGATTATTCTGAATAATGTAGCCTCATCTAAAGTTGGCTTTGATAGTAATGATAATGAGGTTACTGTATTTGATAAAGATGGAAAGGTCGCCTTCTTTGCCAAAGAATCTAAAGCGGTTATTGCTCAGCGCTTAGTAGGCTTAATTATAAAAATCTATAAAACATCTTTAGCTGAGGTATAAGATGTTAAATGTGCAGCTTAAAATTCTTGATTCTCGCTTAGGCACCACTTTTCCACTTCCAGATTATGAAACTGTACAAGCTGCTGGTATGGATTTGCGGGCAATGGAAAAAAATGACTTTATTCTAAACCCAGGAGAAGTCCGCATGGTACAGGCTGGCTTTGCTATGCATATTGGTGACAGCAATGTCTGTGCTGTTATTGTACCTAGGTCAGGATTGGGATTTAAACACGGCATTGTTCTTAGCAATTTAACCGGTATCATTGATGCTGACTATCAGGGGCCGATTATGATGCCCTTATGGAATCATAGCGATAAACCTTTTGAAATCCACGTTGGTGATAGAGTTGCACAGATGCTGTTTATGCCCATAATTAGAGCTAATTTTGAACTGGTAAATGATTTTAACCCCACCGAGCGCGGTACTAAGGGATTTGGCTCTACAGGAATTTAATAAAAAATCTTTATGACGGCTATTTTTAACAGCCGTCATTTTTAAATAATCTTTTATATAGCCCCAAACTAATATTTATAAAAATAATATCCTAATTTCCTGCCATGCAGTACCAATCTTAAGCAGCCTTTAAATAATAATTTACACATATAACTTCTAATTCGATGCTTAAGAATAGTCAATTATTGAATATCTGGATAATTTAGATTTTCACTAAAAATAAAGGCTGATCATTTCATCATTGATCAGCCTTTTTATACTTATTTAATAATTATCTTGCAGCTAAGCGCTCATTCCACAATGTTAATTCAGATGCTGTTTGTGCCGGAGCCGTACCGCCTTTAATATTGCGTCTGGCAATAATATTTTCAAGCTGTAAGCAAGGATATACGTCATCAGAAATTACATCATTAAATTGTTTAAACTCTTCTACTGACATATCCTCTAAAGGCTTTTGCACAGAAATTGCATACAGAACTACTCTTCCTACAATAGAATGAGCCTCTCTAAAAGGAATACCTTTTGAAACCAAATAATCAGCAAGCTCAGTGGCATTAGAATATCCGCCCTTAGCCGCATTCTCTGCAACCTTAACATTGAGCTTAATGCCCTCAAATACTAAAGAAGCCATATATAAACTGTCTTCCCATGTATCCATAGCATCAAATAAACGTTCCTTATCTTCCTGTAAATCCTTATCATAGGCCAAAGGCAAAGCCTTACAGGTAACTAACATACCTGTTAGTGCCGCGACGACACGGCCGCATTTACCGCGGATAAGCTCTAAAGCATCAGGATTCTTTTTTTGAGGCATTAATGAAGAACCAGAAGTAACTTTATCAGAAAGTTCTACAAAATGAGCCTCTCCGCTATTGTAAATAATTAAATCTTCAGCCAGTCGAGATAAGTGAACCATAGAAATAGAGGCATCAGATAATAGCTCCATAACATAATCACGATCTGATACAGCATCTAAACTATTTGCTGTGGCTTCTCTAAAGCCTAAAGCTACAGCCAGCTTGTCACGATCAATGTTATATGCCGTACCAGCTAAAGCCGCAGATCCTAAAGGACAAGTACGCAATAAATCCAAAGTGTTGCCTAAACGCTGATAATCACGTTCAAACATATTTACGTAAGCTAAGATCCAATGGCTAAATGTTACAGGCTGAGCTCTCTGTAAATGGGTATAACCAGGAAATAAAGCTCCTTGATTTTCAGAGGCAACTTTAACTAATTCTTTCTGTAAATGAACTAAAGCTTCACGAACTCGCTGACAAGCTTTTAAGCACCAAAGCTTAAGATCTAAAGCAACCTGATCATTACGGCTGCGTCCTGTGTGCAGCTTCTTGCCTAATGAGCCAACCTTTTCTATTAAGCGGCGCTCAACATAAGAATGTATATCCTCATCCCCAGCCGTAGCAATAGCGTGAAGATCTGGACTTACCTCATCGTGTAATTCCTGCAGAGCTTTCTTTAAACTTTCGCACTCGCTTGCAGTTAAAACACCAGCTTCACAAATAGCATCTGCCCAACAAATAGAACCCTCTATATCTTCTAAGGCTAAGCGATAATCAAATTTTAAAGAATCATTATAATCCTTAAAACGCTGATCTGGTCCTTCAGTAAATCTTCCGCCCCATAAAGCCATAAACACCTCACGAATTTAGAAAATTTATGGCCTCTAATCCAGAGATTCCATAAATTTGCTTTAAATATAAATTTATATAAGCCTTTTACTCTTATTATACACAGAAAGCTATTGCTCTTAATTTACTCAAAAGCATTGCATAATAGAGTTAGGCAAATGCAATCTATTTATTAATAATAAATTATGATCAAAAAAACGGCTCTAAGCTTTGAACCTAGAACCGTTCTATTTTATTTAATCAATATTAGTGCTTTTGCTTCTTATCATTAATAGCTCTGATACGGCTAGGTAAAGAGTATAAACGAATAAAGCCCTCAGCATCAGCCTGAGAATAAACATCATCTGCGCCGAAGGTTACAAAGTCAAAATTGAACAGAGAATTTGGAGAATCCTTCTGAATAATATCGATATTGCCTTTGTAAAGCTTAACTACAACTTTACCATTTAAATCCTTAGCTAAATTATCTGCAGCAGCTAAGAGAACTTCACGCAAACGAGTAAACCAACGGCCATCATAAACTAATTGAGCAAATTCAATAGCTAAGTGCTCACGGAATACACGAACAGCCTTGTCTTCTACTAACTGCTCAATCGCACGTAAAGCCTTCCAAATTATGGTACCGCCCGGGGTTTCATAGCAACCGCGTGATTTCATACCTACTAAACGATTTTCTGTAATATCAATACGGCCAACACCATGGCGTGCACCGATAGTGTTTAAAGTATCGATAATCTTGAAAGGAGTCATTGCCTCCCCATTGATAGCAGTAACAATACCTTTTTCAATAGTTAGCTCAAAGGTTTCAGGAGTATTCGGAGCCTTCTCCGGATCTGTAGTCCATACCCAGACATTCTCAGAAGGAGCATTCCAAGTATTCTCCAGTTCGCCGCCTTCAGTAGAAATATGTAAACAGTTAGCGTCACGGCTGTAGATCTTCTTTAAGGTAGCCTTACAAGGAATATGACGAGCCTCCAGGTAAGCTAATAACTCTTCACGAGACTGCATGTCCCAGATACGCCAAGGAGCAATAACGTCTAATTGCGGAGCTAATGCAGCAACAGCACTTTCAAAACGAACCTGATCATTGCCCTTACCAGTAGCTCCATGAGCAATGGCATCAGCACCTTCAGCTAAAGCACACTCAACCATAGCTTTAGCAATTACAGGTCTTGCAATAGCAGTACCTAAAAGGTATTCACCCTCATAGATAGCACCAGTCTTCATGGTCTCAAATACATAATCACGGACAAATTCTTCTCTTAAATCCTTAACAATGCACTTGCTAGCACCTGACTGAATTGCCTTCTGCTCAATGCCGTCTAAATCATCTCGCTCCTGACCGACATCAGCCACAAAGCAAATAACCTCGCAATCACCATAATTCTCTTTTAACCACGGTACAATGGTAGAGGTGTCCAAACCACCTGAATATGCTAAGACTACTTTCTTATAGTGCTTGTTCTCGTGTTTTAACATGTTTTTATATTCCTCAAGGATAAAACTTAAATGAGTTTAGAAAGTACAGCCATATGAATATGTAAACGGTTCTCAGCCTCATCAAAAACGACTGACTTATCTCCATCCATAACTTCATCGGTAATTTCATAATTGCGATGAGCTGGCAAACAATGTAAAACAATCTGTGCTCCAGATCTGTCTACAAGGTTTTGGTTGATTTGATAAGGCATATACTTCTTCTTTACAGCATCAAGAGGAGTATTATCTCCCATAGATACCCAAGTATCAGTATAAACGACATCCATATTATTTATATTTTCAATATCGTTTCTTACCTCAAGCTTGCAACCGTTCTTAGAAGCAATTTCACTAGCTTTAGAGAAGACCTGAACATCAGGGCCACAGCCTTGCGGGCAGAAGCAGCTAACGTTAACTCCTAAAATAGAGCCTGCTACTAATAAAGAATTAGTAACATTATTGCCATCACCCACATATGCTAAGTTAACGCCTTTTAATTTGCCTAGGTGTTCTCTAACTGTCATATAGTCAGCCATAGCCTGAGCCGGATGATAAAGATCCGACAAGGCATTTATTACTGGAACATTACCATACTGAGCTAATTGTTCTAAAGTATTTTGAGAATAAACACGACCAACTAAACAATCTACCCAACGGCATAAATTACGCGCATAATCACCAATGGTCTCGCGCTTGCCTAACTCACCATTTTGCAGATCTAAATATACACCGTGTCCACCTAAACGGTAAAAAGCTAACTCAAAGGTAGTGCGGGTTCTTAATGAAGGCTTCTCAAACATGATTGCTCCGCTACGGCCTTTAAGAACCTCTCTATACTTAGCAGGTTCTTTCTTCATGGCTGTCGCAGTATCAATAATATCGAGATACTCATCCTGGCTAAATTCAAAGCCGGTTAAAAGATGACGCATATGCAATCTCCGTAATTCTATGCATCGAATAAATGGTTATAATGACATTCTATGTTATTTTTTATCTAGATCTTACTATCTTATCAGAAACAGTGAGTATACGGATCATAAATAAAATTTGATCCGCTTAAGTGCAAAGCTATAGAAATCCTAAACGTCTCAGCGCCAAAGTTAGGCAAGCGATAGATCTTGATTCTGTTAATACTGAGTCTTTATCAAAAACTAAATCTAAAGCTTCCTGAGGAGTAACCCTTATAATTTGTATTGGTTCTGGCTCATCGCCAGAAAAAATTTGATGCTTAATTAAATTAGTACATAAAAAAGTATGCATTTTTAAAGACAGCATGCCAGGTGCAACCGTCATTTCATTTTTTAAAAGCTCAATCTTCTGCGCACTGTAGCCTATTTCCTCTTGTAATTCACGATTACAAGCATCTATGGGATTTTCCCCTAAATCAATTTTTCCTTTTACAAACCCAAGCTCATAACGCTCAAAGCCACAAGCATATTCGGAAGTCATAAAAAAATGAGTGCCATCAAAAGGAACAGCTAATATTGCACCATTCCCTCCAGATAAACGCTCATAAGTTCTTTTTTCATGATTTGAAAATTCCAGATCAAGCTGTTCTACCGTAAAATATAGAGAAACTTTACGTTTATTATGATTTATTATCTTGGGCTTTTGAGCTAAAAGTGCTGATAAGTCCATACAAAACTCTCCTTAGAGCGGCTAAAGATTGTCTTTTAAGGAACATTTAAATAACTATTTAATTTTCTAGCATTTAAACCATAGTATTATTGCTATTCGATTACAATATTACCACTACAAGCTAAAACTTAGAGATATTACAAATTATTATGTTCCAAAATTAATTAACAATATATGTAATAAAATAAAATCAACTGACTGTAAAAAAATTATTAAATAATAAAAAAGTAAAACAAATTATTTGCAATTTCTTATTTTCCTCTTTTTAACTTACTTTTGATCTTTTTTATTCACATATATTTGTATCCCAAATAAAC
>CAJKNC010000077.1 GCA_905201175.1 uncultured Succinatimonas sp.
AGAATATCAAGTTATATATTTATTATTAATAATATGCTTGTTTTATTATTTGAGATAGGACTTTTTAAGTATCAAACAGCTGAAGATTAAGCAGATAAGTTTTTTATAGGAATTTTTTTAGTAAAACTATCGCAAAGGCATCTTTATTTTTAGATGCCTTTTATTTAATTATATCAATAAAAAAACTGCCGCAGATAAGACTTCGGCAGTTTTTAAAGCAAATTATTTCTGAGCTTCCTTAGCTTTCTTTAAGCGCTCGGCACGCATGCAGGCAGCTGCGGTGAAGAGCACGTCAGTTGAGCTGTTCAAAGCAGTTTCAGTAGAGTCCTGAATAACGCCGATGATAAAGCCGATGCCTACAATCTGCATGGCAATGTCGTTGCCGATGCCGAAAATAGAGCAGGCTAAAGGAATAAGCATTAAGGAGCCGCCAGCTACGCCGGAGCTTCCGGCTGCACACAGTACAGCTGCAATGCACATTAAGAGAGCTGAGGCAAAATCGACATGAATTCCTAAAGTAGAGACGGCAGCCATGGTCATAACGATAATGGTTATGGCAGCGCCTTCCATATTGATGGTGCAGCCTAAAGGAATGGAGAGAGAATAGGTCTCTTTAGGAAGCTTTAATTCTTCGCATAAGGCTAAATTAACAGGCAGATTAGCAGCAGAAGATCTGGTGAAGAAAGCGGTAATGCCGGAACGCATTACGCTCTTAAATACTAATGGATAAGGATTCTGACGAATGTACAGGTAAACTAAGAACGGATTTATGATAAAGGCTAAGATGAGCATGGTTGCGACGAGTACCACTACTACATGAACATAGCTTAAGAGATTGGTAAAGCCGCCTTCCTGAGTGCATGAAGAATAGACTAAGCCGAACACGCCTAAAGGAGCGCAGCGAATGACCATGCGGATTACGCCTGAGATGCTTTGTGCCAAATCATCTAAAACGCGCTTGGTTTCATCATGTGCGACGCGGAACATTAAGCCTAAAGCAATGCCCCACATTAAGATAGCAACATAGTTTCCATTTATAATAGCGCCTACGGGGTTTTCTACAGCCTGATTTAAGAAGTTAATTAAGACTTCCTTGATGCCCTGCGGGGTGTTCACGCCTTCAGCCTGTGAGGCTAGGGCAGAGAAAGTGCTTGGGAAAATTTGGCTCATGGTAAAGGCTAAAAGAGCCGCAGCCATCATGCCTACCATATAAAGAGTAATGATTGGACGCATATTGGTCTGCGTTCCGGTTCTGTGTTTGGCAATAGCAGCAGAGACCAGGACAAAAACTAATATTGGAGCAACAGCTTTTAAGGCCTGAACAAAGAGTTTTCCTAAAGTTGGAATAATAGCCTTATCATCAGGATAAACCACGGCAACAATAATGCCTAGGAACAGTCCGATAATGATCTGCAGGATAAAGGGAATTTTATTTAGAGTATTAGCAAATGGTGCTTTAGGGTTAAGATTTTCTAACATTATGTAAACTCTTTATATATGGATTTGGTTTGGCAAATATAACAGATATTCTTGTTAAATTTTCTGAGCTAATTTAGCAAGAATAGCTATTTTAGTCTAAAAATAGGCTTAAGAGGAAATTCTGCACCATTTTTGTGTTCTCTATTTGAATAAATACAGTCAGGCGGTCAGCTTTTGATTATTTTTATAGCGAAATATTTTTTTTATCAGCAATAAATTTTATTCATATAAGACTTAAAAAATAAGTTTTTGTCAAAATTTGAAATTTTTTTCATTAAAGACAATTTGTCAATATTGTATAAAAAGACAATTTGAGCGAAAATCTAAATGTACTAACACATGTATGATTCCTCATCCGAGGAATCAAATTAAATTAAAACAAGGTACCACTAATGATATATTCAAAAGAAGTAGAACAGATGTGTCCTGTTACTAAGGGTGCATATCATGGCCCTGCTCCTATTCCTGAAGAGGGTAAATGGGTTCAGGCTAAAGAGATTACTGATATCAGCGGCTTAACTCACGGTATAGGCTGGTGTGCTCCGCAGCAGGGCGCCTGCAAGCTTACTTTGAACGTTAAGAACGGCATTATTGAAGAAGCTTTGGTGGAGACTATTGGCTGCACTGGTATGACCCACTCTGCTGCTATGGCATCTGAGATCCTCCCGGGCAAGACCTTATTAGAGGCTTTAAACACTGACTTGGTCTGCGATGCTATCAATACTGCAATGCGCGAGCTCTTCTTACAGATCGTTTACGGCCGTACTCAGACCGCTTTCTCTGAGGGCGGCTTACCTATTGGTGCTTCCTTAGAGGATTTAGGCAAGAATCTTCGTAGCCAGGTAGGTACCATGTTCGGTACTAAGGCTAAGGGTTCTCGTTACCTCGAGATGACCGAAGGTTATGTAACTCGCTTAGCTTTAAATGCTGACAATGAGATCGTCGGTTACGAATTCGTAAACTTAGGCAAGCTCATCGACCTCTTAAAGAAGGAGCCGGAGCTTTCTGGTGCTGAGGCTATTGCCAAGGTTCGCGGTCATTATGGTCAGTTCGATGGCGCTGCCAAGTACATCGACCCGAGACACGAATAAGAGGAGACGTACTGAAAATGGCATTATTTGAAAGTTATGAGCGTCGTATTGAGAAAGTCACCAAGGCTTTAAACGACAACGGCATCAAGTCTGTAGAAGAAGCAATGGAAATCTGCAAGTCCTACGGCTTGAACCCTTATGAGACTGTTAAGAGCATTCAGCCTATCGCTTTTGAGAACGCTGGCTGGGCTTATGTTTGCGGTGCTGCTATTGCATTAAAGAAGCAGGTTAAGTCTGCAGCTGAGGCTGCTGAGGCTATTGGTATTGGTTTACAGGCTTTCTGTATTCCTGGCTCTGTAGCTGAAGATCGTAAGGTTGGCTTAGGCCACGGCAACTTAGGCGCTATGTTGCTGCGCGATGAGACCAAGTGCTTCGCTTTCTTAGCCGGTCACGAGTCCTTCGCTGCTGCTGAGGGTGCTATCGGTATCGTTCGTAATGCTAACAAGGCTCGTAAGACCCCGTTACGCGTTATCTTAAACGGCTTAGGCAAGGATGCAGCTCAGATCATTTCCCGCATCAACGGCTTCACCTATGTTCAGACTAAGTTCGACTATGCAACCTCTGAGCTTAAGATCGTTATGGAGAAGGCTTACTCCAACGGTGAGCGTGCTGCTGTTCGCTGCTATGGCGCTGATGATGTTCGTGAAGGCGTTGCTATTATGCATCACGAGGGTGTTGATGTTTCCATCACTGGTAACTCCACCAACCCGACCCGCTTCCAGCACCCGGTTGCCGGCACTTATAAGAAAGAGTGCGTAGAGCAGGGCAAGAAGTACTTCTCCGTAGCTTCCGGCGGTGGTACCGGCCGTACCTTACATCCGGACAATATGGCTGCTGGTCCTGCCTCTTACGGTATGACTGATACCATGGGCCGTATGCACTCTGATGCCCAGTTCGCAGGTTCTTCCTCCGTACCGGCTCACGTAGAGATGATGGGCTTCATGGGTATGGGCAACAACCCGATGGTAGGTGCTACCGTTGCTGTTGCTGTTGCTGTTAACGCTGCTTTAAACAAGTAATTATTTAAAGCTCGATAAATAGCTTAAGCCTCGCTATTGGCCATCAGGACTGACAGCGAGGCTTTTAATTTGCTCCTTGAGCAGTTAATTTTTTTGTATGCAATCCTAAACATTTTTTTATCCTGTCCTCTAATTTTCAGAGCCCAGTCTCCTTATAAAAAATTTCTTAGTGAATAAAAAATTCAATTATAAGTTAACATAAACTAACTTATTTTGTTATACTTAGCTCATCTGGTTAGCATATGTTAACTATCTCAACCTCAATAAGGAAAGCAAATGTCTAAGATTGTAAAAGTACTAGCTCGTGAAATTATAGATTCCCGCGGAAACCCGACTGTTGAAGCCGATGTTTATTTAGAGGACGGTTCCTTTGGCACAGCTGCAGCTCCATCAGGGGCTTCCACGGGATCTAAGGAGGCTTTGGAGCTGCGTGACGGCGACAGCAGGCGCTATGGCGGCAAGGGCGTATTAAAGGCGGTAGAGAACGTAAATACAAAAATTGCAGAAGAGCTTGTCGGCATGGATGCAGCCTGTCAGAAGGAAATTGATGAGGCTATGATTGCACTTGACGGCACGCCGAACAAGAGCGTCTTAGGAGCTAATGCTGTACTGGCAGTATCCTTAGCTGCTGCCAAGGCTCAGGCTAAATCTGAAAACCTGCCTTTATATGCTTATATTTCTAAGCTGAACGGAACTTTCGGCGAATATGTCATGCCGCTGCCTATGATGAATATCTTAAATGGCGGCAAGCATGCTGATAATAATGTAGATATTCAGGAATTCATGATTCAGCCTGCCGGAGCCCAAAGTCTGCGTGAGGCTGTACGCATGGGTGCTGAAGTGTTCCATGCTTTAGCTGCTGTTTTAAAGGCCCGCGGACTTAATACCGCTGTAGGCGATGAAGGCGGATTTGCTCCTAACTTATCTTCAAATGCAGAAGCATTTAACTGCATTAAGGAAGCTGTTGAGAAGGCTGGCTATGTCTTTGGCAAGGACATTACCCTGGCTATGGACTGTGCCTCATCTGAGTTTTACGATCCCAATACTAAAAAATACAATCTTGCCGGCGAGGGCAAGAGCTTAACTTCATATGAGTTTACTGATTATTTAAGCGAGCTGGTTTCCAAGTATCCGATTGTTTCAATTGAAGATGGTCAAAATGAAACTGATTATGAGGGCTTTAAGCATCAGACTGAGGTTTTAGGCAGAAAGGTGCAGCTGGTAGGAGACGATCTCTTTGTAACCAATACTAAGATCTTAAAGCAGGGCATTGAGATGGGAATTGCGAACTCCATCTTAATCAAATTCAATCAGATTGGATCTTTAACTGAGACCTTAGAGGCCATCAGGATGGCTAAGGATGCAGGCTATACGGCTATAGTTTCTCATCGTTCGGGCGAGACTGAAGATACCACAATTGCCGATTTAGCTGTAGGCACTGCCTGCGGACAGATTAAGACCGGCTCTATGAGCAGATCGGATCGTGTTGCCAAGTACAACCGCTTAATCCGCATTGAAGAAGAATTAGGCTCTGTCAAAGCACCTTTTTTAGGTTTAAAGGCTTTAAAGATTGAAAGATAATAGCCTTACTTAAAGAAAGGTGAATGTTAAAAGTCCCGTTTTTTGTTAAACGGGACTTTTTTTCTGAAGACGAATTTCCTAAGCTTTTTTAAAGGCAATTGAAGATTCGGTTTGACTTATAAGAGCTGCCTGCAAATCGTGCTCTGAGCTTGAGATTATCTTGGCTCTTACGAAGTCGCCGGCACGCAGGCCCTTAGTCTTTTCGATGGTAATTACGCCGTCAATATCCGGAGCTTCATACTTAGAGCGGCCCACGGCATTGCCCTCGTCATCAACATAATCGATTAAAACCTGATATTCCTTGCCTACGCGGGAGGCAAGCTTCTGCTTGGAAATTTCAGCCTGCAAATTCATAAGAATGCCGCAGCGCTCTTCGCGCAGCTCCTCATCTACAGGATTTAAGTAGTTATTAGCAGCTGCGCCGTCTACATCGGAATACGGGAAGCAGCCGACTCTGTCAAGCTTAGCTTCCTTAAGAAAATCCAGCAATTCATTAAATTGAGATTCAGTCTCGCCTGGAAAGCCCGTAATAAAGGTAGAGCGAATAGCCAGATCAGGGCAGATAGAGCGCCATTTCTCAATAGCTCTTAAAGTCTTTTCAATATTGCCAGGACGCTTCATCGACCGCAGGATCTGCGGATTGACATGCTGCAGCGGTACGTCTAAATAGGGCAGTACCAAGCCTTCGGCCATCAGCTCCACAAGATTGTCAGCCTCAGCGCTTGGATAAACGTAATGAACTCTTACCCAGCGCTTTAATTCGCCCACCTTTCTTAAAAGCTCAGATAAAGAGCTTCTAGGCTTGAGATCGAATCCGTAGTCGCTGGAATCTTGAGCAATAATGAGCAATTCTTTAACGCCGTTACGGACGAGATCTAAGCATTCATTTTCAATCAGCTCAGGCTTTCTGGAGCGCAGCGGGCCGCGCAGCATCGGGATAATGCAGAATGAGCAATGATGACGGCAGCCTTCGGCAATCTTAACATAGGCATAATGAGGGGGAGTTAATAAAACGCCTGAGGATCTGACCTTTTGTCTGGCACTCTCAGGGGGGTGGCCTACTAAATTTATGATGCCGCGGATAACTGAAGCTCGCATGCCGGGGCCATAAACGGCAGCTACCTGAGGATAGCGATCCATAATCAGCTGGGCTCTGGCGCCTAAGCAGCCGGTAACAATTACCTTGCGGGCATAATTTAAAGCCTCGCCGATAGCCTGCATTGATTCTTCAATTGCAGGTCCGATAAAGCCGCAGGTATTTACGACAACGACATCGCATTTTTCGTAATCGTTTTGGATTTCATATCCCATAGCGATAAGAGCGGAGGTCAGGCGCTCGGAGTCGACTAAATTTTTAGCACAGCCTAAGGAAACAAGACCAATATTAGGAATTTTACTGCTCATAGTCTTTAAATTGAAAAAGCCAGGGCTAGCCCTGGCTTATTGTCAAAAAAATGAATTAAGCCTTGAAGGTCTGCTGAAGCGGCGGAACAACCTGCTTCTTGCGGCTCATTACGCCTGGCAGCCAGGTATTATCTTCGCTTGCACCTAAGGCATTTAATACTTTAGCTGGCTCATCTGAAGCTACTAAAACCTCAGAGCCTTCCTTCATGATGTCAGTTAAGACTAAAACAGCGCTGTGACGGCCTTCAGCCTTAACCTTAGCTAGCTCTGAGACTAAGGAGGCTTTGAGTTCAGGGCTGATCATATCAAGGGAGATGAGCTCGAGCTGACCGATGCCGATCTTATTGCCGCCCATATCAAAATCCTTGAAGTCGCGGAAGATTAAATCGCGCGGAGAGGCGTTAAGATTAGACTTAGCCTTGAACATCTCCATGCCTAAGGCATTGAGATCGCTGATGCCGGCAATCTGGGCTAATTGAGAGGCAGCAGTCTTGTCAAGCTCAGTGCAGGTAGGGCTCTTAAAGAGCACGGTATCGGATAAAATAGCGCATAACATGGCGCCGGCTAAATCAGCAGGGATTTCGACCTTGTAGTAGTCACAGACCATCTTTAAGATGGTATTGGAGCAGCCGACCGGCCAAATCCAGCACTCAAGCGGGCTGTCTGAGGTAACATCGCCTAATTTGTGGTGATCGAAAATACCTAAAAGACGGCACTTGGCAAAATCTTCAGGAGCCTGGGCTAAGTCAGAATAGTCAACTAGCCAAACATCGCGATCGGCAACCTCGTGTACAATTTTAGGAGCGGCAAGCTTAAAGCGATCTAAAACGAAGGCGCTCTCAGGAGCTAATTCGCCTTGAGCACAAGCCTCAACATCAAAACCGCGAGCTTTGAGCAAGTGGGC
>CAJKNC010000078.1 GCA_905201175.1 uncultured Succinatimonas sp.
AAAAACGCTTGCAAGCGCTGTAATATTCTTTATCATACATTGAATTTTGTAATTTAAATAAATGGTCACGCTAAAAATCATTTCATTTTAAATTACAACAGGTTAAATTATGCCAGACCTTTTGATTTGGGTATAATGCATTTTCATTATATTTGGAATATAGGTTTTTCCAAATATACTTGTCTTTTCCTCTTTTATGGAGAGCTATAAACAGTGGAAATCAAACCTTTGGAAAAAGCTGAGAAAGAAAATCCTGAGGCAGCTCAGGCTACCGGCGCTAACAAGAACAATCATCGTCCAGGCGAACTCCCAGGACAGAAAGTCTCACCAGTAAAGCAAAATAAAAAGCCTATTTTGGAGATCAAAAAATTAACTAAGGAATTTAATAATTTCATTGCAGTTAATAATGTAGATCTGACAGTCTATAAAGGTGAGATTTTCGCCCTCTTAGGTTCATCAGGCTGCGGTAAATCGACCCTTCTGCGTATGCTTGCCGGTTTTGAAACTCCAACTTCCGGCAATATCATCCTAGAGGGTAAAGATATCGGCGACTTACCGCCTTATCGCCGCAACTTGAATATGATGTTTCAATCATATGCATTATTCCCGTATATGAACGTAAAGCAAAATATTGCCTTTGGCTTAAAGCAGGAGCATCTGCCCAAAAGCGTTATAGAAGAGCGCGTTGAGCGTATGCTCAAGCTTGTGCATATGGAAGATTATGTCGATCGCAAGCCTTATCAGCTCTCCGGCGGTCAGCGTCAGCGTGTTGCTTTAGCCCGTTCCCTAGCTAAAGAGCCTAAGCTCCTGCTTTTAGATGAGCCTATGGGCGCTTTAGACAAAAAACTTCGCGAACAGATGCGTCTGGAGCTTGTAGATATCATCAACTCTGTAGGCGTAACCTGCCTTATGGTAACTCACGATCAGGAAGAAGCCATGACTATGGCTGATCGTATTGCCATTATGGATCGCGGCGAATTTGTCCAGATTGGCGGTCCGCGCGAAATTTACGAGAACCCTAACTGCTGCTTCTCAGCTGAATTCATAGGTCAGGTCAATATGTTTGACTGCACATTAATTACCTCTGATACCTCACATTCGCTGATTGCGGCAAAAGACTTTACAAGGCCTATTGAATTAAAGCATGACCTTGATCTTGCAGACGGCATGCCTCTCTCTATCGCTATGCGTCCTGAAAAGATTTATATCTCTCATGACAAGCCAGAAGATGAGAATAACTGGTGTGAAGGCGTAGTAGAAAATATCGCTTACTTAGGCGATATCTCCATTTACTATGTGCGCTTAAAATCAGGCCGAGTTATTTCTTCAACTCTGCCTAATGTTGACCGCTTCAATGTTGGCTTGCCAACATGGGATGATCATGTGTATTTAAGCTGGGATCCTGAGTCCTGCATAGCTTTAACCTTTTAGTCTGAAAAGGAAGATTCTATTATGGCAGCTTTAGCAAGCTTTGCTGGGAAGAAAAATAAATTAAATATGCGGCGCATGCGACACCAGAATAACTGGCGCGATCGGGCTTTAATCTTTTTGCCCTATATGTGGATGGTGCTCTTTTTCCTGGTGCCTTTTTTAATTATTTTTAAGATCTCTTTTTCTGTAACAGAAATTGCGATCCCTCCCTATTCGCCAATTATCAGCTTTGAAGAAGGAGCAATGCAAATTCTTTTGCATTTGGAAAATTACACCAATATCTTTACAGATCCTGACGGCACCTATATGCAGTCATATCTTAAGTCATTGGAAGTAGCTGCTTTTTCTACGCTCTTGTGTCTTATTGTCGGCTATCCCATTGCCTGGGCTTTAGCAACCTGCAAGAATACTACGCGCAATGTCCTGTTCATGCTAATCATCATGCCGAGCTGGATTTCTTTTGTCGTACGTATTTATGCTTGGATGACCATTTTGAAAAAAGATGGTCTTATCAATGATATTTTATTAACTTTAGGTATTATTGATACGCCGATCCATATGCTGCAGACAGACTTTGCTGTGTATGTAGGCATTGTTTACTGCTACCTGCCTTATATGGTATTGCCGCTCTTTTCGGCTTTAATGAAGGTTGATTATTCACTTATCGAGGCTGCTTACGATTTAGGCTGCCGGCCGGTTAAGACCTTCTTCAACGCTTTAGTGCCGCAGACTAAAAGCGGCATCATTGCAGGCTCCATGCTGGTATTCATTCCCGCTATGGGCGAGTACGTAATTCCTGAGCTTTTAGGCGGCAAGGAAAGCATCCTTATCGGACGCATTTTATGGCAAGAGTTCTTCAACAACCGTGATTGGCCATTAGCATCAGCTGTAGCTATCACCATGTTAGCTATTCTCTCCATTCCGATTGTTTGGTTCTTAAAGAATCAGCGCCGAGCCGGAGGACAAGCTTAAATGAAAAGAAAAAAATCAACCTTCTTTAGAGCTTTAATCTTAATTTTGGCTTTAAGCTTCTTGTATCTGCCTATCGTTACCTTGATAGCTTATTCATTCAATGAAAACAAGATGGTAACCGTTTGGACGGAGTTCTCCCTGCGCTGGTATGATACTCTATTCCATGATGCAGCCATCATCAAGGCTGTAGGCATTTCACTCACAGTAGGCTTCTTGACAGCATGTGCTTCAGTCGTTATCGGAACTTTAGCTGCATTTGTAATCGTGCGTGCTAACCGCTTCACCGGCGAGACTGCCTTTTTGCTGTTCATGACAGCTCCGATGGTTTTGCCTGAGGTAATCACCGGCTTGGCCTTGCTGCTGCTTTTTGTAACATTGGGAGACTTTATCCCAGTATTTGCCGATCGCGGCATCATTGCCATTTGGATTGCACACGTGACCTTCTGTTCAGCCTATGCAACTGTAGTCATACGCTCTCGTTTTGTAGAGCTGGATATTTCAATTGAAGAGGCCGCCAAAGACTTAGGCGCAGGTCCTATAAAGGTCTTCTTCGCAATCATCCTGCCGGCAATCATGCCAGCTGAAGTTGCAGCCTTCTTATTGTCATTTACCATGTCTATGGATGATTTGGTTATTACAAGCTTCATTGCAGGACCTGATTCTACGACCCTGCCGATGCTGATCTTCTCATCCGTACGCCGCGGTTTATCTCCTGAGATTAATGCCCTAGCCACAATTATTGTTTTAATTGTAGCTGCATGTACCTTCTTTGCATGGCTATCAACCATCAAAAAGCAAAAACGCAAGGCACGTAATGCTGCTATTGCCAAAGCTGCAGCAAAAGAAGAGCTAGAACAGCTGTAAAATACAAAAATCTCCCAAAAATTTTGGGAGATTTTTATTTTTTTGAAGTAAATCTCTTTTTTTTACATATAGTTGTGTAAAAAGAGCTGCTCCTCTTTTTGTTTTTTTCAGCAAAAGCATTTTTTAAAGGTATAATGTGCACATTCCAATCCCCTTCAGGGTTTTATAAAAAACGCAACGAGAGTTTTATGTCTGATATAAAATTGTTCTCCGGCAATGCCAACTTAAAGCTGGCCAAGGATATTGCCTCCTGTCTTTATACTAAGCTTGTCGATGCCACCTGTGATCGTTTCTCTGATGGTGAGGTTCATGTACAGATCAACGAATTTGTACGTGGCGCTGATACTTTTGTTATTCAGCCTACCTGTGCCCCGGCCAACGACAATCTTATGGAATTGCTGGTAATGATCGATGCTTTACGCCGTGCTTCTGCTGGCCGTATTACTGCCGTCATTCCCTATTTTGGTTACGCTCGCCAGGACAGGCGTCCTCGTTCTGCCCGTGTTCCTATTACCGCAAAGGTAATTGCTGATTTACTCTCATCTGTAGGCGTTGATAGAGTTCTTACCATCGATCTCCATGCCGAGCAGATCCAAGGCTTCTTTGACGTGCCTGTAGATAACTGCTTCTCATCTAAGATCTTTGTTAACGATATGTTCCAAAAAGGCATTGAAAATCCGTGCGTTGTCTCCCCGGATATGGGCGGTGTGGTACGCGCCCGCGCTATTGCTAAGATGTTAAATGACGCCGATATTGCCATTATCGACAAGCGTCGCCCGCGTCCAAATGTTTCTGAGGTCATGAACCTTATCGGAGAAGTGAAAGATCGAGACTGCATCTTAGTTGATGATATCATCGATACCGGCGGCACCCTATGCAAAGCCGCAGCAGCCTTAAAAGAGCGCGGAGCCCGCAGCGTTACTGCTTACGGCACTCACCCGGTACTCTCCGGCAATGCTTTGCAAAACGTTGCCAACAGCGTTATTGATGAGATTGTGGTTTCCGACACTATTCCTCTTAAGAGCGAAATGATTGCCACCGGCAAGTTCCGCGTTATCAGTTTTGCTCCGATGCTAGCTGAAGCTATTCGCCGCATCAGCAATGATGAATCGTTATCTGTAATGTTCCGCGACGAAACAGCCAACTAATTTAACATGCCGGCTATTAAAAATAGCTGGCATAATCTATAAATTTCCCTTCTTAACCAACTGCTAAATACGCACTAATTAGCACCATTTTAAAACTAAATTTTATAAGTTATATTTTGATTGCTATAATTTGGTAAATTTTTTTTGCATATTGCACTAAAAAAGATCTTTAATTTTAAGAGGTATTTATGGAACCCTATTACGCCGGAGTTCTCTCTATTCTGCCGCCTATAATTGCCGTAGGCCTGGCGCTCATAACAAAAGAAGTATTTTCCTCGCTTTTAATCGGTATTCTCAGCGGTACTTTAATCTATACTATTGGAATAGGCGATGGAAACATTGTCATAGGAACTGTTGAAAATGCCTTTAAGGTAATGGGCTCAAGATTCGATCTTAATATCGTAATTTTCTGCTCTATTTTAGGCTCACTCGTTTATGTCATCTCAATTGCCGGTGGTTCGCGTGCTTACGGAAAATGGGCTACAAACCATATCAAAAGCCGCAGATCGGCCATGCTCTCTACTTCAATTTTAGGCGGCTTCATCTTCATTGACGATTATTTCAACTGCCTTACTGTCGGCACCGTAATGCGTCCGATTACTGATGCCTACAAGATTTCCAGAGCTAAGCTTGCTTATATAATAGATGCTACTGCAGCCCCAATCTGCATCATCGCCCCAGTTTCGTCCTGGGCTGCAGCTGTAGGCTCTAACCTTAAAGATACCAATGCTTTTAATTCTGAAATGGAAGCTTTTGTATCTACAATTCCCTGGAACTTCTATGCGCTTTTATGCTTATCCATGGTTTTAATCGTTTCCTTTATCAATCTTGATTTTGGTCCGATGCTCAAAGCTGAGGAAGATGTTTTAAATCAAGTTGCCGGAACCGACAATGCACAGGAAAACAAGGCCGATCAGACTGCTGACAATATTGACGTAAAAGCAGACGGCACTGTATGGGATATGATTATACCGATTCTATCCTTAATCATCTTTGCAACTCTTGCTCTGCTCTATGTAGGCGGCTACTGGGGTGAGGATGAAGCTTATCACACCATTGGAGCGGCATTTGGCAATACCAACGCAGGTCCGGCCTTAGTTATGGGATCTTTTGCAGCTTTATTGGTAGCCTTTATCCTGTTTGTCGGCAGAAGGCTTTTAACCTTAAAAGAGTTTATGGATGGTATGCTGCGCGGCGTACAGGCTATGGTACCGGCTAATATGATTTTGGTTTTAGCCTGGACAATTGCTGGAGTTACCCGTGACTTACTGCAAACTCCGCAATTTATTTCCTCCATCATCCAAGATGATGCCGCTCTCTTAGGCATGATTTTACCTGCCGTAATTTTCGTAATTGCAAGCTTCTTATCCTTCTCAACAGGCACTGCCTGGGGTACATTCGGCATTTTAATTCCTATCGTTGTTACCGTAGCTCAGGCTGTAGATCCTGCATCTAAAGAACTAATTGTTATTTCTTTATCTGCAACCTTAGCAGGTTCAGTATTCGGCGATCACTGCTCTCCTATTTCAGATACCACTATTCTGTCATCAGCGGGCGCAGGCTGTGTTCATATTGACCATGTATATACCCAGCTGCCGTATGCCCTTTTAGTAGCAAGCTGCGCATTTATCGGCTATATCATTGCCGGCCTGACTTTCAATTTATTCTTAAGCTTAGGCTCCGCTGCTTTACTTATGATTATTGCCATTACTATTCTGCATAAAATCAATATGAAGCGTTATGAAAACAAGGCCGTAAAAGCTTAATAATTTTTTAAGTCAATTAAAAATCCCATTATCTGCAGCGATAATGGGATTTTTATTTATGCAAAGCTTAAAAAATTTGCATAAAAGCAGCTTTAAGCTTTTTTTCTAAAGCAGCATTGACAGCACTGGAATCGAAACTATCGAAAATAATGTTGTCAAAAAGGTTCCCTGAGACATAACCTTAGAATCAACGCCATTTTTTAAGCACAGCATCGTACCTATAGATGCCACCGGCATGCCTGCTAAAATCACTAAAACATCAGCATATTTCTTATCCAATGGCGTAACTAAAAACAAGCCGTAGATAACAGCAGGCAAAACCAGAAGTTTAATCACTGTTATGGCATAGAGCTTAGGCGTGCCAAGCATATGCAGCACCGGCAATTCTGCTAAAGTAGAGCCTATGATCAGCAAAGAGCCGGAAACAGTCAATCCGCCGATCAGCGTGCAGGCTTCAGAAATAGTTGCTGGAGCCTTAATCTCCAATAAGACTAAAGCGATGGAAATATAAGTTGCAATCAAGCACGGGGAAAGAAACATTCTCCAGCTAAAAGTTGCCTTGCCCTTTCCTGAGGTAACTAAAATCACGCCTAAAAGGAAAATGAAAAAATAAAAAGGGATGGTCAGTACTGAGGCGTAGAAAATAGCCTCCTGTCCAAACATCATGCCTACTACCGGAAAGCCAATAAAGTTAATGTTACCAAAAATCAGCATAAAACGGTAAACACCAGCTTCATTAGCCTTGATGCGCAAAAGCATAGTGATCGGCACAGCTACAATCATGACAAAAATCATTGAGCTTAATCCGGCAATTAACACAGGCAAAATGTCTTCCTTTGCAGGCAAGGTGCTGCCCATTACTGAGGATAAGATTAAAAATGGGGCTGTAATATTTAAAATAAGGGATGACAGCTTACGATTGAAATCTTGATCCATATAATGGAGCTTATTGCAAAAAAAGCCGACAATAACCATCATAAACAATACCGACATTTGCGCAAGGGTATCGAGAAAATTCATAATAACCTCAATAGATTGAAATAAAATAGTGCGCCTATTTTATCCTAGCTTGTACTTAGGCGCTTGATTTTGAGAATTAATTTTACAATTTAATTGCGTAAGTCCAATAAAAATAAAAAAACGCCCCATAATAGTATGAACCCCATTATTGATCACATGATTGATAATGGGGTTTTGTTATGAA
>CAJKNC010000079.1 GCA_905201175.1 uncultured Succinatimonas sp.
ATCTAAGTAAACAAATTTATCCCAGCAAAATATAAACAGCATAAATATTAGGTTAATATTTTATAAAAAATACAATTATCAAACAAACTTTTATCTTAGGATTGGCTTCAATAAGTTTTAATAGCTTTTGTTACGCTGCTGAAGACATAAATGGAAACAGTAGCAATGGTAATGTAGCTGTCAATTCTGGAGAAGAATATGGCGAAGTCAGCGGCTATTATCAATATGTAGATGGCAAAACTCAAAGCAGTGACATAGAAATATTAGGGGGGGGGAATACAGTTAATGTACAAGGTACAGCAAATGAAATAAATGGCATTTGGGGCTGGTCTGATGGAGATAATAACTCTTCAGTAAATGTGACTGTATCCGACAGTACTGTTATATTAGATGGAGGTACAGTAAAAAATGAAAAAACATCAACAAGCGGCTATTCAGGCGGAAATATAAACGGAAATTTTGCTTATTCCTCTTATAAAAAAGCTACAGCACAAAACGGCAGTGTTTCTATCATTAACGGCACTGTAGGAATCGGGAAAGGAACCGTTTACGGCATCAATGGAAGCTTTGCTCAATCAGATCATGACAGCGCATTTGCTGATAACGGTGAAGTTACAATATCAGGAACAAGTACAATAGATTTTACTAGTATTCCTAATAACACTTACAGGGGAATTACTGGCAGTCAGGCTATTACTAATGAGTGGAATACTGACAGCAAAGCTGACGCTACAGCAAAAAACGGCAAAATAACCATTAGCGGCGGAACCATACAAAATAACAAGATTTATATTATTGGCAATCTAGCATATGCTAATGGAGATTCAGGCGGCGACGCATATGCAGACAGCGGAAGCGTTACCATAAGTGAAGATACTGGTGCTACCAATATTTATTCATCTATACGCGGCAGCTATGCTAGAACCACTACAGGTAATGCTACTGCTATCAATAGTACTGTAACTATAAAAGGCGGTAATCTCAGCAATGTAATTTATGGCGGATACGCTTTATCAAATAAAGGCAATAATCGTGATATTGAAGTCAGCGGCAATACAGTAAATATCTCTGGAGGAAACGTTTCAACCATAGTAGGCGGATATGGAGAAAATTTTGGAACAAGCGGTGAATCAATAACTATAGAAAACAATAAAATTACTATTGGAGGGAATGCCTCTGTAACAGGAATCGTTGCAGGAGGTTACTTTAGATATAAAAACTTCAATAACGATAAAAACTTTAAAGGTATAATAAAAGATAACACTATAACCATAACCGGAAATGCAAATCTAAGCGAAGCTGATTTATGGGGCTTAATGATTGATAATACAGCATTAATTACTGAAGAATCAGGCAACAATCTAATCATTGATAACTGGAAAGGAAGCGTAAACAGTCTCAATAATTTCGACGCTATTGAATTTAAGAATATCACTTGGGAAAACGAAGGCATAGTTATTAATGTATTAAATAATGATGCAGCATCTTCTTTAGCAGATACTCAGATTGATCTAAGAGGCAGTACGACATTAGCTGGCGGAACTTCATTAAAGAAAAATGACTATATGTACTTTATAAAAAGAGCCAACGGTTCTTCTATTGAAACTAGCCCAAATAACATCTTAGTTAATCGTGAAGAAAACCACGACAATATATTTACAGCCGGCGTAGCTTTGCAAGGAACAGGAAAAGTTGAAGTAGAAGAAGACGGCAGCGTTAAATATACTATTACAAGCGTTCAAAATAATGAGCAGACAAATATAGTTCCCATCAATCAATCCTTAGCAGCTGCTTTCATAATCAGCGGCAATGATCTGGTCGTTGATGGCTTAAATGCCATGGAACAAGATCAATTATTCGGAGTAAAAACCTTTGCCATAGTAGAGGGCAATGATAGTTCCTATGATGTAGCCGAGGATATAAAAGTAAACGGCTGGAACGGCTTATACGGTATCGGCGATATTAACGAATTAGAAGACGGTAATTTTTCATATGCTGTTTTCTATGAAAACGGCATAGCAAATTACAGAACATTTAACCGTTTTATGAATGAAATTATTCGCGGAGATGGAAGGGTAATCTACAACGGCGGCGGTCTTGCAGGCAGATACAGAAAGCATAACGGCTTTTATGCTGAAGCCTCTATTCGTGCCGGCGAATTAAGAAATCAAATGAAAAATATGCTTAGAGATGGCAACGGCAATGTCTACGGATACAATACAGAAGGCACATACTATGCTTTTCATTTAGGTACAGGCAAGATTTTTGATATTAAGGAAGAGCAAAACTTAGACGTATATTGCAGATATTATCATACCTACAATGAAGGAGATACTTTTACTGTTGCCGGAGATAGATTTGACATAGACTCAATTACCAGCGATAAAGTTCGTATAGGCACGAGATATAACATAAATCATACTCAAAATCTGAATACCTATTTAGGCCTAGCCTTTGAATATGAATTTAATGGCGAAGTTGACGTCAGTGTAAATGATCTGGATCTGCCCGGAGAAAAATTACAGGGAAGCAGCGGTTATGCCGAAATCGGTTTTGTACAGCAAAATGATTCCCCATGGAGCTTTGAAGGCCGTGCACGCGGCTATGTTGGAGTAAGAGAAGGCATAAGCGGCCTGCTTAGGGTTACATATTCCTTCTAAAGAAAGAATATGAGCTTTTAGTTCACCTTAAAATTCATAAAATTTTCATCACATAGAGGAACAAGTTCCTATCGATCATACTATACTCTATTACATTACTTAAAATTAACAAATCCATAAGGGAAAATAGTAATTAGATGAAGCATCAAATAACTTTTCTTATAATCGGGCTCCTTTTTTCAGGAATAACCCAAGCTGCAGACATTGATAGAAATTTTCCAGTTCCTAAAACTGTAAGCCCAGACATGCAAAAAAGCATTGAAGCGGTAAATACAAACTGGAAATTCAGTATCAAATCAGCAGAGGAATGGTTTCCGCTAATTGATGCCTCATATCAGCATGGCAGAAATAACTCCAAAATAATGGCTGATTATTTCAACGTTAGCATCAACGAAGGATATATCGGCGATGTTCATACCTATACTATTACCCCGCCGTCTGTTCCTAAAAATCATCAGGACAAGATAATTTTATTCATTCACGGTGGCGGTTATGTATTAAATCCAGGAATTGCAGGTATTGATGAAGGCGTGATGCTGTCTGGAATCGGCGGCTATAAAGTTGTTGCGGTTGACTATAGAATGGCTCCGCAGTATCCGTATCCTGCAGCGATTGACGATGCATTTGCGGTATACAAAGCATTGCTTGAAAAATATCCAGGCAAAAATATCGGCGTTTTCGGATCTTCAACCGGCGGCGCTATGACTTTAATTTTAGCCATGCAAGCTCGCGACAGCAAAGCTGCAATGCCAGGAGCTATCGCTCCTTGTACGCCATGGACTGATTTGACTAAAACCGGGGACTCCTACTACACCAATGAACTTGTCGATAACACTCTTGTAGGTTATGACGGCTGGATTGATGATGCTGCTCTTGCCTATGCCAATGGAAATGACTTAAAAGATCCGTATCTTTCACCGATTTACGGTGACGTTTCAGATTTTCCTCCTACTCTGCTAGTGTCAGGAACTCGAGATCTGTTCTTAAGCAATACAGTAAGAATGCAGCAAAAACTGCTTGAGGCTGGAATCGAAAATAACCTTATTGTATACGAGGGTCAATCACATTGTCAGTTTTACCTAGGACTGCCGCCAACGGCAAAAGAGCTTCAAGATCATTATAAAAATCTGACCAGCTTCTTTGACAAACACCTTGGCAAATAAATGAAATTTAATAACAGATTATTAAATATAATAATCTGTTATATAAGGATTATTTGACTTTCATAATATTAATTCTTCAGCAAGCTGATTTATAATTGAAACAGTTTGTGATGCTGCTGTCGTCTCAGATATGGCGGGTTTCAGTTCTTTAACAAGTTGATTTATAATTGAAACTCTGACTATTTTTCTTCTGGGAACAAATAGTTAAAATTTCGTTTGAATCCTAATTTTTCGCAAATGAAAAATTGCACAAAAAACCTTGTTTTTTGCGAAAAATGAGGTATCATGAATAGTATATAAATCAATTTTTAAAGGAAATCACTAGAATTTTTATTCATAGTGAGCTGAAATCACACAAAGTCAAGATTGAATCCGGCAACTGCCCTATGTGCATCCGGGTATTTATTTTTGTACCTAATCTCATACTTTTGCTATGAGGTTGTACAAGTTCTTAAAATCTATCGGCACAGAAATTAAAGTATTCGCATTGACAGCACTTTCCTTCTGTAGCTGATGAATTAGGCATTACGCCTTTTTCAATGATATTGATTACATGATCTCTTATAGAAAGAGTTTTATCTCTTAAATACTGATCTATTTCTATATCAAATGTTTTTCCTTTTTTGCCTATAAGGATAAAACCTTTTGATATTTTCATACTGTACATTGATTCAGCAGCCATAGCATAAGCTGTAAGCTGTACTTTCTCTGCTAAGTTTAACTTTACCCTATCGCTTAATTTAAATTCAACGATATATTTATCTGTTTTTGTTGATAAGATTGAATCGCAGATTCCATGCATTTTCAGTTCTTCACTGCATAAATAAACATTATGTTTTATATTGCATTCTAAGGAATCGATACCAAATTTCTTTAAATTTCTGCGCTTACTTAGCATTTCATAGCGATCATGCTCTTTAACTCCTTGATTAACCCAAAGAGGATATTTCACATCAAGATGCATACATTCCTGAAAAAAAGGAATACGCGGACAAAAACAAAATTGCCTAAGCAGCGATATTGGCACGCTATATTGTTTCGAATCCATCAACTGAGACATATTTAAAATCTTTATAGCCAAAACAATTTTTTATAATATCTTGCTCTGTTAAATTAGTTTGTATGTATAAACATTTATCAGTTTTCTTATCTAATAGATCGCTTACTAATCTCCTTATTGAAGAAATTTCAGCTTTAGTTAACTCTCCAAAAAACACAGATTTTTGTATAGGCATTAAGCCAAAATCCTTAAGACTTTTATAAAGCTTATTTCTGGTTTTAACATTTTCAATATCGTAACAAACTATATATCTAGAATATAATCTACTTTGACTTACCATTTGAAAATGTATCCCTTGTACTTATTACTGCCAGAAATAGCTCCTGCAAGCTTATAAGCCTGTCTTTGCAAAATATTTTCCAACTTAACTTTTTTATTATTGTATGGATACTTAGTCTGCATTGTTTGATGCACTGTGTTGGTCAATACAATTTTAAGCTTACTATTCAAGCAAGAATAAGAAGACAGCATATCTCTTAGCTTAATTAAATTTCTATCCACTACCCAAGCGCGATATTCTTCCATCAAATCTAAAACAAGCGATGGCTTACCTGGCCTATCTGTATGATATATACCTGCAAATACTTCTAAGCCAGCATTATCCAAAGCCTGCCAAACATAACTTTCTAAAATTGCATAGGACCAATTTAAAGATTGATTTGTAATACTACTTGCATACCTCCCCTCACGCTTTATAAAATCATCAGGAAATAAAGATGTATTCGCTAAAGTTTCAAAATAGAACCGCGCACTTAATCCCTCAAGACCTAACAGAGAATTTCTCCAATTTCTATACTCATTAAAATGCAGTCCTTTTATTTGCTCTATAAGAGAATTAATTTTTCTTATATTGAACATCAAGTATTGATATTTATCGTTTACATCATTATGCAAGTACTTAGAAAAATATAATAAAACAGCTCTTTGGTTTCGAACCTTAGTTAAAACAAATTCTTTTGAAAGTTCAAAGCAGCTGCTATCATTAGATATAAAATTAAACTGTGACTTTCTTAAAGCAACTGTTGCATGCTGATTCTGACCAATAACAGCAGAAATCACCCTAGATCTAAAATCTAAAAAGAAAATCTTTATGCCTCGATTAGCGCATGCCTGAATTAAATCAGCTGATATAGACACTCCTGACTTAGCTATGCTTATGCCTCTTAAATGAGACAAGGCAATTTCCTTGATTATTTCACCGTTTTGCTTAACAACCAAGCATTGACTGGAAATTCCAAGAAAACTGCCAAAATCAGTTACTGTTAAATATCTCATATCTATATTGATAATTTATAACTGATTGAATTCTTTATATCGCTTTCAGTCTTATAACAAAAACATACTGTTTTACCTATAGCAATAAATGATATTTTTCCATTTCTAGGCTTACTTATCTTTATATTCTCATCATCAATTAAAGACTCTAAATGCTTCATTAAATAGCTGCTTTTATCTCCCAAGATGTAACTTTCTTTTAAATCTAAATACGATGAAAACTTATTATGTAACCCTAAATTAAACTCATCAAAAGAAGTTGTCACAAAAACTTTTCGGCGATCTGCTGTAGATAGCGATGCTTCGACTTTTATATTTCCGTTATCTACTAATAAAATACGTTCACTCATGGACAGGAAATCTTTGTTTTCTGATGAGACATTCGCAGACTTAAATGGACTAAACACAATATTCTTGTCTCTATAAACATCAACAAAAACTGCATTTTTTTCAAAATTTATTTCGTTATTTTCCAAAACAACACCTTGAACTATAGATGTGTCAGGGGTATTTGCAGCAATTAATTGATACAAATAATCAGAAGATGCTGTTTTTCTTTTAACTCTTATTCCGCCGGAAGGACCATCAATTACAGGTATGCTGTAATTACGCTTACACTTTTTATGTCTTAACACACTATTAGCTTTTCTACTTAAAGCCGCAAAAAAATCTTCTTGTTTTGCATTAGGATTTTTCTTTAAAAAGTCCTTCAAATCTCTTTCTACTAATTTAAATTCATTAATTGTAGGTAATATTATCTTGCTGTTATTGGCAATGCTTATCTTTGATAAAGAGGATTTTATCTTTAGATTTATACAAAAAGAATTTTCTATATCTTCTTGCATTTTCTTATTCTTTTCTGCTTCATTTTTTATTTTCTTGGCGTTTTTTTCTACTTTTTGGATTAAATCAAAAGGAGTGGTTTTTAATGTTGTATATCTAAGACTGTCAAAGATACTCATTAAAATTTCAAAATCATTAGATTTAGTATGGCCCCAGAAATTGATCACTTAAGTTTCTAGGTCATACTAACAGAA
>CAJKNC010000080.1 GCA_905201175.1 uncultured Succinatimonas sp.
AATTTGTTAATTTTTGTATTTTATACTTATTGATATATATGCTGTTTTATTGACATAAAAATACATAAAGCCAAAAATTTGATCTCTTTCACAGCTTTATAACAATATTTAACTAAAATTAACACTGTTATATATTTTTTTACCTAAAAGAGGGCTTTATTATGAAAATTGCGCTGGTATATACCGGTGTTACACCGCAGTTAACCGAACTTGTTGAACGTGAGGTAAAAAAACAATGTGGTGAGTGCGAGCTCATTACTCTAAAAGATCCTTCTATTATTAAGGAAGTGGCCGCAGCTAACCGAGTAAATACTAATCCTGCCGCAAGATTAGTAACTATGTACATGGAAGCCTGTCAGCAAGGAGCTGATGCAATTTTAAATATATGCTCCTCTGTGGGCGATGTTGCAGACTGCGCCCAGCCAATTGCCAAATATATTGGCGTGCCGATTGTCAGAATCGATGAAGAAATGTGTCGTGAAGCTGTACGTCAAGGCAAAAGGATCGGCGTTATGGCTACTTTAAGCTCTACCTTAAATCCGACCAAAAATACTGTTTTAAGAGTAGCCCGCGAGATGGGTAAAGAAGTTGAAATGGTTGACGCTTTAGTTGAAGGCGGCTTTGGCTTAGATGAAGAACAATTCAAAGCATTAATGAGTAAATACGCCCAAGAAATTGCTGATAAATGCGATGTCATCTTATTTGCTCAGGGTTCTATGGCTTACTGTGAAGAAGATATTGCCAAGTTAACTGGTAAAGTCGTTTTATCTTCGCCGCGCTTTGGTGCTATAGATTTGCGCAGAGCCCTGCAGGTTAAAGGTTTGCTCTAGGAGAAAATTTCATGCGTATAAAACTCTTAAGCGCAACAGTTATGCTGTCTGCAGGAATATTAGGAACTGTAGCTCTCACAGGATGTGAAGGCAGTTCTGACGTAACAGTTATCAATTTCTCTCATACTCAAAGTCCCAATTCCTTAACCGACTTAACCGCCATGAAGTTTAAGGAAATTGTTGAAAAGGCTTCTAACGGCAAAATTGAAGTTCATATTTTCACAAACTGCGGTCTATCCGGAGGAGATTTGACTAAGGCTTTGGAATTAGTCCAAACAGGCAATATCGATATTCACTCTTGTGCTCCGGCTAATATCGCAAACTATGATCCGCGTTTTTATGCTTTCTGGCTGCCTTTCTTATTCCCAAATCAGGAAAGTCTTCTGAAATTCTGCTCAAGTGAAAAAGTACATAAGGAAGTTAATTCATGGTGCAATGCCCTAGAGATGGAGATGCTGGGAATCAATTCTGCCGGATCCAGACAAATCTCTAATTCTAAAAAAGAAATTAAAAGTCCTAAAGACTTAGAATCCATGAACATTCGCGTTCCTGGAGCTAACGTCTTCATTTCCCTATACCGCAATTACTTCCATGCAAACCCTACTGCTATGGACTTTTCCGAGGTATATACCTCATTACAGCAGCAGGCTATTGATGGTCAGGAAAATCCGATTGCCGTATTTGCCTCTTCCAAATTTGATGAAGTACAAAAATACGTAACTCTCTGGGATGGAGTACGAGATACCACAATTTGGGTTATGTCTTCTAAGACTTTAGAAGACTTGCCTGATGATAAAGCTCAAATGATCAGAGACGCAGCTACTGAAGCTTTAGCTTGGGGCAACGATTACCTAGCTAAAACTGAAGGCGATATTATCGAAAACTTAAGGAAAAAAGGCGTAATTATCACTGAGCTTTCCGATGAGGTTAAAGCTGAATTCCAAGAGCAATGTAAGGGCATCTACACTGAATTTGAACCAACCATTGGCAAAGATGTCATTGAACTCTTCACCAAAGGCTATTTAGAGGATTAGTTATGAAATACTTTTGGGATCATTTTGAAGAGAGCTTATGCTCCATTGCGCTGATAATCATGTCATTCGTTACTTTTATCAACGTCTTCTCTCGCAAGGTTTCCTTTATTAACCTGTCATTTACTCAGGAATTGGTTACTACCATGTTTGTATGGGTATGCTGTCTGGCAGCTGCTGCGGCTTTTAAAACCGACTCGCACATGGGATTTTCTTATTTAACAGACAAGCTTAAGGGAAAGGCCCGCAATATTCAAAGATACACTCGCGTAGTCTTAATTACAATAAATTACCTAATTTGGTTAATTTGGGGTATTGACATGGTTTATCGCCAGGCTCATTACCACATGCTAACAGGCGTGCTGGAGATGCCTATTTGGATGATCGGTATTGCTATTCCGCTTTCTGCTGTGCTTTCAATTTTCCGTCTTTGGCAATACACCTATAAAGAAGAACACGGAACTGCCAAAAAAGAGGAGTTATTATAATGACTGAACTTATTCTGTTTGGCTCTTTAGCCGTGATGATCTTCATCAATATTCCTATTGCTTTAGCTTTAGGCTTAGCTTCTATTTTCACTTTATTGTATACAGGCGATCCTTTAGGCGTAGTACCGGCAATGATGCAGGCTACCGTACAGAAGTTTACGCTGCTTACTATTCCGCTCTTTATTCTAGCTGGCTCTTTAATGGATAAAGGCGGCATTTCCAAACGTTTGATTAATTTAGCAAACTGTTTCTTCGGAGGTGTTCGCGGCGGTATGGGCTTCGTAGCTGTTGTTGCCGCCATGTTCTTTGCCGCCATTTCCGGATCCGGTACAGCTACTGTTGCTGCTATTGGTTCTATCTTAATTCCGGCTATGATTAAAGAAGGCTACGATGAAGGCTTCTCTGCCGGTCTGTCTGCAATTTCCGGCTCCTTAGGAACCATCATTCCGCCATCCATTACCTTCATCATCTACGGTATGATAACCGGTGAAAGCATTGGCGACCTCTTCTTTGCCGGCATTGTTCCGGGATTAATTTTTGGCTTAATTCTCTGTGCCTATACTTACTATATTTCCCGTAAAAACAATTGGGGCGGCAAGGGCAAATTAGCTTCAGGGCAGGAAATCTGGAAGACCTTCACCAATGCTTTATGGGGCATCATCAGTCCGGTTATAGTTCTAGGCGGTATTTACTCAGGTATCTTGACTCCTACTGAGTCTGCTGCTGTAGCTGTGATTTACAGTTATTTAGTCGGCGCCTTTATTTATAAAGAGCTTGACTTAAAGAAGCTTTGGCAGGCTTTATTCATTACTGCTAAGACCACAGGCATCATCCTGCTTATCATCATGAATGCAGGCATCTTCTCCTGGGTCTTAACTGAGCAAGGCATCGCCGCTTCTTTGACTGAGTTTGCCTTATCCTTAACTCAAGACAAGATTGTAATGCTGCTCATCATCAATATTGTCTTCCTGCTTGCAGGCTGCGTGATGGATAATACCTCCGCTCTCTTCATCTTAGTACCTATTGTTATGCCGATTGCTAAGGCTTTAGGCATTGATATGATCCATCTAGGAGTAATTTTGGTACTCAATCTTTCTATAGGACAGGTAACTCCTCCTGTAGGTCCAAACCTCTACGTGGCTGCCGATATAGGTAAGATGAAATTTGAGAGAATTATGTCAGGAGTAACACCTTTACTCTTGATGTCTCTAGTTGCTCTTTTAATCATCACCTTTGTACCGTGGTTCTCACTGTGCCTCTTGTAAAATATTAAGGAGAACGGAGATCTTAAGCATCTCCGTTAATATAAATGAATAATAAAGTATTAATTAATGTAGCTCCTGTTTCAGCCTCTTGTCATCATATTGATCCTGAAGCTATAGCGGCTGATGTCTTAGAATGCTATAAAGCAGGCGCTGCCATGGTTCATCTGCATGTACGCAAGGAAGACGGCTCCTTAACTGCTGATACCAGGCTTTTAGAAAAAACTTTAGAGCTTATTCGCAAAGACAGCGACATCATCATTGAGGTCTCAACTGGCGGTATTTCTAATCTTACCATTCAGGAACGCTGCGCCCCTGTAGCCCTAGACTTAGTTGAAGCATGTTCATTAAATGTAGGCTCCACAAACTTAGGGCGCGGTGTTTATGTAAATGCCCCTGAAGATGTCGAATACTGCGTAGAGCAATTATTAGCTCATCACAAGATTCCGGAAGTTGAGACCTTTGAATTAGGTCACACTCACACCATGTCAAAACTTATGAAAAAGTACGATTTTGTAAAGCCTGTGCTTTTCAGCGTTGTTTTAGGTCATGACGGAGAGTGCCCTGCGACCCCGGAAGCCTTAAAATATATGACTTCAATGATTCCTGAAGATGCAGTTTGGGGAATTACTCATTCAGGCCGCAAAGATATGTCCATTATTGCTGCAGCATTAGGTTTAGGCGCTGTAACTGTACGAGTAGGCTTTGAGGACAGCAATTACTTAGATCCTAATACTACTGTAAATACTAATGCTCCTTTAGTTGCTAAAACTGCAGCCTTAATTCGTGCCATGGATAAGGACATTATGACTCCTGATGAGGCACGAGAATTCTTAAAAATTAAAAGGAACTAGATAAATGCTCAAACTAGGTGTAATTGCAGATGATTTTACAGGTGCAACTGATATTGCCAGCTTTCTAGTTAAAAATGGCTTAAGCACCATTCAGCTTACAGAGACAGATGAAAATTTAAAAGCCCCTGACGGAATTGAGGCTATAGTTATTTCCGGAAAGACTAGATCTTGCGACCCTAAACTTGCTGTTGCAGAATCAATTAAGGCTTTAAATTGGCTTAAATCTCAAGGCTGTGAACGTTTTTACTTTAAGTACTGCTCAACCTTTGATTCCACTTCCAAAGGCAATATAGGTCCTGTTACTGATGCCTTGATGCATGAATTAGATGTTGATTTTACAATTATCTCCCCTGCCCTGCCAGTAAACGGCAGAACCGTATATAAAGGGTATTTATTTGTAAATGATGAGCTTTTAAGCGAAAGCGGCATGCGTAATCATCCCATTACGCCTATGACTGACAGCAGTCTTGTTCGTCTTATGGAAATGCAGTCTCAAGGTAAATGCGCAGTTATAGACGTTAATATCTTAAAGAAAGATTGCCAAGAAATTTTGGATTATGCAGACAAGCTTAAGGCTGCAGGCTTTAGCTATGCTGCAGTAGATGCAATTGATGAGGACAATCTCATCAAGCAAGGAAAAGCTTTTTGCAATTACAAGCTTGTGACCGGCGGATCTGGTCTTGCCATAGGATTAGCTCAGGCCCTTCGTGAAGCTAAAGAAGGCTGCCATGCCATGGAACAAGGACGTCCTCAAGGTAAATACGCTGTATGCCTGTCAGGTTCCTGTTCTGTAATGACCAATCGTCAGGTTGCAGCTTATAAGACAAAAGCCGCTGCTTTAGAAGCTGATGTTGCAGGCATCTTAGAAGGCAAAGAGGAAGAATGCTTAAAAGCTGCGGTTAACTTTGTATTAAGCCATAAAGATGATGATTTAGCTCCTCTGATCTACGCTACTGCAGATCCTGACAAGCTTCATGCTATCCAAAAACGTTTTGGCATTGAACAATCATCTCACGCTGTAGAGCAGTTTTTTGCTAAAGTGGCATCAGAGCTAAAAAAAGAAGGCTTTGAGCGCTTTATTGTTGCAGGTGGTGAGACATCCGGAATTGTTACTAAATCATTGGGAGTAAAAGGCTTTTATATTGGACCTTCAGTTGCACCGGGGGTTCCTTGGGTAAGGTCAGTAAATTCCCCTATATCCTTAGTATTAAAATCAGGCAATTTCGGCAACGAAGACTTTTTTGCAATTGCTCAAAAGGAGTATTAAATGGAAATTTCTCCTCAAGAAATGGCTGTTCGTGAAGATTTTGTAAAAAAAGCCGCTTCTTTATTTCAACGTGGTTATGCTACTGGCGCGGCAGGCAATATGTCTTGCCTGACTCCTGACGGTAACCTGATCGCAACCCCTACTGGCTCAAGCTTAGGCAGCTTAGATCCGCTAAATCTATCTAAAACTGATTTAGAAGGAAATCTTTTAATGGGACCTAAGCCTACAAAAGAGGTTAAGTTTCATTTGGCCTTAATCAAGGGCCGTAATGACGTCAAAGCTGTTGTGCATCTGCACTCTACTTATTGCACTGCTTTGGGATGTCTTAAAAATTTAGACCCCCATAATGTTATTGCTCCCTTTACTCCCTATGTAGTCATGCGCATGGGAAAGGTAGGCTTAGCTCCTTATTACAAACCAGGAAGTGAGATGCTGTGTAAAGCTGTAGCTGAAATGGCTCCGCTTCACAAAGCAATTATTTTAGCTAATCATGGTCCGGTTGTAGGCGGTATTGATTTAAATGCTGCTGTAAACAATATTGAAGAACTTGAAGCTACAGCTAAACTCTACTTTATCTTAAATAATAATTCAAAAGAGATCCGTTATCTTACCGATAGCGAGATTGAGGAGCTTTTGTAAATGCCTAAATTTGCCGCAAATCTATCTATGATGTTCACAGAATTTGATTTTTGTGATCGTTTCGAAGCAGCCGCAAGCTGTGGGTTTAAAGCCGTAGAATTTCTCTGGCCTTATGACTATGAGATCGCCGAATTGCGGCAAATTTTAAAAGAAACTAAGCTAAAAATAGCCTTGTTTAACACTAATGCTGGAGACATAAGCGCCGGACAATGGGGAAGGGCCGCTTTGCCTAATTGCGAAGCTCAAGCTTTAGAAGATTTTAATAAAGCTATAGAATATGCCGAAGCTTTAAATTGCAAAACAGTGCATATTATGGCCGGCGTTATTCTAAATGGCGATGATGGCCGTGAATCCCGCCGCACCCTGTTAAAAAATCTAACTGCAGCCGCGCCTATGTTCTCTAAAGCAGGAATTACCATGACTTTAGAAGCATTGTGTCCGAAAATTAAACAGAATTACCTGTATAAGAGTCAATATCAAACCTTAGAGATAGTAGAGGAATTAAAGCTTGAAAATCTAAAGGTGCAGTTTGATACTTTCCATGCACAGAATGTTGACGGCAACCTCAGCTATTTTTTAACTAATAACCTAAAAAAAATAGGTCATATTCAGGTTGCAGCAGTTCCGGATCGCCATGAGCCCGATCATGGCGAGATTGACAACAGCTATATTTTCAAGCTGCTGGATGATTTAGGCTATCAGGGCTATGTAGGCTGTGAATACTCCCCGGCACACGGTACTAAGGAAGGCTTAGGCTGGCTTAAGCCATATCTTTAAATTAACTTTATCCCTTTAAATAACAAGGGGA
>CAJKNC010000081.1 GCA_905201175.1 uncultured Succinatimonas sp.
TATAGATATATTAAATAAATTAAAAAATTCTGAAATTATATGACAATACCCATATAGGAGCTATATATGAAATTTGTAAAAACAGCTTTAATATGCACGGTGCTTGCATCCTCCATTGGTTTTGCACAGGCTAAGCTGTCAGCTGATTTTAACAAATGCATGAATGATTCAAATGGCGTGACCGCTTACATGTTAAGCTGCATAGGAGATGAGAATGAAAAGCAGGACGTGCTTTTAAATAAATATTACAAGCAGTATATGAAGCAAGCTTCAAAACATGAAAAGTCAGCGCTGAAAAAAGCTCAAATTGCCTGGATAAAATGGCGTGATGCTGAAACATCGTTTGCAAGTTCTTCAGAAGGGGGGACTCTTTCTTCGGTAATTGCTGCAGATAGATTTTTAACTATTACTGCCGAACGGGTAGATTTTTTAGCGAAGCTGCTTGGCGTTGAAGCAAATGCTGAAGCTTCTCAAGGAGCAAATGATTATATCGGCAGGTATATCTCCAAAAGACAAGGGGCGGATATCAGCTTTGTATTAGGATATGATCCTCAGGGAACGCTTAGACTTGAGCTTAGCGGGATTGTAGGCTCGTCTACATGCGATCTTAATGCAGTCTGCTCTCTCATTGATAGCGGAGTTTCCTGCCTTGATCCTGACAATGAAGCTCAGGAGGCTGTAAATATTGTATTTAAAGGCAGAAAAGCTAAAGTTGGCAGCAATACTCCGGGAGCTAGCTGCGGTATACAAGGCTATATAACCGGCACATACGTAAAAGAATAATTATAAGCTTATAAAAAAGCGAAATGCCGGAGCATTTCGCTTTGGAATAACTTAAATAGGAGTTTATTTAAGCTTAGAATTCTGCTGATTTAGGGGTTCTTGGGAATGGGATAGCATCGCGTACATTGCCGACGCCGGTTACATAGACTACCAAGCGCTCAAAGCCTAAGCCGAAGCCTGAATGAGGTACAGAGCCATAGCGGCGCAGATCACGATACCACCAGTAAGCATCTTTGTTTAAGCCGGTCTCTTCCATACGCTTGTCTAAAACATCGAGGCGATCTTCACGCTGAGAGCCGCCGATGATTTCGCCGATGCCCGGAGCTAAAACATCCATGGCAGCAACGGTCTTGCCGTCATCATTGAGCTTCATATAGAAAGCCTTGATATCTTTAGGATAGTTCTTAACTACAACCGGAGACTTGAAATACTCTTCAGCTAAATATCTTTCGTGCTCGGACTGCAGATCGATGCCCCATTCAACAGGGAATTCGAATTTTTTGCCGCAGTTTTTCAAGATCTCTACGGCTTTAGTGTAATCAACCTGCGCAAAGTCGGAATTTATGAAGTCCTCTAAGCGCTTAATTGCATTCTTGTCTACACGTTCAACAATAAATTCCAAATCATCGCGGCGCTGCTCTAAAACGGTCTTAAAAACAAACTTAAGCATTTGCTCGGCAACATTAGCGCAGCCGTTCAAATCGGTAAATGCCATTTCCGGCTCACACATCCAGAATTCAGCTAAGTGTCTGGTAGTGTTGGAGTTTTCTGCTCTGAAGGTAGGTCCAAAAGTATAGCACTTGCTGAATGCACAGGCATAAGTCTCAACTTCTAGCTGGCCTGATACAGTCATATAGGCATGTTTGCCGAAGAAATCCTCGGTATAATCAACATTGCCCTTATCATCCTTAGGCAGGTTGTTGAGATCTAAATTGGTGATGGTGAACATCTCGCCGGCGCCTTCGCAGTCAGAAGAGGTAATAAGCGGGGTAGAAACCCACATAAAGCCTTGAGACTGGAAGAAGGTATGGATTGCATAAGCTAAGGTATTGCGAATACGCATGACTGCGCCCATTAAATTAGTGCGGGGACGCAAGTGGGCGTATTCACGCAGATATTCAACGCTATGACGTTTTGCGCTCATAGGGTAAGTATCAGGATTTTCTACAAAGCCTAAAACTTTAACGGCAGAGGCGGTAATTTCATAATCCTGTCCCTTGCCTTCTGAAGCCTTTAAAATACCATCAACAACTACGGAGCAGCCGGTAGTGAGTTTTAATACTTCGCTTTCATAATTTTCTAAGCTCTTAGGCGCGATGACCTGAACATTATTAAAGCAGGAACCATCATTTACCGCTAAGAAAGAAAAGCCTGCTTTTGAATCGCGACGGGTACGGATCCAACCGGCTAAAGTTACAGAGCTGCCGACGGCGATGCTGCCGTCTAAAATTGCTTTTGCGCTACTAAGACTCATGTTATTTCCTGATTATTTTTTATCTACAATCAATTGATTTTTATATTCTTCGTCTAAATGACCTGCATAGGTATGAATAACAAACATACCGCGAGGACGCTTGCCCTTGATATCGACAACTAAAGCCGGCAGCTTTTTAGTTTTCTGCTCATCTAAGAAATGACGAATTTCATGAGCTACAGACTCGCCGGCAAAGCGGCTTTCGATAGAAAGAATACGTCCGTCGTCCAGTTTTATAGAACCTTTTACAATGGTGATGCCATGGCTAGGTTCGATGGATTCAACCACGCCGACGGTATGCGTGCCAGTGCTGTAAAGGATTTTGGTATGGGCATAGATAAAGAAACTTTTAACGGCCATGACGGCAAATAAGACTACGAAAAAATACTGCAGCCAAGGCTGCTGACCGCCTGAGGCCTCATAAACTTTAAAGGCCAGGACAATCGCAATGCCGGTGATGAAGGCATAAATTAAGCCAAAAATAAGCTGCGCGATACCGACGCGAGGTTCGAAAGATTGAGCACGGCGATTATTCATCTGCGGCATGGATTAGTCCCTCATAAACATAATGCTGATTTAAAAAATCCTTGTCTTTGTCATCAACAATCTTTAAATCCAATTCAGCCTTTCCTTGAAGCTTTAACATAGGAGATAAGGTTAAGGATTCAGATGAAACTTTAGGCAGCAAATTAGCCGGGACAAACTGAACATATTTATTGTCATGATACGGCGGGATCAGCATATCGTCAGTGTCAAAGCTATAGGCGGCGGCCTGTTTATTGTTGATGTAAACTTTAATGTCAATGTTCTCAACTGGCAAGGGAGCTGGGGTATTGTGTCTTACGGTATAGAAGACATTAAAGCCTTGTACATTGTTATTAGTAACAAAAGTAAGATCAGTAATCTTTAACTGAGGCTTTTGCACTCCATCAGGCAATGAGGAGCATGCTGCAGCAAGTACAGCATTTACAGCAAGTAGTAAAAACAGAAATTTCTTCATAATAAAAACTTTCTTAAATCTAAAGCCCAAAGGCTTTCCTTCAGGCTTTAAAGCAACGTCACGGATAAAAAGATTAAGAATTATTTATAATAATTAACGCTTTTTAGTTCAGTCATGCCGATATTATACGCTAAGGATACTAAAAAATGCACGGGAGCTAAGCCACTTACTGCTTAGCTTTTAGGGTTTTTATATATTTTTTTGCATCAGAGAGGCAATTTTTGCGGGTTTTATAGTTAATCGAATTTATATCAATAGTCAAAGAGCCCTTCGTATTATCAAATAAAATAAAGCTTTGTCCGCTAAGATAGCGCCCGTCCTTAAAGAAATTTACGTAATCAAAAGTATAGCCTTCATATTTATTAAGAGCGTAAGCCTTAGGCTTAGCAATTTTAAGGCCGTCGGCATCCTTAGGATTTTGGCTTAGGCTTGAATATAAGGCTTTTTGATACTGATCTGCCAAAGGATAGCGCTTTTTAGGCGCAATATATTGCTCGGCGTTGTAGTTGATATGAATTATGCAGGAGTGCTTTGGGCTTAAAAAAGTGATCTCTCCTTGGTGAGGGTATGACAGGATTTCCCAATTATTAGGAATAAAAAAGCTGTAATTTTTAAAAAATTCCTGGCTTGTTTCACTTTGTCCTGCATATCCAGGCAAAGAAATGGACAAAGTCATGATTACAGCAAGTAGAATTCTGCTCAGCATCAATACACCTCCTCTTTTGGAGCATAAGTAATGCTCTTAACTGCCTGTGAACTTTCTGCAAAGCATTTTTGCGCCGTATTTTTGTCAAAAGATACTATAGAGGCATAAAGGATGCCGATATCATCAGAATTTATAAGCATATAATGCATGCTGTGAAAGAATTTCTGTTCATTATGACTAGTAATTTCGTAACGATATCCAGAAAGATTGTTTATCTGTACTTCATCTATTTTAGAGATAGCTAAGTCTTTTTTGTCTAAGGCAGTTTGAGTTATAAAATCTCGGCTTTTGTCGATAGCTTCATTTAAAAGAATTTGTCTGCGGGTATTAGTCGGAACAGCTGTATAGATATCGCTTAAGATCTGCATAGTGCATTTGCCGAATAAATCTTTATTGCGGCGATCTGGATATACATTGATGGCATTGTTGAGATTAGGTAAATTAACTTTTTTAAAATTTTCAGGAATCTCAATAGTATAAAAATCAGTGAAATTTACTGCAGCGATAGCTTGGGCTGTATTGCCGAAAGGATGGGGAATCGGATGAGAAGATTCATTATCGCTGCTGCAGCTGCAGACAAGAGCCGCAGCTAATAAAGAGAAAACTATTTTTAACATTTATCGGTTCTGAATAAAAATCAAATAATGCAGTAAGCTGCAAGATCTAAGATTAGAATTTTATCGTAAAAAATACAAAAAAAAGTGATCCTTCTTCTAAAAAATCAGCTTCTGCACAGAAGAATAATTCATAAAAAAACAAGCTTATGCACTTAATTAGTGCGTAAATAGCAAAAAATCATCAAAAAATAACGATTTTTAGGTTGTTTTTATTTAAAATGTAACCTTTTTGAGCATTTGCGTTTAATATAATAAACGTAAATTTGCTGCTTTATTAAAGAGCAGAGATTTTTATTTGGATATTTAGTAAAAATTTCAGGTTCTAATATGCAAGGATTTTTAAACAAGCTTGCCGCAATAAGCGTCTTTTTTGGAAAGACTTTTGCTTTGTGGGTAATTATTTTCGCGGTATTTGCCTATTTAGCTCCAGATCTGTTCAAGCCTTTATCGGCTTACATTTCTATCCTTTTAGGTATCGTTATGTTCGGTATGGGTCTTACTCTTAAGGCTCGCGACTTCTCCGAGGTCTTTACTCGTCCTTTGCAGGTTGTGATTGGTATTTTAGGTCAGTTCGTCATTATGCCTGTTCTGGCTTTTGCCTTGTGCATCGGCTTAAACCTTCCTTCCGAAATTGCAGTAGGCGTGATCTTGGTAGGCTGCTGCCCTGGCGGTACTTCATCAAATGTTATGAGCTATTTATCAAAGGGCGATGTGGCTTTATCGGTAACTATTACCGCCTGCACAACTGTGTTAGCTCCGGTTGTAACTCCAGCATTGATTTATGTTTTTGCAAGTCAATGGGTTGATATTGCTCCGGCTGCAATGTTCATTTCTATTTTAAAGATTGTAATCATCCCGATTGTTGCTGGCATTGTCGTTAACGCTATGTTCCGTACAGCAGTATCTCGTGTAGTTGTGTGCTTGCCGTTAATTTCTGTAGTTGCCATTGTAGCTATTGTTTGTGCTGTAGTTGCAGTAAGTCAGGCTCGCTTAGCTGAAACCGGCATTCTTATCTTTGTAGTTGTTGTTCTGCACAATTGCTTAGGCTATCTTTGCGGATATCTTTTAGCTAAAGTCTGCAAGATGAAGCTTGCTCAGCGCAAGACTTTGGCTATTGAGGTCGGCATGCAGAATTCTGGTTTAGGCGTAGCTTTAGCTATGGCTCATTTCAATCCGATGTCTGCAGTTCCGGCCGCTATTTTCTCTGTATGGCACAATATTTCAGGCCCGATCTTAGCTACCATCTTCGTCAATATGACCGAAAAAGAAGATCAGAAGGATGAAGTCCCTTTATCAAAGGCTAAGATTGCTAAATAATTTTAGGAAGATTTAAAACAGATTGCATCTGTCAGAAAAATAACCTCAAAGCTTGCTTTGGGGTTATTTTTTTAGCTGCAGTTTTGCGCACCTTTAAAGAAAGCACAGAATGAATTCTGAAGACAAAAATCCCCGACAGTCAGCCGGGGATTTTCTCTATAAGCAGTTTGAAGAAGAATATATTTAAGCTGGATTTTTAAGAGTGCTTGCGTATTGAAAATTCTAGATTGTGCAGAATCTTATAAAGCAGAGAAAATAAAATATTAAATTCATCATCTGAAATTTTCAGATAAGAGGCAACTTTCTGCGGAATATCCTTAAGATCTTCCTTAAGATTAGCGCCTGATTCGGTTAAAGTTAAGAAAACCTCACGCTCATCGCGAATGCCATGCTCGCGATTGATATATCCTTTAGCTGTGAGCTTCTTTAACAAAGGCGTTAAAGTACCTGAATCAAGATGAAGAATATTTCCTAAATCTTTTACGCGCAAAGATTCATTCTCCCACAATACGATCATGGTCAGATATTGTGTAAAGGTCAAATTATACTTGTCTAAAAATTGCTTATAACTTGCTATCATAGCTTTAGCACTGGCGTATAAAGGAAAGCATATCAGTGCTTCAATTTTTAGAGGATCCTGATTAGCGTTAATGGTTACACCTTTATGTGGTTGAAAGTTAAAATCCACGCTCAAAATAAAATCCGAGCTCCGTTGAAGAATCTTCTTTAAGAAGGGCTTATATGATCTGTTTTAGGAGCTAAGAGCAGATAAAAGAAAGATCAAGCTTACAGGCCAATAGACATCTTATTTAGCGAGGGCTGTTTAAAAGCTCTATTCGTATTTTTTATTATCTAAAATGCCGCTGTCTCAATATAAATCTATGTTTAATAGCCGTTGTGCATTAGGATCAACATAAACCATATTTAGAAGGTATAGGCTACTCTTCTCAAAGGTAACCATAATATAACAATAAATATGCTTTTTTTAAATATCATAATTGCATGTTTTTATGAAAAAATAGAATTTTTTTTGAAAAAATTATTTTTGCACAGAAAAAACAAAATGCCATGAAATCAACAAGCGTTTGTCTAAAAACAACAATTTAATGCATGCTTTAATGCATAAAATATGGAATTCATTTTATAAAATAAAATGTATAT
>CAJKNC010000082.1 GCA_905201175.1 uncultured Succinatimonas sp.
ATTAAAATAAATAAAAATATTCTTTATACACAAACCCCGTAATCAATCCTTAAGATCAATAACGGGGCCTATATTAAGAATATTTATATAAATTATAAGTTTTTTAAATTAATAAACTACAGAACTCATCTTTGAGAGCTTAGCACGATCATGCCATGCTTGAATATATCTGCGAGTTCCTGTGCGTCCACGAGAAGTTAACGAAGATGTTAATGCATATTCGCCTTTATAGCGAACGCCCTCTAACAACTCACCCTCAGTTACACCTGTTACCGCAAAATAGCACTGATCTGAAGTTATCAAATCATCAACACCGCGAATCTGTTTTAAGTCAATGCCATCTGCAATTATAGCTGCACGCTCGCTCTCGGTTTTAGGAGCTAAACGAGTTAACATCTGGCCGCCAGATCCCTTAATTGCACAAGCACTAACAACAGCCTCAGGAGTCCCTCCAATGCCAATTAACATATCAATTTGAGATCTAGGATCAATTGCCATAATAGCTGCAGCAATATCACCTTCCTTATGAAGCATTACACGTGCACCTGCAAGTCTTACATCCTGAATAAGCTTAGCATGACGAGGCTTATCTAAAACAAAAACATTCAGTTCTCTAACATTTTTGCCCAAGGCTTTCGCAACTTTAATAATATTATCTTTAACAGGAGCATCAAGATCTATTACGTTTGCCGCCTCCTTGCCTACAGCAATCTTCTCGCAATAATAGCTATGCCCTGGATTAAACATAGAGCCTTTTGCAGCAATACCTGCTGCAGACAAAGCATTAGGTCTGCCAAAAGCTGCGCATGAAGTGCCATCAACAGGATCTACAGCAACATCCACTTCAAGCCCATCGCCAAAACCTACTTTTTCACCATTAAAAAGCATCGGAGCATTATCTTTTTCACCTTCACCAATAATTACTGTACCGCGCACGTGAATACCCTGAAATGCGATACGCATGGCATCAACTGCAGCAGCATCAACAGAGTCCTTATCGCCGCGACCTATAAAACGCGCAGCTGCTAAAGCAGCAGCCTCTGTTACGCGAACTAAATCCAGCGCAATATTTTTATCAGTTAAATGTTGTTGCATGGTAAAAACTCCTCAAAAGAAATGCTTATATATTTATAACATTAAATATTTATTTGTTATTTATATGATACTATTTTGAATTTTGAATGGAGGTTTTGTAGCAAATATTTACGCAACCTGTTAACAGTATCACGCAAACTCCACAAAAATACATATAAAACACTGCATCTAAGCTGTCAGTATTTACCTAATACTTTAATTTCGGAAAAATACACTCCTAAATATTCTTTATCTTGACTTTCATCAAGATCTCTTATCGGCTTGATATTTGTTTAAAAATAATTAAGACTTATAAAAAAATAAGGATTGTCTTCTATAAAGAAAACAATCCTAAAAAATCCGCAAAAAGCTTTAGCTTTCCTTGAAGAAATTCTGACATACAGTTTTTTTAGGAAACTTCAATTTAAAAATAGATCCCTTGCCTTCCTCGCTTTCAACTTCTATTGTGCCGTTGTAAAGTAAGACTATATGCTTAACAATAGACAAGCCTAATCCTGTGCCGACTCTTGATTTATTATGACTTTTATCAACGCAATAAAATCTCTCAAAAATTCTCATTTGTGCTGATTTAGGTATGCCAATGCCGTCATCCTTAATATTTATATAAATAAATTCATCATCATGACTATAATCTACCCAAACATGGCCACCTGGATTATTATATTTAATAGCGTTATCGCATAAATTAAAAAGCATCTGATTAAAATATCTAAATACGCCGTAAATCTTTGGAGCCTCTCCCTTAATATTTAAGGAGACTTTCATCTCCTCGCACTTACTTTCTAAAGATTCTTTGATACCAGCAAATATATGAGCTAAATCAATTTGCTCATCTTCCAATCGTTTGCCTTCATCTAACCTTGATAAAAGAATTATATCGTTAATCAGATTTAAGAGATTTTCTCCTTCTTTGCGAATACGTCTGGCAAAAGGCACGATATCTTTAGGACTAACTAAGTTATTTTCTAAAAGCTCCGCTCTTCCAATAATAGACTGCAAAGGGGTCTTTAATTCATGAGAAACATTAGCTGTAAATTCCTGCCGCTGTCTTTCTGCAATACGTTTTTGAGTGACGTCAATTACTAATAAAGCATAACCTAGATGATTATCCTCAGTATCAATCTTATTGAAGAACACTCTATAAAAATGATCATTTAATTCTAAATCTTCAATTTTATTGTTAAGCTCTTCGCCCTTATCAAAATATTTACGAATTAAAACGGAGCGATCAATACTCAAAATATTTTTGCCGACACAGCTGTCGTCAATTTGGAAAATATTTTTAGCACTTTCATTGATACTGATAATCACTCCTAAGCCATTAAACAAAACAAGTCCTTCAGACATGCTCGCCGTAATAGCCTGCATTTCTCGAGATTGTCTTGAAATTTTATTAATCAAATCGTTAATACGTTTTTGATGCATATCAATACGTCTAACTAATGGTGTCAATTCAGCATAAACCTCATTCTGCAAAGGACGATTTAAATCAATAGCATTAATTGGCCTGACAATAATTACCGATAATCTATAAGCAATAAAAGCAGAAATAATGGCTGAAATTACAACAATCCCTAAAAAACTCCAAAATAAATTCCAAGTCAAACTGAAGACATTTTCGGTAGTAAAAGAAGCTCTTAAAACCTCTCCTGAATTAAGTTTTACTGCATAATAAACAGTTTCTGTATCTAAAGTCTCAGAATAGCGCTGTACAGAGCTATAGCCTTTTTTTTCAGCTTCAATAAATTCTTTACGATTGCCATGGTTAGGCATAAGATTTACTTTTTTAACCTTACTGTCAAAAAATACAGTACCGTCAGGATTTATTAAAGTTACTCTAAAAGAGCCATAACTCAGCCCCATAATGTAATTTTTACCAAAATTTTTAATATCTTCGACTAAAGATTCAGTGTACTCATAAAGCATCTGCTCATCATTCTTTTTCATCAAATTATGAGCAAACCATAAAGCAGAAGCTAATCCTATAATCAAAAACAATAATGTGGAAAAAAATACTGCTTTAAATACTTTACTTATCAATTCTACGAACCAACCTTATACCCTACACCGCGTACGGTTTTGATAATATATTCCATTTCCCCTAACTTCTGTCTTAAAGTACGGATATGCACATCTACAGTACGGCTTTCACCGTCATACTCCGTACCCCAAATTCTATCTAAAAGCTGATCGCGAGAAAAAACGCGCCCTTGTCGTTTTAACATCAAGAGCAATAACTCATATTCTTTTAGGGTCAAATCAATAATCTTTCCATTAACTTTAACCTCATGATTTGCTTCGTTTAAAGATAATGTCCCGAGGACAATCTCCTCAGACTGGACATTACCATTGCAACGCCGTAAAACAGCGTTGATACGAGCAACCATTTCAATTAAAGAAAATGGTTTGGTCAGATAGTCATCTGCTCCTAAATCCAGGGCATTGACGCGCTCATATTCAGCCCCCTTAGCGGTAGCCATAATTACTGGAATATTACGAGTACGTGCCCCGGCTCGAAGTCGCTTTAAGATATCAATGCCGCTCATATCCGGCAGCATAATATCTAATAAAACCAAATCAGGAATACGTTTTTCTACTGCGGCAAAGAAACTGGTTCCATCGGCAAACACCTCTGTTTCCATATTCATAGATTGCAAAGTGTACTGCTCGATCTCACGGATATCAGTATCATCTTCAACGCAATAAATCATAGTCCTAAATCTCCAACCGTATTAATCTTGCCGGTAACCACATAAGAAACCCACTTAGCTATATTACAAGCATGATCTCCAATGCGTTCTAAATATTTTGCCATCATAATAACATCTAAAGATAACTCTGTATCTTTTTCACAGGTCCTGGCTTTTAAAATCAGAGACTTTCTAATCATAGCAAAATATTCATCTACAGCCTTATCTTGTCTTATTACTGCTTTAGCTAAATCCTCATCACGATTAATAAAAGAATCAATAGCAAGCTTAACCATGGAAGTAGCTTCTTTTGCCATATTATGTAAAAGATCTAAATCCTCGCCCTCATAATTGTAATCAAAACTCATAACAATCTGAGCAATATCGCTAGCTTGATTACCAATTCGCTCTAAATCTGCAACCATCTTTAAAGTAGCTGAAACTACTAATAAATCTATAGCTACAGGCTGCTCATGAAGAATAATATTCAAGCATAATGTTTCGATGTCTCGAGACTTAGTATCAATATCATAATCAGCCCTATACACATTTAAAGCTAATTCACGATCTCTCTCTTTAAAAGCTTTAAAAACACTGTCTAAATTAGACTCACATAAAGAGCCCATTAAAATTAAATTTTTGTTTAAGCGCTGCAGCTGCTCATCTAAATTCTTTCTCATTATCCAAATCTTCCTGTAATGTAATCTTCAGTACGCTTGTCTTTAGGTTTTGTAAATATCACATCTGTCTTGTCCATCTCCACTAAATCTCCCAAAAGAAAGAAAGCGGTATTATCAGAGATACGCAAAGCTTGCTGCATATTATGGGTAACAATAACGATGGTATATTTCTGTTTTAGCTCTAACGCTAATTCTTCGATCTTTCCTGTTGAAATTGGATCTAATGCTGAAGTCGGCTCGTCCATTAACAAAACATCAGGCTCAACCGCCAAAGCTCTAGCAATACATAAACGCTGCTGCTGTCCTCCAGATAATCCTAGGGCTGAAGTTTTTAAACGATCTTTTACTTCATCAAAAATAGCAGCTTGTCTTAAAGAACGCTCCACAATTTCATCAAGTTTTGCTCGGTTTCTAACTCCATGAGTACGCGGCCCATAAGCAACATTGTCGTAAATACTCATTGCAAAAGGATTTGGCTTTTGGAACACCATGCCAACGTCTTTACGCAGCTTACTGACATTAACATCACTGTTAACTAATTCCTGACCACGATATTTGATGCTTCCCTCGAGCCTTACCTCCGGGATTAAATCGTTCATACGATTTAAAGTACGAATAAAAGTTGATTTTCCACAACCTGAAGGGCCAATTAAGGCGGTAATATCATGCTCATGGATTACCATATTTACATTGTGTAATGCATGGGTATTGCCATACCAAAGATTAAACTTATTTACATCAAAAATAGTTTCCATAATTTAATTTGCCTTTCTTTTTTGAATTCTACGTGCGAGGAATGTTGCAAGAAAATTGATAAGTAAGCTCATAAACAAGAGAATTGCTGCTATAACAAACGCTACCTCGAATTCTCCCTGCTCTTTTGCGTAAACATATAGAGCTACAGTAAGCGTTGAACCTGCAGAGCCCATACCTTCAAAATAACCATTTAAAGTATGAGCAAAACCTGCAGTAAATAATAATGCTGCAGATTCACCCAGCATACGGCCTATACTTAAGATACAGCCCGTCACAATGCCTTCAATACAGCAAGGCAATACTACGGTTCTAATTACATGCCACTTAGCTGCACCTAAACCAAAAGCTCCTTCACGATAAGATTGCGGAACTGTTTTTAAGCTTTCCTGAGTAGTACGAATAATGGTTGGGAGATTCATAATCATCAATGTCAGCGAACCTGCTAATAAAGATGTCTGTAATCCAAAGAATTGGCAGAAAATCAGCATGCCGACCAAACCATAAATAATTGAAGGAATGCCAGCTAATGTCTCAATACAATATTCTATTGCTTTAACCAATTTGGGAGATCTTGCATACTCTGTTAGGTAGATAGCTGCTCCAACACCCATCGGCAATACAAAAAGCAAAGTTGTAAAAATAAGGTAAATTGTATTTAGAATATCTGGCAAAACACCAATAGTATCGTTTAAATAACTTGGCGAGGTTGATAACAATTCCCAAGAAAAATATGGTATTGACCTAAAGAAAATATAAGCGATCATGAAAAATACAATACAAATGGTGATCGTTATACACAAATATGTCAAAGAAACCATATTTGCCTTATAGATCTGACGCTTGACTTGAGAGACTGACATTATTTTTTATATCCTTTTTTAAGCATCATGTTCAAAATGGCATTGATCATCATGATGAATACAAACAAAACCAAAGCTATTGAGAATAAAGCTTCGCGCTGAAGTCCTGAAGAATAGGACATCTCTGAAGCTACAGCTGTAGTTAAGAACCTTACAGATTCGAAAATTCCAGGCATATTAGCGACATTTCCTGCAACCATCATTACTGCCATAGCCTCACCGATAGCTCTGCCAACGCCTAAAACTACAGCTGCTGCAATACCGCTTTTTGCTGCAGGGACTACAACCCTAAAAATGGTCTCAATTTTATTTGCCCCTAAAGCTAAACTGCCAAGCTCATATTCAACAGGAACAGCTTCAATAGCCGTAATTGACACTTTAATAATCGAAGGCAAAATCATTACAGCTAAGACAATAATTGCTGAAAATAATGAAGATCCGTCTGGAATATCAAATAAAGCCTGTACTCCAGGAACCAAAACCAGCATACCTATAAAACCGTATACTACAGAAGGAATACCGGCTAAAAGATCAATCATAGGCTCCACAATCAATTTAATTTTTTTAGGAGCCATTTTCGCTAAATATACGGCAGAAAAAAAATCCTAACGGCAAACCTATTATGATTGCACCAGCCGTACCATAAATAGATGTTAAAATAAAAGGTAAAATACCAAACTGAGGAGGATTTGCAGTGGAAGCCCACTTATCTCCGAAAAGAAAATCTATAACGCCTATCTTTGCTATTGCTGGGAGTCCTGCAATAATAAGATAAACACAGATCATTAATACAAAGGCGATATTAATTACGCCCAGGATTAAAAATACCGTCGCAGCAATAGACTCGGTATTAAAAAGTCTTTTAAAATTTAAATCCATAATCGTACTAACCTTTAAAAAAGCGGGGCATTCTAGTATGAACCCCATTATTGATCACATGATTGATAATGGGGTTTTGTTATGA
>CAJKNC010000083.1 GCA_905201175.1 uncultured Succinatimonas sp.
GAATAACTGTAAACTGCTTGATATAGTACAGCTTTCCAAAATTTTTCTTTGCTGATTGTCTGAATACTTTTAAATTATTTAATTTGATACTATTTGAATCTTAAAAAGCTCTGATGTGCATATATACCTATATACCTTAACAGAGCTTTTTTTAATTATTTGAATAATAGCTAAACAGAAATGCTAATAAATTTATTGCTAAATGTTATTAACAATATTTTTGATGACAGCAGGTCCTTGATACACCAATGCAGAATATATTTGAATCAAGCTTGCACCAGCTTCAAGTTTTTCTCGGGCGGAAATTACCCCACTTACTCCGCCTAAGCCAATAATAGGAATCTGATTTTTTACTATTTTTTTTACGTCTGCTAAAACTCTAGTGCTTTGAGCCCTTAATGGTTCTCCTGATAATCCACCCCACTCTTGAGCATGAGGAAGATCATGTACCATTTGACGATTAGTAGTAGTATTTGTGCAGCTGATAGCATCAATTTTTAAATCAAGACAGACTTTACATAAGCTCTTTAAATCAGAAGCTGTTAGATCCGGAGAAAGCTTTACTACCAGCGGTACATATTTATTGAACTTATCAGCTAACACAGCCTGCTCAGCCTTAAGCGGTTGTAAAAGTCTAATAAGATTTTCTTCATTCTGCAATGAAGTTAAATCAGGGGTGTTTGGACAAGAAACATTGACGGCAATATAATCTGTGAAAGGATAAACCTTACGCATACAAACTAAATAATCATCAACAGCGTTTTCAATTGGTGTAGTTTCATTTTTGCCGATACTTACACCTAAAACCCCTTTGTAAGTACGTCGTTTAATTTTTTCAACTAAATAATCAACACCCTTATTATTAAATCCCATACGATTGATAATGCCGTTAGCGTCAACAATCCGGAACATTCTGGGTTTAGGATTGCCATTTTGCGGCTTAGGCGTAACCGTTCCTACCTCAATATGACCAAAACCTAAAGCTCCGAAATAATCAATAGCTTCCCCATTCTTATCTAATCCTGCAGCTAAGCCTAAAGGATTATTAAATTTAAGCCCCATAACTTCAACAGGTCGATAAGCTACGTTTTGTCCAACAAACGATAAAAAAGGCTCTTGGGAGAAAAGTTTGCCTGCGGCAATAGTCATACCATGAGCATTTTCTGGCTGTGATAAAAACAGCAAAGGCCTTACTAAAAATGGATATAGACCATAAGGGATTAAGTTCATCTGTTCTCCTAAAGGCAACAATTTTTATTGCAATAATAATCTTTAATACTTAGGCAAGAGTTAGACTCTTGCCATTTTTATTTAATTTTCAGCTAAAGCTGCAGATACCTTTTCATAAATTGAGCGAGATAAATTTGGTAATTTCAACAGATTTCTTAAGGATTCTACAATAAGTTTCTGACGAGCCTCATCAAAACGCTTATAGCTTAAAAGAGGAGTTAAAATACGAGCCGCCACATGAGGATTCTTATCATTTAAGGAAGATACTACCTCGCATAACAAAATATATCCTGAACCATCGGCTCGATTTAAGGCAACTGGATTTGATAATGCCATAGCGCCTGGCAAAGCGCGAATACGATTTGGATTGCTTGCATCGTAACGCTTATGACGCAAAAGCTTTCTGACATTAAATACAGTTTCCGCATCAGGGGCTGTAGCTTGAACTCTAAAGAAATTGTCAAAAACTAAAGGATCGTCGCCAAATTGATTTTCAAAATTAATTAGTAAATCATTGGCGCATTTAAGCTTTAGATGAACAGCATCGGTTAAGGCTGCTAATCTATCAGTCATATTATTAGCACTCATATAGTGTTTCTTAACTAATTCTGAAGCACTGTCAGCATCATTCTTAGCTAATAAAGCAACAGCTATCATGTGTAAAGCGGTGTTGTTTAAAGCACGTTTACCCATATTATCGACGCTATATTTAGCACTCGGAGCTTTAACGCTGCTGTATACTTGCTGGAACTCATCAAAGCAAGCTGCTGCAACAGCACTCTCTAAAATCTTGCGGGTATCATTTAAAGCATCAATATTTATGGTTTCGAAAGTTTCCATCATATTGATTAAAGACTGAATTTTGATAGCTTCATTTAGTAGATGCAGATCAGTAGTTTCATCACGGTTCTGTAATAAATGCTTTATTACCTCTATTAAATCAGAAGGTTCCTTAGGTAGAATTCCATGAGAAACTTTGTCAATATTTTCATGAATATAGCGATTTTGTAAGGAAACAGCACTGTCAACCTTAATAAACGCATCATCGCAATATTCTAGCATATGAGAATAATCTTTAGGCGTATATTGAGCTTCTAAGCGTACAGGAGCACTAAAGTCTCGCAGTAAAACCGGAATAGTACTGTCATCTAAAGTAAAAGCAAATTCTTGCTCTGCTTTATTTAAAATAATAAGGTTATTTTGATCAAGTTCAGCCGGATGAACACTCTGTCCTTGGGCATTTAAAAAACTTGTTCTAATCGGAATATAGAATGGAAGCTTGTCTTTTTGTCCACGAGTTGGGGCTGTTGTTTGCGATAACTTTAATATAAGCTGCTTGCTTTCTTGATTATAGTGCCAGTTCGCTCTAACAGTAGGTGTACCAGCCTGACTATACCATAATCTAAATTGCTCTAAATCCAAACCTGAAGCTTTTTCCATGCACTGTAAAAAATCTTCAATAGTAACAGCTTGACCATCAAATTTGGTCAAATAATCCTTTAAGCCTTGACGGAATTTAAGTTCACCAATTAAAGTATGGATCATGCGAATAACTTCAGCACCTTTATCATAAATGGTCACTGTATAGAAATTATTCATTTCCATAACTTCATCAGGTCTTACCGGGTGCGCCATAGGGCTGGCGTCTTCAGCAAACTGCGGTCCTCTGATTACGTTTACGGCGTGTAATCTGGTTAAAGTTCGAGAAGCGACGTCAGAGCTGAATTCCTGATCACGGAAAACAGTGAGACTTTCTTTTAAGGATAATTGGAACCAATCTCTTAAGGTTACGCGATCGCCTGTATAGTTATGGAAATATTCATGCCCTATGACACTTTCTACGTTATAGAAAGCTGTATCGGTTGCAGTTTGAGGATCAACCATAACATAAATAGAATTGAAAATATTTAAGCCTTTGTTTTCCATAGCTCCCTGATTGAAGAAATCTACGGCAACAACCTTAAAGTTATCCAAATCATATTCTAAGCCAAAGCGAGTCTCATCCCACTTCATAGAGGTTTTTATGCATTCCATAGCCCATAAGCCACGCTCATAAGCGCCTCTGTCTACATAAAGGTCTAATTTTATGTTACGTCCTGAGGAAGTTTTAAACTCATCGCTGATGATATCAAAGGTTCCTGCAACTAAAGCAAATAAATAGGATGGCTTAGGGAAAGGGTCTTCCCAAACGGCATAAGCACGACCATCTTTTTCACCGCTCTCCACCAAATTGCCGTTAGATAATAAAACTCCGCAACCATATTCAGGGGCAATAATTGTTACGCGGTAGCGAGCTAAAACATCAGGTCTATCTAAAAAATAAGTGATACGACGAAATCCTTGAGGCTCACATTGCGTACAATAAGTACCATTAGACTTATAAAGTCCCATAAGCTCCGAATTGCCTGCTGGATCTATGACATTAGAAATTTGCAGCTCAAATTCATCTGGTACATTTGGAATGACTAAAGAATCATTCTCTTTGCTATATTTACATGGCGAGCCATCTAAAGCTACAGATAAAAGCTCCAAATCCTCGCCGTCTAAAACTAAGCTTTTACGCTTATCTTCAGTAAGTCTTTTGTAACGAACTACGCTTTTTACAATAGTAGCTTCTTCAGCTAATTCAAACGTAAGATCTACATTTAAAGCAGTAAAATCCGGAGCTTTGTAGTCGAGACGACGTTTAGGCTTATAGTTTTTTATCTTTTCCATGCTTATACTCATTTAACACTGAAAGCCCGACAAAAGTCGGGCTTATATAAAAATTATAAATTTGTTGTCTTATTTTGCGGCGGACTGAAACGCTGAAAAATCGATAGACGAGATTTTTCTTTCGGGCTTACAGGAACAGCATGCCCTAATTGCTTAGCAAAATCAGAAGCAATATTTACTGTTTCTTTTAGAATTGGATCATCAAATTCAAAATCCTCAGGCAAATCTTTTAATTTCGCAATTTGCGGTTTGCCCATAAGCTTAAGACGAGTATTAACTTCTTCAAGCTTAATCTTTTCCTCGTTTTCTGCTATTTTCCTGCGGTCTTGCAAATTTACAGTGATGAAATTAGTGTCCTTAAGCTTTAAATAGCGATCCATCTCATTTTTTAAGATCTTAAACTCAACATTGTTCTTGATGCGTTCATTGTAATTACTTTTAAGTGAAGGTATAAAAGCATCAAGATTTAAGTATTGATTGTATGCTGTTGGAGAAATCTTATCCCACTCTAAAGCATTAGGCTCTGAACGTTCGCCAAACTCTTTATCATCAACCAAAGTCGGCATCTTAATATCCGGGCTAACCCCGCGAAGCTGGGTTGAACCGCCATTGATACGATAAAACTTGGCAATGGTGTAGTGAATGGAGCCCATATCATCAGCAGCTAGATCATAAAGACGATTTAAAGGACGATTCTGCTGCACGGTACCTTTACCGAAAGAAGTATCGCCGACAACGACAGCACGGCCATAATCTCGCAATGCAGCGGCCATAATCTCTGAGCTTGAGGCACTCAGGCGATTGATAAGTACTACTAAAGGGCCTCTATATGAAATAGACTCATCCATATCTTCATAAGGAGCCTCATTGCCTTGAACATCACGAACTAAAACTACTGGACCTTTATTGATGAAAAGCCCTGTAGTGCTGACTGCTTCAGGTAAAAGACCGCCGCCGTTGTTGCGCAGATCAATAACGATAGCTTTAACTCCTTTTTTAGACAGCTTGTTTAATTCACGCTCCACGTCTAAGTGCAGATCGGAATAAAAACTTGAAATAGTTAATACTCCTATCTTAGAACCATCCACAGCTGTCTTAACTTCACCTTTAGCTTCTCGATCCTGCAGACGGATTTTATCTCGAGCTAAGGTTACATTAAAGCTTTTTGCATTAGCTCCCTCGCCTCGCTCGATTTCTAAAGTAACCTCCGATCCTTTCGGACCTTTAATCTTCTTAACGACCTCGGTTAAGCGCCAGCCTATAATATCATCATAGGTTCCATCCTGCTGTCTTACCCCTATAATGCGATCACCAGCCTTTAATTTCTTAGATTTTTCAGCAGGAGAGCCTGGCAGCAGAGAATTTATCTTTGTAAATTCATCTTCTTGCGTTAAAACAGCTCCGATGCCTTCCAATGACAGATTTATATCATCATTAAAATTATCAGATGCCTCCGGACCTAAGTAATTAGTATGCGGATCGATAGCTGTAGCAAAAGAATTTTCAAAAACAGAAAAGGCATCTTCTGATTCGGTCTGTCCCAGACGGCTTAAAGCTGCCTCATAACGGCGCTGCAGGCGCTGCTTTGCTTCTTTATCTGTCTTGTCATTCAGAATCTGATTTATATAATCATTTTTTATTTCTGCCGACCAGATCTTCTGCAATTCCGCTGCAGACGAAGCAAATGGGCTTTTGCTTCTGTCAATGGCTATACCTTCATTTGTGGAAACGTCGATATTGCCTTTTAATATTTTTAAGAAATATGTATATTTCTTATAGCGCTTACGCAGTGAATCATTATACAAATAATAAGGATACCTAAGGTCGCACTTTGAAAGTGCGCTTAAAATGCGGTCCCTATTATTGTAAATAGAGTCAACCTCTGATTGAGTATATAAACTACGGCCGTAATCTAGAAATGATAAGAAACGGTCAATTACCTTATCTGCAAAAGCATCATCGATATTAACAATCTTATAATGCTGCCTTGTGAAATAACCGCCAATCCGCGAGCAGGCGGTCATATGACGATCTAGCGGAGCTAATACCGGCAATTCATCATAAGTAGGCACAACCAAACGTGCTGAGGCAACGGAGCCAAAGAATGCACAAAAGCAAGCTAAGACTAAAACAACTGATTTACGCACCGTAGCACTACTCCAGAGCAATTATTTATTTACTGCAGGTAATAAAATACGATCTAACTTGCAGCTAATAGTCATACCAGTTAATAAAGTAACAGAAACAATATCACGTACAGCATCTTCAGCTACAACTCCGCGGACGAAATGACGTTCGCCGCTTAGTACTAAAACCTGACAGCCTTTCTTTAAATCGGAAATTTCAGGCTTGGTACCATTAACTTTAAATTGCTGACGCTTAGGAGCAGCTTTCTTATGACTGTTCTTAGGATTTTTATCAGCTCTCTGCACGTTTTGCGGCTTAGGACGATTTGCTTTACGCTTATCGTTAATTTCCTTAAAACGATCTTTTGCAAATTTCGCATGTTCTGCAGTTACGACTTCAACTTCATTGCCATCTAAGTCTATGCGAGCTGCGCCTTCTTTTAAGGAATAGAGGTATCTTAAGCGAGTAGTGTATAAACGCAAGGCTGCGCGTACCTTCGAAATAGATAAGCCTTCGTGAGAAGGAACAGCGGCTTTTAGATCATCAAAAATACCGATTTTTAAAGGAAGACAATTGCCTTCTTTGATAAAAGCCTTTGGGAAATACTTATACAGTAAATCTAAAGTTTCCTTTACATGCTCAAAATGAGAACCATCAGCAGCGGCTTCGGTTTTTTCGGTATTAGTATTCTGCACTGCAGCTTCTTCAGCTACAGCAACATTTTTCACATCTTGGGTTTCCACATGAAACTCCTTTCATAAAAATTAAAACGATTCTAAAAGCTTGTTAAGGCTTAAAGGCATAACCTATAAATGCAACTAGTCTATACCATATTTCAAAAAATATCAGCAAAAAAAGATATATCACTATAAATGACTTTACAGCAAAATAATTCCCTTTAAATGAACTATATTTATGTAACTCTTTTAACACTCAGGAAGGATGTTTATAAAATTGCC
>CAJKNC010000084.1 GCA_905201175.1 uncultured Succinatimonas sp.
AAAACCTATAGAATTTTTAATAAATTTATTTTCTGTAAATTTTAAAACTACATTACCGCGGCACTCTTTAGTAAAGTTGATTAAGGCCCACTTAGCTGCCTTTAGGTTTCTGCTCTCTGTACTAATAGAATGATGAGCTCTGTCTAAAAGCTCATAGCCATCTGGTATGCCATCCCTGCATAAGCCGATTTGCTCAGGCTCCTGATAAAAGATCTTACTTTCATAAAAGCTTTCGTTAACAAGCAGTGCAATATTTACAGCCTCATCGCCAGTGACCTCGAAATTAACCTCCATAGAGGCTTCTGCTTTAATGTCTGATTTCAGATCTGATAGCGAAAAAATCAGAATTCTGCCATCATCGGCCTGAATGCGGCCACTGGAACTCTTTTCATCAATAGCTGTAATTATTCCGTGCATATTTCACCTCTTTCCCCATTGTAGCAAAAAGGAAAGCCTAAAAACAAAAAGGGTGCTTAAAGCACCCTTTTTCTTAAGACAATATCTTTTAATTAAGCCTCATTTACAATTTCGCCGTTAGCATGCTGCTTTAAGCGATGAATAATAATGGAGAGGCCTAAAGCAACCATCATCAGAGACATGGCAGTCAGCAAAACACCCATGACAACCAAAACAGTATTATTGCCCCATTGCTGCTGTACAACCTGAATAACTCCCCAAAGACTCATGATCATCATAAAGAACATCGGGATTAGAGCAATATAGAAGTTAGCTCCTCTTGACAGCAGCCATAAGGTAATAACTAAGAAGGTCAGGGCAGCCATTAACTGATTGGATGCGCCGAAAATTGGCCATAAAGAACCAGCCTCTCCTGAAAGAGCCATAAATACTGACACTAAAACAATCAATAATGAAGCTACATACTTATTGATAAATAAGCGTCTTAAAGGATTTAAAGTCTTAACTACAGACTCATCGGCATTCTCAGACTTAGCCTTAGGCATAAATAATTCCTGAAGCAGGAAGCGGGCTAAGCGGGTTGCTGTATCTAAGGAAGTCATCATAAATGCAGAGATTGCCAAAGAAATAAATATCTTTGCATAATCTACATTCATGCCTAATGAAGCTGAGAAAGATGAAATGCCTACGGCAAAGGCTGCAGCCGGATTCTTGCCTAATTCAGCAAATGAGGCCGGTTCCATAGCCATAACAGCAACCAAGGCCATTACGCCTAAAATACCCTCTACTAACATAGCGCCGTAGCCTACGGTTAAAGCATCAGCTTCGCTCTTAAGCTGCTTTGAGGTTGTACCTGAAGCAACTAAGGCATGGAAGCCAGAACAGGCACCGCAGGCGATAAAAATGAACAGAGCTGGAATTAACGCGGTCATCTGTCCGTCAGCAGTAACAGCATGGAAGCCTTTAAATGCCTCCATATTAATCTGCGGATTGTAGAAAATAATTGATAAAAAGCCTAAAAGCAGCATAGCATACAGCAGCCAGGAATTTAAATAATCACGCGGCTGCAGCAGGTACTGAACAGGCAGCACGGATGCGCCGAAAATATAAATTGCCAATACGCCAATCCAGATGTTTCGTACTGATGCAGCGTCTAAATTAAATAATACGCCTAAGTCTAAAGGGAGGACGGCGCCTACATATACAATAATGAATACTAAAGGTACAAAAACAAATGAAGCGTTACGCAGAGAAACGCCGAACTTGTAGGTAACTAAAGCAAATAATGGCGCTAAGATAATAAATAATAAGGAAGCTGTAGCCACAGCAGGAGTGGAAACAAATAAGTTAGCAATAAGCAAGGTAAAAATTGCAACCACTAAAACCAGGCATAACAGACAGAAGGATAAGAACAGCTGACGGCCTGATAAGCCCATCATCTTCTCCATCACAAAGGAAATTGAGCGGCCCTTATTACGTACGGAAATAACCAAAGCTGCAAAATCATGGAAAGCGCCTACGAAAACGCAGCCGATTAAAATCCAGATTAAAGCAGGAAGCCAGCCGAAATAAGCTGCCATTATAGGGCCTACAATAGGACCTGGGCCTGCAATTGAAGCAAAATGATGGCCGAATAAGACAATCTTTGGAGTTGGCACATAATCTATGCCGTCCATCATAGTCTGAGCTGGGGTAGGACGCTTGGGATCAATTGCCATCAAACGCTTTAAAAAACCGCCGTAAACAAAATATGCCACAACGAAATATGCTAAGCAAATACAGAATATCAGACTACCTGTCATGATAGTACTCCGCAATACTAATTATAAAATTTTATTAAAAATAATAAGTCTCTCAGTTATAGGCTAACTAAGCTTAGACCTTTTGGGTCTGAGACTGACGTGGCTATAATTGTCAGCCTTAGGTAAGTACGCTAATTTGGACTTACCTAAAAAACCGAACAAGGTGCGTTCGGCTTATTCTTCAAACGATCTGGTAAGATCATTCTTAATGCTATGACAATTATTTCCATATTAGAAAAAATGTCAAGCAGAAAATGAAAAACTTCATCAAGTATGTTGCGTTTTATGATATCTTGATTTTGCCGCTTTTTACGTCATCTGAGAACGCCAGCATCCTCTCCAAAGGCTTCATTGCAGCATCCCTAAGATTTTTCTCAACAAAAATTTCATGCCCCTGAGGCTTTTCCAGCGCTTCAACAATTTTAGCTAAGGTATTCAGCTCCATCCACGGACATGACGGGGTCTTTCGATCATAAGACTCATTGCACAATATTGGTGCTTTAATAAAAATCTTATCGGGGCAGGCTTGCTGCAGCTTATAGAAAATATTCTGCTCAGTAGCGATGATAAACTCACAGGCTGCGCTTGACTTGGCATAAGATAAAATCTGAGAGGTTGAACCTACATAGTCGGCAAGAGCCACTACCTCAGCAGGTGCCTCCGGATGTACCAGCAGTAAGGCCTGAGGATGTTCTGCCTTGACCTTTTTAATTTCTTCTAAAGCAAAGGAAGCATGGACAATGCACTTGCCAGGCCAGGAATATACTGAAGCATTAGATAAATTAGCAATATAAGATCCCAAATGCCTGTCAGGCACCCACAGAACTTCTTGTCCCTGTGAAGCTAAATATTTTCCTAAAGATACTGCTGTTGATGAGGTTACAATCCAATCAGCCTGAGCTTTGACTTCTGCTGAGGTATTTGCGTAAGCTACAACCGCAGCGTTAGGATGCAGAGCCTTTTGCTTTTGCAGATCTTCTGCACTGCAGCATAAATCCAATGAACACTCAGCTTTAAGATCAGGCATTAAAACGGTTTTGCCAGGAGAGAGGATCTTAGCTGTCTGCCCCATAAAGCGAACACCCGCTACAAGCACTAAATCTTCCTTACAGTCACGGCCTTTACGAGCCATCTCTAATGAATCACCGATGAAGCCGCCAGTCTCTTCACATAATTTCTGGATAATCGGGCTGCAGTAATAATGTGCTAAAAAAAATGCCTTTTTCTCTTTAATTAAAGTTTTAGCTTTTTCAAAAAGCTTAGCATCTTCTAATAATTCCTCAGTGCTAAGTTCCTTTGGCAAATTGAAATCAACTGGAATCTTAACATCATCTAAAAGCTTTAATAACATAATTCAATCCCATTATCTAATCTTAAAATCTAAGGGCTTAATACTCAAATCCTTTAAGGCCTGCTCTTTATCCTTGCGTACTGCTCCATACGCACGCAGTCTGTTGGTAACCTCGCGCAAATCAAGGCTCGGCGTATCGTCTGCATCCAGATACTCACGCACGGCTTCATAGCTTAAAGGCTTATTTTTAAGCAGCGCTCCCTGTCCGACTAAGCATGACGGCATCAGACACCATAAATGATCGCTGTCTTTCATTACCAAAACCTGGTGCTCTAAATTAGAAGAGATATCATGAATGAAGATAAACTCATCATCTTTATGCAAATTTAGACTGTCAAAAAGCTTTAAGTCATTTAAATTTTTTACCTTTCCCATTGAACCGGCAGAAAAAAGCTCGCCATTAACTTTTAAAGCCTGCGAACATTCATCTTCATAGCCGAAGGCTAAATTCATAAGATGTGCTACATGTGCAATATCTGTTGCTCCATCGACAGCAATCAAGCGCCACATCGGCGTATTTTTTAAGGTAATTTTAAGCAAATACTGCATATAATCCTCTACTGAATCTCAGTATTTATAATAATATCCTTATTTCTGCACATCATTCTTAAAGATGACGGCGTATTTACAGCAAATCCGGAATCCGTACACAAGCGAGCTAATAAAGCTGCGCTTCTAATTCGAGCGTTGCCTGCTTTTAAAATTAATTCTTTATCTGTGAATATCAAATAACTATGTTTAGAATTTGCCGGTATTGTCACCGGACGCAGCGCATTTAAAGCCAGAGCATAGGTTTTCTTAGGATCAATTTCATCCTCTTTATAAGCTTTTGTCAGAGCTTTTAAAATTTCAATACGGCTATTTAAGATAAAATTGTCTTGAATTGCCAGATTTTCATCAATACAGTCTTTTTCCAAAGCATCAAAATAGCTCTCAAGATTGTACTCTAAAATCTGCTCTTGATACTTATCTTCAAAATCGGCAGGAGGAATACAGCCGTATTCTGAAAATAAGCCATTTTTAACAATGCTGACAAAAATCTTCTTTTCAAGCTCGCTAGTTCCTTCCTGCAATGCATTATTTAATTTTATAACTAACTGTCCTAGCTTTTTTTCAGCATTCTTAACGCCGGGAAAATCTATTTGAAAATGAGCATTCTTATATCCTTCAGATAAGGTATCTAAAAAAGGCCTAAAAGGATAATGCTCAGCATCTTCTTCTTTTATATGAAGCTTATAAGCTTCTGCCAATAATGGCCGAGCCTCATATAAGCCTAAAGTCATAGCCTTACGCAAATAGAAAATTTCGCGGAAAGGATCGGCAGGCAAGATTGTACCGCTTCTTGATAGAATTGCCATAAACAGACAAGCTTCGCCTGAAATTTCCGCAAGAGCTTCAATTTCCTCTAAAACCTGCATAAACGGCAGCGGATTGAAGCTATGGTTCTGTTTTAAGCTGCTGTATTCCTTTTCCGCATCCTTTAACAGATATTCTTTGCCGTAACGCAGATAAGTATGGGCAAGACTGATATCTGAGAGCATATACACGCGGTAAAGAATGAAAAATCCCGTAGACACATTGCACTTAATGGCATTCTTAGCGCAAGCAACAGCCTCTTCATATTTTGCATTAAGCATAGCTGCTAATGCTTGATTAAACCAGCTTAAGCCATCATATGCTATCCCGCCTCTCTCCCAGATCATCTGCGGCTTGAAGGCTTTTTTAGGAGCAGCCTTAACCGTCTCCTTCCATTTTTGACTGTTCAGATTAAACAATGCATGTCCATCGCCTAGATCGGCTAAGAGCTCCACATATTTAAGCGTTTCACCATTTACAAAAAAGAATATATTTTCTATAAAGGCTTTATAAGCATAATAATTTAAAGGCAGATTTGCTTTTCTGGCTATTGCAAATAGCAGCTGCTGCGGATCCTCGCAGGAATTATCTTCAAGATAATTCTTATCCACTAACGACTTATAAAAATTATTTAAAAAAGACGGCGGCAGAAGGTTAAATAACACAAACAAAGCGGCGAAAGCTGTAGGAGTTGCCTCCTTCTGACAAATACGCCCGCAAAGACATTCTCCCAGAGTTAATAAAAAAGATCTGGTTTTATCTTCATGCTCATCTTCCTCCAGGCTTGAAACAGCAATATCTTTAAAGTCGGTTGAAATATCAAAAAGAGCCTTGTTAGATTCAATTATTATCAGTCCGTTATAAGCAAGATCGTCCCTGATATCGCCCCTATATTTACCATATTTATACCGATAATCATGATCTAGCAAATAAGCAGAAAACTGCTCATCGTCAGCAATGCGCGACAAATAATAGCCATTGAAAAATAAATCCTTAAGCTCAATTTGCTTATCAGGATTTTTTAAGTCCAAGGATAATAAATATAAAGGGGCCAGAATATGAGCTTTAAGACTGCCGGTTAATAAAGCATAGACTAAAAAAAAGCTGCCCTGCATACGATCATAGGCTGTATCTATGCCGCATAAATAGCTCTGGGCTAAGCGAAATGCCACAGCTGACGGCAGCCCGTAATAAGCAAAGCATTCGCCCTGCCGCTCCTCAAACAGCTGCAAATTAGCCATAAACAGCATTATAATTTCCAATTCAAAGGAATTATCTGCATAATTAAGATCATTTTGATGCGATAAAAGCATCAGCTTATCCAAATCATCCTCACAGGCTGTATTTTTAATATAGCTTAAAACTGCAGGAGGGATTACCAGCGGAGAACTCTCAAACTCTTCTTCAAATAAATCATTGCGGATGCACGCTAAGGATAGAGCTAACTCTTCTAAAACCGGCTCCTGCTCTTTACTAAAGAAATGTCTATTAAAATCCTTATAAAGGCGCTCATCTATCTGCTGCAAAGAATACTCGTTAAGCATAGCGATAAGCTTATCTAGCTTCTGAGCCGCCTGAGGCAGGCTTTTGGCCAAATACAAATAATAAAGAACATCTTCAAGCTGCGAAGACATAACTTTATCACTGTTAAAGGCGGCTATAACATCATCTATATATAATGAGGCTTGCCTATAGGCTGCTTTAGGATCTATAGCACCGCTATGCCCTTCACTATCACCTACAAAAATCTTTTCAAATTTAGAATATTCATTAAATTGTGATTTAGCTAATCCCATTAAAACCTCAAACTTTTTTGACGTTCTCCCCGGACTTAAGGCCGAGAATTCCTGCTGCTAAACAGCAATGCCGCTGTCAGCTTAAGTGAGTTCCTGCCGACCTTCACCAAGGCCCGCTTGACGGGCTATCCGGGTCTTGCCCTTCTTAATATGTGCGGCATGTGCCTCATATCCGCACTTTACGCACTTAAACTGCTCTTAGCGATTGTCTTTGCTT
>CAJKNC010000085.1 GCA_905201175.1 uncultured Succinatimonas sp.
TATGATTAAGTCTTTATTCGTCTTTTTTTTATCTATATTAAATATTATCTGTAAAATAAACAAAGTATTGCCTTCAAATACGTGATGTTTGACGTTGAACTTAAAGCGCTTGCATCTTAGACTATCTAAAAATAAACACCTACAGAATACTTTATTTTTAACAGGTAAAAAAAATGGCAGATATTTATTCTTCAGCTCCCAATCTCGAAACTATACAAAATCAATACGGAATGAGTGTTACTATCATGGATTGGGGTGCAACTATTATTTCTATTAAAGTTCCTGTAAAGGATGAAAAAGACCCGCGCGAGGTTTTATTAGGTGTAAAAAATCCTGAGGATTGGCATAAGCAAAGCTGCTACTTCAACGCTACTATAGGCAGATTTGCTAACCGCATTGCTAATAACGAATTTTCCATTAACGGCAAAAATTATAAATTAAATTCCGCAGCTCAGCATTGCTTGCATGGCGGTGTTGAAGGCTTTGACAAGCGCCGTTTTACTCTTGTAAGCAAAAGCTACAACAGCCTGACCTATACGCTGCATTCTCCAGACGGAGATATGGGCTTCCCTGGTAATTACGATCTTACTGTTACCTACACCGTAAGTGATGACAATGCCTTAAATATTCAATATCAAGGCAAATGCGATGCTCCCTGCTGGTCATGCATCACCAATCATGCTTACTTCAATCTGAACGGCTACCATAGCTCTGTTTTAAAGCACACCTTATGGTTAGACTCTAAAGCCTTTTTGCCTTGTGATAACGGCTCAATTCCTACAGGTGAAGTAAGAAACGTAGCCAATACAGCTTTTGACTTCAATACGCCTAAGACTATTGGTCAGGACTTTTTGAAAGACGACCAGATGAAGGCCTCTCTTGGATATGATCACCCTTATCTCATCGAAGGCAATCCAGAAAAACCGTTTGCCTGCGTTGAATCTGAGGATCATAAATTAAAGATGTCAGTCTACACAGATTATCCTGCAGTTCAGTTCTATTCAGGAAACTATATCAATACTGCTGATAACAAGGTTGCAGCTCGCGATGACGATAAAATCTACGAAAACCAAACAGCTTTATGCTTAGAGCCTGAGTTCTATCCTGATTGCCCTCATCAGCCGCAATTTGCAGATGTCAACACCATGGTTACCCCTGAGGAACCTTTAGATAAATTCATCTGCTATAAATTTGAATCGATCTAATTTGTAAAAATTTAATAGCGCCTAATTGGCGCTATTTTGTAAATCTCTATTCTGCTTATGCAAAAAAGGCTCATAATCTGAGCCTTTTTCTTATTGATAACTATTCATCGTGAGCGGACAAATATTCTTTTTCATGTCCCCAGGAAGCAATACCCTCTTGAGATGGCAGGCATTTAGGATCAAAGCGCGGATCCTTAATGCCATTTTGGCGCTGAGTACGATAGTCTTTTAAAGCAATAAAAGCAAATTTACCTAATCTTGCAATAGCATAAAGATTAGTTAAAGCCAACAGCGCCATAAATAAATCAGCTAAATTCCATACCAACTCTAAAGTAGCGTAAGAACCAAAGAAAACCATACATACAACAATAATTCTAAATACAGTTAGAACATAAGGATTCTTTGATAAATACCCCATATTGATTTCACCATAATAATAGTTGCCTATAATAGAACTAAAAGCAAATAGGGTAATAGTAAATGACATAAAATATCCGGCAAAAGGACCTAATTCAGAACTGAGCGAGGCCTGCATTAAAGCAATACCGGTAACTTCGCCGCCAATTTCATATTTTTGGCACAGCAATACGATCACCGCTGAAGCCGTGCAGATAAATAAGGTATCGACGAAAACGCCGAAAGCCTGAACTAAACCTTGCTTAACTGGGTGAGAAGTAACTGCGCAAGCGGCGGCATTTGGTACAGAACCTTCACCAGCTTCATTGGAGAATAAGCCACGCTTGATGCCGGTCATAACTACGGCGGCAAAACCGCCTGAAACTGCAGCCTGAGGGCAGAAAGCATCATGAACAACAAGATAAAACATGTTGGGAACAAGCTCGATGTTCTTAAAAAAGATGATAACTGCAACGCCTAAATACAATAAGGCCATGATCGGTACTAAGAACGTTGCAGCTTTTGCAATACGATGAGCTCCGCCAAAAATAATCATCGAAGTCAGAATACAAAGAACTAAGCCGGTGATAATCGGATTGAAATCAAAAGAATCCTTCAAAGCCATGGCTATGGTGTTAGACTGTACACTATTATAGAAAAGCGCGAATGTCATGGTAATTAAAATTGCAAATAAAGCAGCTACAGCAGGCTGTTTTAAAGCATTCTTAATATAATATGCAGGTCCGCCGTGATATCCTCCTTCACGATAAGGCACCTTGTATATCTGGGCTAATGTGCTCTCAACAAAACCTGAGGCGCTGCCAATAATAGCAATAACCCACATCCAAAAGATTGCTCCAGGTCCGCCTAAAACTACTGCAATAGCAATACCTGCAATATTGCCTACGCCTACACGTGAAGCCGTACTGATGCAAAATGCTTGGAAAGAGCTGATTTCCTTTCCTTTAGGCTTATGCGTGGTAATGCCATGTCTTAGTACCGCGAACATTTCAAAAAAATATCGGATCTGGACAAAGCCTGTTTTCAAAGTAAAGTAAAGACCGATACCAACTAAAACTATGATCAAAACATATGACCATAGAACACCGTTGATGCCGCCTACAATTGCATTCATTGTATCTAGCATGTTTAAGTTCCTGTCTAAAAATTTCTTAAGCTAGCTTATGCCGTTTTTAAAGCTGTAGTATTTTAACCTTTTTCGAAAATGTTGCAATTTATGCAACTCCAATAATAAAATTATATTGTATAAAATCTTTAATAAGGACTTAATTTAATACATGCTCCTGTTTTTTTAGTCTGCGAATAAAGCGAACATAGATAATATATAAAAATCCTGCAGTAACCGCCCAGCTGATACCATAAACCGCCATCAGCACAGAATATGTGGGATGCATTTTAAAAACAGTAAAAATCCAAATAATTCGCACACAGCATATGCCAAATAAAGTAACTAAGGCTGGAGGCAACGAATAACCAAAACCGCGCATAGATCCTGACATAATCTCCATAGTTACGCTGAGCAGTTCAGGACCTACGACATAGAAAATTCTAATTACTCCTAAAGCAATAACAGCTTCACTATCCGAGAAAAATCCTACCAGCTCATAACTGAAAATTAAAATAAATGCGGAAAAAACTGAAGTGACAATAAAATCCAGCCAAAAGCAGGCATGAATAATTTGTCTGCAGCGCGGTAAATTTCCAGCTCCGTAGTTTTGGCTTATAAAAGTTGTTGCAGCAAGACCAAAAGCATTGATAAAACAGTAAACGTTGATTTCGATTGTAAAAGCAGCAGCCGATGCGGCCATAACATCTGTGCCAAGACTATTTATCGCAGACTGAATCAGCAGATTAGATAAGGAAAAAACCATCCCCTGAATACCTGCCGGCAATCCAATGCTGACAATAGCCCTAGCCTTTCTCGGCCTGAACTCTAAAATCTTTTTGTAATCTAAATGTAAAAATCCGATTTCTTTTCTTAATTTAAAAAATAAATAAAAAGCACATAAGCCGTTGCTTAAAACAGTAGTTAAGGCTACTCCATCAGTTTGCATTCCAAAGACTAAAACTACAATAAGATTTCCGGCTATATTAAACAGACTTGCATAAGCCAAAGCAATTAAAGGAGTATTAGTATCGCCTTTGCTCCTAAATAAAGCTGCTTCAAAGTTATACATGGCAATGAAAGGCATGCCTAAGAAATACACTCTTAAATAGGTAGAAGCCCCTTCTTTAACATTATCAGGTACTCCTAGCCAAGAAACTATAGAATCTGCAAGAGGAACTCCTAAAAGAGCAATGACAAGGCCTATAATTATTGCTAAGGAAAATGCCGTATGTACTGCATCGTTGGCATTATTTGGATCTTTCATGCCTATATAGCGTGCTACAACTACATTTGCACCTAAAGAAATACCAACAAAGAGATTTACCACAAGACCTATAATGGGAATATTGTTGCCTACAGCAGCAACAGCATCATTTCCTACAAAATTACCTAAAACAGCAACATCGGCTGCATTAAATAGCTGCTGTAAAATACTTGTAAGTGCTAAAGGCATTGAAAAAAATATAATTTTATCCCAAAGAGATCCGTGTAATAGATCCATATTGTGATATTTAGACAAGAAATTGCCCATATAAAGATAACCTTATAAACTTAAGCTATTTACAACTACAAATACTCTAAATATAAATTATTTATAAGAAGAATAATTTTATTATTTTGCATGCAATATAAATGTGTACTATATGTCAAAAACCTAACCAATACACAAGATTAAAATTATATTGTCTTGCTGAAATATTAAGACTCTGGCATTTTTAAAATTTAATATTAAAAAAAATTGTTGCCAAGTATAATATTGATAAGTATAATACTACGCATTGATTCACTCCTGCCGGAGTGGCGGAATTGGTAGACGCAGCGGATTCAAAATCCGCCGCTGGTAACAGTGTGTGGGTTCGAGTCCCACCTCCGGCACCATCGATAATTATCATCATAACTCCAAGCTGCTTAAAAAAGCTAATTTATCCTTCAAAGAGCAGTCAGTCTTCTTAAATTTATACCCTATTAAATTAAACTATACTATGCTTTTGGAGCACAAACAGCTAAGTTCAGCAATAGCTTATATGTTCTCAATAAGCAGCTGCTCCCATAAGCTAAGCCTTATATAAAGCTCACCAAGGACGCCCTGCTGTTATTTTAAGCAATTAGCATATGATTGCTCAGTAAAACTGCATATATTTTTATATAGGCATTTAATTTCGTCTTAAAAGATATACTGCCAGGATACTGAAGATTATAGTGGCAAAGCTAGCTCCTACGATCGGATAAATTCCATACACAAGACTAAAGGGAGCTACAATCTGATTTAAAACATAATATCCAAAACCTAATGCAATACCAGCTAAGATGCGAGTACCCATATTAATCGATCTTAAGGGACCAAATACCGTTGAAAGCGCTAGCAGCAGCATTACAACCATGCTGAATGGTGCAATCAGCTTTTGATAGAGCTCAAGCCTAAACCTTGAGGCATCCTGATGATTGTCCTCAAGGTAAGAAATATAATCAATCAAGCCTTTAATAGTTTGATTTTGATTGATATTTCCAATAACTTCAACGCGCTCGCTGTTCAAATTAAGCTGCCAAATCTGCGTATCATCATGAGAAATATTGATTTTGTCTTTAGTAAATTCTCTGGTATTTACGTTATGCATAGTCCAGGCACCATTTTCATAAATTCCTTTTTCGGCATGAATTTCTTTAATCAAATTATTGCCGTCAATTTCATAACGTAAAATATTAGATAAAGAGCCATCTGTAAGAGTATGTGCTATACCGATTATAGAATCTCCTTCTTTAAGCCATACGCCAGATTTTGTCACTGCAACATTGCCGCCATTTGTCATAAAGCTTAAACGGCTCTCAGCATGGCGCTCTAAAGGAGCTACGCCATATTCAGATACCAACATCACTACTATAATTAAAGGAATAAGGCTCTTTAAGGAACTTAAAGCTATGTTAAGCCTAGATAGGCCAATTGACTGCATAACTGTAATTTCAGAATTACGCGCCATAAAACCTAAGCCAATTACGCTGCCTATCAAAATAGCTACCGGAAAGAAGGTGACAAAAATACCCGGAAGATAATATCCTACATATTCACAAACAAATAAGAAATCTACGTCGCCTCGGCCTATATACCGCATCTTATCAATAATAGTGATTATGGCGGTAAAGATTGTAAGTCCTAAGGAAATTAAAATTACCGAATATAAAATGTTTTTGCCAATATAGCGATCTAAGATACCGTACATAAATTGCCCCAGAATTTGATTTCTGCATTATATCATCGAGGACAATAACCACCAAAAATCATTATTGATCTTACAAAATAATCGCTGGGCCTATGTCATTTGCTAATATTTTGAGCTCTTTGACATAGCGGCCATAAACCTGCCTTGGAAATCGTAAGCTTGGGCCTGTAATCGCAAGTGCTCCGACTATTTTCTGCTTGGCATTAAATACTGGAACGGCTAAGCTTTTAACACCATATGCATATTCCATGCTCTCAACGCTATATCCTCGCTGCCGTATCTCTGCAAGCTCATTAAATAAGCTCTGCTTATCGGTAATAGTATATTCAGTAAAACTTTCTCTCTGCTTTAAAAGTAATTCTTCAACTTGTTCACAAGGCAAATTAGCAAAAAAGACTTTTCCTGCCGCTGTACAATGTAAAGGATAAGACTGTCCGACTATGCTTTGATTTAAAATTCTGGAATTATACGGAAAAACACCGTCTAAAATTAAAGCCTGATTATCCTCATATACAGCAAAAAAAATCGCTTCGCCGAGCTTTTCACACAAATCATGAAGCTTTTCATGCAATTGATGCTGAAAACTAAAGCGTTCTCCTATTAAATGAGCCATGTGCAAAAATTTTAAGGACAGGCAATATTGTCTGGTAGCAGGATCTTTTTTGACATAGCCAAAAGCTTCAAAAGTAGACAAGATCTCATGAACATTACTTTTATAAAGATTTAAAGCGGAACTTATCTCCGTAATCCCATAATATTTCTTTTTTCCTGATAGAAATTCAAGGATCTAGTATGAACCCCATTATTGATCACATGATTGATAATGGGGTTTTGTTATGAAA
>CAJKNC010000086.1 GCA_905201175.1 uncultured Succinatimonas sp.
GATCACATTTGAATTTTTGTGATATAGTTCACGTACTCCTTATGTTTGTTTGATTATTCATCCCCTAGACCTAATAGGTTCAGGGGATTTTTTTTAGCTAAATCTTAATTTCAGCAATTTGTTTAAAGTTAAATTTACAATCAGCTTATAATTATTGAGAAATTTTTTTAATCATGGTTATATTGTTTATTAAGCAATATAATTTGCTGCTTAGTATATTTGTTAGGAACAATCTTTAAGCAAAGTTATGCCGAAGATTGCTCTTAATTTAATAAATTAAGCATTATTTAAAGATCTTAGCTAAAATATTACATGAATATTGAGTAGATGGCTGTAAACCAAATCTATTTAATAAAGCAGCCCCCGATTTAATATCAGCGCAAGTAGGGGGTGCATTTTCATTTAGAGGATGTACCTGAAGATGATGAAAACAGTTTATAAGCGTTATGCCTTAGTATTAGCACTAAGTGCCGCTATGCCATTAATGTTAAACGGCTGTATTACAGCAATGGTTGCCGGCGGTACTGCAGGAACCGCTGCAATTATTGGATCCGATAGTCGTACTGTAGACAGACAGATGTATGATGAGCAAATTGAACAGGATGCGATCAATATTTTAACTAATGACAGAAGGCGTTCTGATAGCAAGGTTTTCCATGTAGAAGCTATTGCTGTTAATGGTAATTTGCTTTTGGCAGGCGAAACTACTGATACTGAATATTTAAATTGGTGTATTGGCGAGATTAAGAAGGTGCAGTATCTGCGCAAGGTTTATAACTATGTACAGAATAAGCCGCCGGTATCATCCTCTGTAACAGCAAATGATGCATTTATAACTTCTAAGGTAAAATCAGCTTTGCTTTTTGGTGAAAAGATTAATTCTGGCCGCTTTAAAGTATTTACTGAAGATTCCACTGTTTATCTTTTAGGCTATGTCACCAAAGACGAATCGGTACGAGCTATCAATCAAGTCCGCAAAATCAGCGGCGTGAAGAGAATCGTGCACATTTTTGATTATATGAGCACAACAGCGAATTCATCTTCACCAGTAACAGTTGTTAATGATAATTCCTCTTCAAGCGTTAAATATCAGCCGCAGACCTCTAGTACGTCTTATGCTCAGGAAGTACAGGGAAGTGTTGATAATGGCGGCGCTGTTTTGTTAGAGGATGACGATTTATTAGCTCCAGCACAGGTCAATTAGAGTAATACAATCATGTCGCAAAGATCGTCGCTGTATTTTCTTGATGTTTGTCTGCCGAATGAAAACGAGCCGAACTTAAGTGTAGAGATGGGAATTTTACGCTGGTCAGCTAAGCGTGATGATCGCCCTGAAGTTTATGTGCACACTTATCTAAGGCCGCAGCTTATCAATCGTGTTCGTTGGACTAATGTAGCTTCAATGGGTATTGATAAGCAGAAGATCGTTGACAATAAGAGGCTGCCGACTATCAGTGACATGATAGATGCCGATTTTCTTAAGTATCGGCATGTGGTTTGCTTTAATGCTGAATTAGAGCCATGGTCGAAGCTTACAGCTCAGTCATCTGAGGTTATAAGCATTACTTCTTTGTGGAAAGAAGTTTTTGCAAAGAATAAAAAAGCCTTAGAGTGTAATCACAGCTTAAATTCAATGCTTGAATTTTTAGGCATTCCTCAGCGTGATGATGATAATAAGAATTTTCCGGCTCTTTTGTTAAGACTGCATGCAATGGCGGCTATGTGGTTTGTCTTAGATAATCTTAGAAATCCGGCAAATTCACGCAATATTAATTTTGCAAAGCAGTGCTCTTTTATCTGGCCTTTGCCTAAGTTTGAAGATCAATGGTTTGATAATAATCCGCAAAGCTTCAGTGACTTAAGTCAAGAGCAAATAAAAGGCTTCTTTTCAAATAATTTATGTCTGCGCTTAAATTGGAATAATTTGAGCATGTATGCTCATGACTGGGTATATAACCGTCAGCAGCATTTTATACAGTCAGATCTTGTCGGAGCAAAAGAGCTTGCAGATTATATCTTCAATAAGCTTTTAAGCTTCAGAGTAAAATTGTGGCTTCTGATTTTTTATGCCTTATATGAGCATAAGATTAATTATTCTCGAGAAATAGCATTAAAAGGCGGAAATTTTGAAGCTTTGTCATCGGCAATTAAGGAAAATTTCTCGCATTTTATTATTGCGCATCTAGATGACTTTTTAAATGATAAGCAAAAGCTGCATTTAGTTTCATCATTAGTTTCTCAAAGTCTTGAGGAAAAAGACAAGGCCTCTTTTACTCATTATGATTTTTATGAGTGTGCGAAATCTGGACCAGATAAGCCTGTATATTTTTGCTACAGCTCAGGGCCTGAGCATACTAACTATAAATGTTTTTATGAGATCCGCGATGCTGTCCAGAATATTCGCTATAGACGCTATACCATTTATGGGCAGGGTGAAGATCGTGCCTTATGCGTAGATTTTGTAAACAAGGCCTTAAGAAGCTTTATGGCTGAAACTAAAAATCCTTTTTCATCTTTCTGGGTAACTCCAGAACTGAGATTATGGATACAATTTATTACAGGAATTTCTTGGGCTGATTATACTCGACCTACAAAGATGGGAGATGATCAGCAGATTTTGACCTATCGCCGTAATCTTGCGCATGTCATGGAGGAGGCAAATAGTAAATATTTGCAGAAGCTTAAACAAAACCTTGTTGAAGCAATTGAATCGATCAATAACAATGAAGGCTATGATATGCCGCCTAAATGTTTTAATTTTCAAGGTACTTCTATTGAAATAGAAACTTGTAAGCGAAACAAAAAGGGCTTATTGAAGCGTTTGTTTAGCTTTTCATTAAATTAAAGTTCTGCGCTTAAAGCCTGGCGTATAGGTATTCTTATGAAATTTTTTCAAATAATTGAGGCATTAGGCTTATTAGCTTTTGCCTCTTTTTCCGTTAATGCAGCAGAGATTTACGGCAGTTATGCAAATGGCTGTATCCGCGGAGCTCAGGAATTAAGGCCTGCTGATAATTTTCAAATTCAGGTATGGGGACAAGGGCGTAATTATGGCCATCCTGAATTGATATCTTATGTAAATACATTAGCAAAAAGGGTTACGCATAATAAGTTGCCTAGTTTGTTAGTAGGAGATCTGTCCTTGCGCTATGGCGGACCTTTTGGAAAGGGATCATCTCATGGCAGTCATAATACAGGTCTTGATGTAGATATTTCCTTTGATTCATCAAGTCCAAGAAAAAGCTCTTACGAATTGTCTCATCCTAAGGACGTATATTTAGTTGATTCTAAGCAAAGACCTACTAAAAATTTTGATATCAATAAAGTTAAGCTTATTTATTTAGCTGCAATTGATGACAGAGTTGAGCGTATTTTTGTAGCTCCAGGAATTAAGCGCGGCTTATGTCAAAGCTTTAAAGGAAAAGATCGCTCCTGGCTGTCAAAAATCAGGCCTTGGTTTGGTCATAGAGCTCATATGCATGTAAGGCTAAAATGTCCTAAAGACAGTCCTAACTGTATAGCTCAGGATCCTGTTCCTGCAGGAGACGGCTGCGGCTATGAATTAGCATCATGGTTTGAGCCTCCTAAGCCCGTTGCTAAAAGTCAGAAGCCTAAGACAGCTAAAAAGCCTAAGGTTCTGCCTGCACAGTGCAAGGCTGTGCTGCAGGGCAGATAAAAGTTTTCTTATTAAGAAATAAGCTTAGATTTTCTTAGGTAAATATAAATTGAATATTTAGATTAATTGAAAGCTGCATATGCATAATTGCAGCGTATAAATTATTTAAATAAAATTTGTGGTGCAAAATAAAAAAAACAGCACCACAAATTAGTTTCTATTTATAGATAAGATCTGGTAAGAAGGTTATAAGGCTTGGTATAAAAACAAGAAGCAATTGTGCTAATAGCATTGAAAAAACAAATGGCAAAATAGCTACAGATAGTTTAGAAATGCTTGTTCCTGTAATGCCTTGCGCTACAAATAAATTTACGCCTACAGGAGGAGTAATTAATCCAAGCTCAGTGCCAATTATAAGAATAATGCCAAAGTGGATCGGGGATACTCCTAATTCTGCTAATATAGGAAGAAATAAAGGAGTGTAAATTAGGATCTGGGCTGCAGTTTCAATAAACATTCCTGATATTAATACCAATACTACAAAACAGCAAAGTATAACTGTAGCATTATCAGTAACGGCAAGAATGGCTTTACCAATCATTGTAGGCACTTGCATCATTGTTGTATAGCGGGCAAAGGCAGTAGCAAAGCCTAGAATAATAATTACCGTGCCTGTTGTAATTGCAGATTTAACGATAATTGGCACTATATCTTTTAGCTTTAGTTCCTTGTGAACAAAGAGACCGATTATAAAGGCGTAAATTACTGCAACTATTGAAGCCTCTGTTGCTGTAAAAAGGCCGCTGTAGATACCTCCTAAAATAATAATGGGAGTTAAAAGAGCCCAGATAGCTTCTTTAAAGGTTCTCCATACATTTGCAAGAGAAACCTTTTGCTGATCTCCTCTATAGCCTCTTTTTTTGGAAATAATATATACAATTATAATCAGACCACAGCCTACGATGGCTCCGGGAATGAATCCTGCGGTAAATATTTCCCCAATTGATACTTCGGCCGTAACTGCATAAATAATCATTGGAATTGAAGGAGGAATTAAAATACCCAAAGAGCCAGAAGCTGATGTCAATGCTCCAGAAAATTCAGCACTATATCCTTTTCTAATCATAGAAGGAATCATCATTGAGCCGATGGCTGCTACAGTAGCCGGAGAAGAGCCGGATATGGCGGCAAAGAACATACAGGCCATAACAGTGACAATTCCAAGACCTCCTGCGATATTGCCAATTAAAGAGGAGGCAAAATTTACAAGCCGCATTGACAGGCCGCCAGTTTCCATGAGAAAGCCTGTCAAAATAAACATTGGAATGGCAAGATAGGTATAGTTATCAAGGCCTGAAAAACACATCTGCGCTACGAAGCCTATGGGAATATCGCTTATAAAGAGGGCTCCGGTTATAGACAAGCCTATAGATATAGCAATTGGGAAACCAATCAATAGGGCAAAAACAAAAATGCCCATCATATAAAGAAAAGATTCCATTTTTACTCCAAATTGTCTGTTTCTTTTTGTTTAGTGATTTTAGAAAAATCTTGGCCGATATTTACAAGAACTCTCAGAGCCATAAGAGTAAAGGTGATAGGGATAATCAAATAAATTACGCCCATGTCATACTCAAGCACAGGTGTTGTAGTACCAAAGGCTTCTTCTGCTACTAAATAGCCTTCATAGGCAATTAAAAGATTAAATAAGCACCAGCTTATATTTACAAAAAAGTCTAAAAATAAACGTTTTTTGCCGTGTATAAAGTTATCAATAATTTCAACTCTTACGTGGCGGCGATGGGCAATTGCTAATGAGGCTGAGATGTAAACTAGGGCAATAAAAACATAGCGGGATAACTCTTCGGTCCAATCTAGAGCAATGGGAATAATGCCAAAACGAGAGATAACCTGCAATGTGCCAAATAGAATCATCAGCGTAAATAAAACAACGGCTATGCACTCTTCAGTTTTATTCCAAATGAAATATAAAACTTTCATACAAGTCTCCAAAGCACAAAAAAGGGTAATGATATAAAAAGTGCATTACCCTTATGTTTAATAATTATTTACCAGAAGCAATATCTGCCTTTGCCTGCTCAATTGCCTCGTTTAATGACTTAAATAATTCGGCATTAACCTTATTTCCTTGAGCTGTAACTTCTTCATAAGCTACTTTATGAATACGCTCTTTTTCAGCAGGATCAAGCACTGTTATCTGGACGCCGGCAGATTTAATTTCCTCAAGAGCTTCAGCATCATCCTGCTCTACGGCCTCACGCATGTATTTTATGGCGATGTCTGAAGCTTCCTGCAGGACTTGCTGCTGCTTTGGTGTTAACTTGTCATACCATTTTTTGCCTACAACAAACACCACCCATTCATAGGCATGATCGGTTAAGGTTAAGTATTTTTGTACTTCATGAAGCTTGTTTGAGGATATATTCTTTAAAGGATTTTCCTGACCATCAATAACGCCTTGCTGCAGGGCAGAGAATACCTCGGAGAAAGCCATTGCAGTAGGGTTTGCACCTAATTTTCTAAAGGTGGCAATATGGCTTGGGTTTTGCATGACGCGAAGTTTGAGATCTTTAAAATCTTCAAGCTTAGTTATAGGCCTCTTATTATTAGTTACCTGGCGATATCCAAAGTTTCCATATCCAAGGCCGACGAAACCTGCTTTATTTAATTTCTGTAACAGATCTTTACCCCACTTACCGTCTACAACGCGATTAGCAATGTCTACATTATCAAACAGATACGGTAATGAAATAATAGAAAAGTCTTTTACAAAATTAGAAAGTACGGCAGGTCCAGGAAGGTTCATTTGTGCAATACCTACTTTGATGCTTTCTAAAACTTCTTTATCGTTTCCAAGCTGAGTTGCAGGGTAGAGCTCAACCTCAATCTCGCCATTAGTTTTTTCTTCAACATATTTTTCAATTCCGAATGATTTCCAGCGCCATAATTATAACTGGTGATCGGTG
>CAJKNC010000087.1 GCA_905201175.1 uncultured Succinatimonas sp.
ATTCTGTTAGTATGACCTAGAAACTTAAGTGATCAATTTCTGGGGCCATACTACAGAGGGACTTTTTTAATAATTTCCAGCAATTAATCTTAACTGTCAGCTTTAGATTTTTTTATAATGTCTGAAATCTAATTTTGCTTTTTCCTCAGGATGTGTTTTTAAATATTCTATATTGAGCTTATCATTAGGATCCTCAGGATCGCCCCTATCTAAAGAACAGACTCTGCCTTCTTCAGGTAATTGGAAGAATGCATAATCATGACTGATAGTTGACGGGAATTCATAATTGCAGCTGCGGCGGATCGAATTGACATGGTAGAACCTGGCGATAATTAAATTGCCAAAATACTGTTTTTGAGCTCTAACATCGCCAATAAAGACATATTTTGAGGTCAGAACACGCATAGGCTTTACCACCAAATCCTGCACTCCGGCATCAATTTGAGCCTTAATTTCCACAGAACGCTCTTGATTATCTTCGTTGGCAATTTTATAGCAGTAAAGCGTATTTGCCATAGTCGGCACAGCATAGATTAAGCCTAATGCTACTAAAAATTTACCAACATTTTTATTTACAATAGGCCCCTGATGCTCAATTACAATTCTTGCCATAGCAAGAGTTGTCGGGATCAAGAAAATTGTAAATGGACTAGTTGAGCGTGCCGGAAAATTAGGAGAAAAAATCATTATTGATAAAGCGCTAAATGACATCAAAAATAGCCATAAGGCAGCATACCACTGATATTTATATATCTTATGATCGTTGTTTTTTATAACTTTATAGACACAAAAAGCCAACAGCAGCAGTAAAGGCAGATTTTCAAGCAAGGTATAGCCATAAACGGATAAAGCTGAAGGCAAATGCGTCCAAAAATCAAAGCCCTCGCTCTCCATAAACTGCAAGCGTGCCTTATTGCCAGGAGAAAATACCAAAAGCAGAAAACCGATACCGGCGCCGATACCGCCTGAAATTTGCCATAAGCATAAACGTCTCTGCTTTAAAAGGTATAGCCCCAAAATACCCACCACCAGGCACACAGCAAAACTAGTATTTTCATTACACCAGCCTGCAGCAATACCTAAAATAAACATTAAGGCTGCAAACGGTATGGATCCTGCAGGCTTATCCTTTTGGATCGACAAGCGGTATGGCAATAGAAAAATTAAGACAATGGTTGTGGTAAACATGTAGTTGCAGGAGCTCACTAACATAAATACTACTTCACCATATATTCTTAAAAATAACCATAATGACATGGTAATAAAGAATAAAGGCAGGAATTTTAGGCCTTTTAAGGTAGGCTTGATGCCGTAGGCATGATAATAAATGAATAGAATTAAGGTTATATAGCAGCAAGCGCTGGCTACAGCAGAAATTTCCTTGCCTGCATATAATAAAATCTGGGCAATGAGATGAGCTGGAGTACGTCCGCCCCACTCAAAATAATGACGCCACTGAGAAATAATAATATCGCTGAAAGATTTAACTAAATCATCTGTACCTTGAATCATCAAATAGCGATAATCATTGGTAAAATAAGGAATAAGGTAGGCACAGCTACCGATAAAGAGGCCCCAGATTAAGAGCCAAATATAGGATTTCGAGATCATGGTATATTTCACAATAATAAAATTTTTTGCATAGCAAATTTTTTGTTTTGTGAAGTATACCGCATTATTTTTGAACAGAATTAAAAATTAAATAAAACGATGCAATTATCAGATCTACTCCCCAAAGGTATAAACCCAAAATTCACTGCCAGCGAAAAAAACATCGGCAATTTAAAAGGAGCAGCCCTTGCTTTAACAATAGCTGCAATCAAAGAATACAATCAAGAACCGCTGTTGATAATCTGCAATAATGGCAGCGATGCGCGCAATTTAAAAGATGAGCTCTTCTTTTTAATGCCCCAAGAAGCAATTCGCTTCTTTTGCGATTGGGAAACTCTGCCTTATGATCGCCTCTCTCCTCATCAGGATCTCATCTCCGAGCGGCTTAAGATCTTAGCTACTGTAAATAAGCAGAAAAACGGCATCATCATCGCAACCTTACCGGCACTTTTGTCAAGACTTGCGCCTATATCTTTCATAAAAAGTCAGAGCTTTATTTTAGAGAAAAATCAGCGTTATGATTTAAATGAGCTGCAGGAAGATTTAGTTGAACAGGGCTATCTCTTAGTTGATCAAGTTCTCGAGCACGGCGAATTTGCTCGGAGAGGCTCTATTTTGGATATTTATCCTATGGGCGACAGCAGTCCATACCGCATCGACTTTTTTGATGATGAAGTAGACAGCATCAGTATTTTAGATATCGATACACAGAGATCTTTAGAAAAAGTTGATAAAATCAGCATGCTGCCTGCTCATGAATATCCCTTAGATAAAGAGAGCATCAGCATCTTCAGAAGCAATTACCGCGATGCTTTTCCTAATGCCAATTTACAAAATCACGTTATCTATCAGGCAATAAGCAAAGGCTCTATTCCTTCAGGCATCGAATATTATTTGCCGCTGTTCTTTTCTGAGACTGCAACTTTTTTTGATTATCTTAATGATAAATTCAATATCATAACTATTGATGATATAAATGAAGCTGCCAAAGCTTATTTTAATGAAGCCGCTAATCGCGCTCAAAGCCGCAAAGGAAATCCTGATAATCCCCCTTTAGATCCGCTGAAAATATTTTTAGATGAGCCTGAATTTGCATTAAATATAAAAAAATTCAAGCGTATCGCTTTATATAAAGATCCTCTCGACAGCGAATTATTAGAAAAACGCGGCTTTTATAACAGTGACTTTGAATTGCTGCCTCCATTAAGCTTTAACCGCCAGGATAAGGACAGCAGCAAAAACCTATGCAGCTTTTGTGATGAATTCATAGAAACGCAGCACGGACGCGTTCTTATTTCTGCTATATCAGAAGGCAGACGTCAGTCTCTGAGGGAAATTTTACCTCAAAGCATTATCGATAAATTCTCCATTAAGGCCGCTTCTTCTATATTAGACTTTATTCAAGGCAATGATAAGCTGATGCTTACCGTCTCGCCATTTGATATGGGAGTTTACTCAAAATCCTTAAAACTGGCATTTCTAACAGAGAGCGATCTCTTAGGCTTTAAAGTAGTAAAGCAAAAACAAGCGCGCAAAAACTCTCATCTCTCTGATGAGACCATCATAAAAAATCTCTCTGAGCTAAAAGAAGGTCAGATAGTAGTCCACATCGATCACGGCATAGGACGCTACAGAGGTCTTAAGACTTTAGTAATTGGCGGCGTTAAAGGCGAATATCTGTCGATTGAATATCAAAATTCAGATATTCTCAATATTCCCATCACTGCATTGAATAAGGTTGCCCGCTACAGCGGCGGCGAAAATCCGGTTTTAAGCCGTCTGGGTTCGGATATTTGGGCTAAGAAAAAACAGAAAGCTTATGAAAAGGTCTGTGATGTTGCCGCAGAACTCTTAGATCTTTATGCTAAGCGTGAAGCTCATGAGGGTCGAGTTTTTCCTATAGATTTCAAAGCTCTAGATGAGTTTGCATCAGGCTTTGGCTATCAGGAAACCCCTGATCAATTATCAGCAATCAACGCAACTTTAAACGATCTTGCACAAAAACGCCCTATGGACAGGCTCATATGCGGCGATGTAGGCTTTGGCAAAACAGAAGTTGCCTTAAGAGCTGCTTTTGTCGTTGCATCAGCAGGTGCTCAAGTTGCTATCTTAGTTCCCACTACCGTTTTAGCTGAACAGCATTATCAAAACTTCCGCGAGCGCTTTGCCGGAACTCCGATTATTGTAGATGTGGTATCGCGCTTTAAAAGCCTCAAGGCTCAAAACGAGATTTTAAAGGATGTTGAAAACGGCAAGATCGATATCATTATCGGCACGCACAAGCTCTTATCTAAAAACGTCAAATTTAAAGATTTAGGTCTTATTATCGTCGATGAGGAGCATCGTTTTGGCGTTAAGCAAAAAGAGCGCCTAAAGGAAATTCGCACTAATGTAGATATTCTGACCTTAACTGCCACCCCCATCCCCAGAACCCTCAATATGGCCATGGAGGGCATGCGTCAATTATCTATTATTGCTACCGCTCCTGAACATCGCTTAGCGGTAAAAACCTTTGTAGAAGAAAGCTCTGAAAGCACGGTAAGAGAAGCTATTATGCGCGAGCTGCGCCGCGGAGGACAGGTTTATTATCTGCATAATGATGTTGCAACTATAAATCAGCGTGCCGAGCAACTGCATAAATTAGTCCCAGAAGCCCGCATCTGCATCGGACACGGACAATTAGCAGAAGGCGAGCTGCAAAAGGTAATGCGGGATTTCTACAATCAGCGCTTTAATCTTTTAGTCTGCTCTACTATTGTAGAAAATGGTCTTGATGTTCCTACTGCTAATACCATTATCATCGACAGAGCTGACAATCTAGGTCTAGCACAGCTGCATCAGATCCGCGGCCGCGTAGGCAGATCTCATCATCAGGCCTATGCCTATCTGTTTACTCCGCCTAAAGCTCTCTTAAGCAAGGATGCTAAATTACGCTTAGATGCAATATCTTCCTTAGAAGAATTAGGGGCTGGCTTTGTGCTGGCAACTCACGATCTGGAAATCCGCGGTGCAGGAGAACTCTTAGGAGAAGAACAATCAGGTCAAATTCAATCTATCGGCTTTTCTTTATATACAGAAATGCTTAATTCTGCAGTAAAAGCTTTAAAGGAAGGCCATGAGCTTTCATTAAATGAAATCTCACAAAATGAATGCGACATCAATGTGCATCTGCCTTGTCTGTTCCCTGACAGCTATATTCACGACATCAATACACGCCTGTCTTTATACAAACGCTTAAGCTCTTATGAAACAGCTGAAGAGTTTTCTGATTTTAAAGCCGAACTCATAGACCGCTTCGGATTCCTGCCTCAGGCTGCTGAAAACCTTCTGCTATTATCAAAGCTTAAGCGTCAAGCTACTAATTTAGGACTCACTAAGATACTATGCGACGAAAACGGCGGTGTTTTAGAGCTAGGGCCTCATCATAAAATCGATCCTAGCTATTTAATCGATCTTATAACCAAGCATCGAGGCTATAAGATGTCTGGACAGAATTCTCTGCGCTATTACATAAAGGAAGACGAAAACCGCTCGCGAATGCAGATCTTGTCGCAGCTCTTACAAGCCCTATATGCACACAGTGAATTATTTAAAACCCAGAAAAACTAAAAGACATCAAATAATAAGGCCCTCATTAAAGAGGGCCTTCGTTTAATGATTTTTTGCCTGATCGGCTAAGAAACGCACGAATTCTTCAAGCTGAGGCTCAGTATCAGGGGTTCTGCCAGAGATAGTCAGCAGAACTAATTCGCCGCCTGAACCATAAACTATACCTTCTATATCATACTGATCACAGGTAAAACTCCAGGCATCTACGATCAAATTAGATTTAACCGGAAGATTACACAGCATCTGCTGAGCTGAAACTCGAGCATATGATGCAGGAGATACTTTTTGTCCTGATAGCGGTTCAATAGTCGTAACATTAACAGCTAAATTTTCATCAGAATTTAAATAACTCAAAGAGTTATCGGCACTGGGATTAGGCTTAACTGACCAGCCGAACGGACAGGGGATCTCCCCTGCCTCATACGCATAGGCGCTGGTGCATAAAACTAAAGCAATGCCGCAAATCCATGCTTTCTTCATAAAATTTTTTATTTCTTTAAAGAGGAAATAATATCATCAGCAACTACAGCAACATCGCGGTTTCCGTCAACGGCAACATAGCGAGTCTCGCCCTTAGCGGATAATTCTTTATAGAAAGCTACTAAAGGCTCAGTCTGCTCATGATAGACCTTAAGGCGAGCTCTTACGGTATCTTCCTGATCATCAGGACGAATAACTAAATCTTCACCGGTTACGTCATCCTTGCCTTCAACCTTAGGCGGATTGTAGACGATATGATAGGTACGGCCTGAGGCTAGGTGCACGCGGCGGCCTGACATGCGCTTTACAATCTTCTCATCCGGAACCTGAAGCTCTACTACAGCATCAATTGAAATGCCGTTGTCAACTAAAGCCTGTGCCTGGGGAATAGTTCTCGGGAAGCCGTCAAATAAGAAACCGTTCTTGCAGTCGTCCTGAGCAATACGCTCTTTAACTAAGCCTAAGATGATTTCATCAGAGACTAACTTACCGGCATCCATGACTGCCTTAGCCTGCTTGCCTAGCTCAGTACCAGCCTTAATAGCTGCACGCAGCATATCTCCGGTAGAAATCTGCGGAATAGAGAATTCCTTAGTTAAAGTCTGAGCCTGAGTGCCCTTACCTGCACCCGGAGGTCCTAAAAGGATAATACGCATTTTCTTTCCTTATAAAAGCGGCAACTTACCGCAAGTTAATTTCAATGTCTAAATTATACCCCAATATTAAAAAAATTTAGCAAGCCGGCAAGCGCAAAAATAAATTCATCTCATAGATAAATTTATAATGAAAAATATTTTCTATTTGCCTAAATTAACGGAAAATAACTCTATATACACGCTCAATTATGGTGCAGTATTTATTTAATTTACTAATTTAAAGCGTCAA
>CAJKNC010000088.1 GCA_905201175.1 uncultured Succinatimonas sp.
TTATAAATTTCATTTAATACGTACAATATATCCAAATATTTAGTACTGCTTATTAAATATCAATATTTAATATTAATCTGTCAGTAACTCTGCGTTTCTTCAACAGACTCAATCTTATTAATAATAGCTTTAGCCGAAAACCTTATTGAGCTCCTCAAGCAGCAAGGCAGCCACAGGGCTGAAAACCTGATACTTTTTCCAAACGATATACATAGGAGATGTGAGGACAGGATCTAACGGTCGAAAGCATAAATCACTATCAGCTCCTGTATAAACTAGTCCGTCAAAACCAAGTGCATATCCAACCCCCTCACGTACCATGACAGAGGTATTAAACAGCAGATCATATGTGGCCACAATATGCAGCTTTTCCTGTTTTTCACCGAACCATCGAGGCATTTCTTCTTTCATAGCCTGCCTAGAGATAATAAGAGGAATGTTCATCAGATCCTGCAGCTGAATACAGGAATGCTGCGCAAGCTGACTATCTTTTCGCATAATCAGTCCCCACCTATCAAAAGTAGGAATTTTTAGATAATTATATTTAGATAAATCTACTTCCTGTACGATAATGGCAAAATCCAGCAGTCCCTTGTCCAGTCTCTCGTTTACAGTTTCAGTTCCGCTGCTGTAAAAGTGGAAGCGGATACTAGGGTACTGTTTTTGCAGTGAATGGATAACCTGAATAAATAATGCAATACCATTTGACTCTGCGCATCCAATATGAATATCTCCGCCGTTGATCTCATCTAAAGACTTAAATTCTGCTAACGTCTTATCTGCCATATCCAAAATATCTTCCGCACGCTTGCGAAGAAGCAGGCCTTCTTCCGTCAGCTTGACGCTGTAATTACTGCGAATGAATAATTTTTTTCCCAATTCTTCTTCTAATTCTTTAATCTGCCTTGAAAGAGTGGGCTGAGAAACATGCAGGCGCTGTGCAGCATGAGTTACATTTTCTTCTCTTGCAATCTCAAGAAAATACCGTAATACACGCAAATCCATAAATATCCCTCCATAATTTCACTATAGCACAATTATTCATATAATAAATAACTAGAAATGATTTTTTGATATTTTACATTTCTGTATACCAAATTTATAATCAGCGTAAAAGCAATAATATGGTTTGCCAAACAAATAATCAGGAAATACTGCTGCAAAATCAGCAAAATTTTAAATATAGCCTACAAATCATTGAATGCTGTCTGCCTTGTTTCAAGACAAACACTTTATAAATAAAAAACACTTGTAAAACATATAATAAAGTTATTAAAGACTGTCAGTATTTATCAGAACCGAATTTATTGCTTCAATTATCTGCTTTTCAGATTCGACCCAAAACAGGTATGAAAAGCTGTATAAACATTTAGATTTGGAGAAAACAAGATGAAGGATTTTATTTTTCACAATCCAGACAAGGTGTACTTTGGACGAAGCCATATGCACAATCTCCCAAATGAATTACAGAAATTCGGCAGAAAGGTTCTGCTTGTATATGGCGGCGGTTCCATCAAAAGAAACGGTTTATATGACAAGATTACCGGCCTATTGAAAGATTATGGTCTAGAGCTGTTTGAGCTTTCCGGTGTTGAGCCTAACCCAAGACATACCACGGTAAACCGGGGAGCGGCAATCTGTCAGCAAGAAAAGATAGATGTGATTTTAGCCGCTGGCGGCGGTTCGACTATTGATTGTGCAAAAGGGATTGCAGCTGCAGCTCTCACAGAAAATAAAGATATCTGGCCCTTAGTTTCAGGCAGAGTATGGGTACAAAAAGCCCTGCCTATAGTGGCAATTCTTACTAATGCCGCTACGGGCTCTGAAATGGATGCTTGGGCAGTGGTCTCCAATATGGATACCAATGAAAAAATTGGTCTTGGCGGTGATGCACTGATTCCGAAAGCTGCCTTTGAAAACCCTGAATACAGCTTTAGCTTGCCTGCCTATCAGACCGCCTGCGGAGCTGTCGATATTTTCAACCATGTGCTGGACAATTACTATCTTGCAGGAGATGCCACCTTTGATATGGTGATGGAAATGCAGGAAGCCGTTATGCGCGCTGTTGTAAAGTGGGCTCCGATTGCTATGAAAGAGCCCGAAAATTACGAAGCAAGAGCTAACCTGATGTGGGCCTCTTCAATGGCTCTGAACTCGATTTTAGATGCAGGCTCTGTACATGGCTGTGCCTGCCATGCTATGGAGCATGAGCTATCTGCTTACTACGACATTACACACGGACACGGTCTTGCAATTTTGACGCCAAGATGGCTGACATACATCCTAAATGAAATCACTGCTCCGGCAATTTATAGGCTTGGAGTAAAAGTCTTTAATGTACCAGCAGGAATGGAGGCTATGGAGGGAGCAGAACAAGCAATCCAGGCTGTTTCAAAATTCTGCTTTGAAACGCTGGGCTTGCAATCTACGCTGACTGATCTGCACATTGACTCTGCTCATTTTGAAAATATGGCGCAGCACGCCTGTGCAGGCGGAGCAATTTCCGGACCTAAGGAGCTGCATCCTCATGATGTATTTAAAATCTATGAAATGTGTTTGTAATATACAAAAATAATAAAAATATCTATGAGTTCTAATATACCCAAAGTCACTATGGGGGCTGATTTTAGCAAACAGATTCCCCCAGAGAAGATTAGGTATTTAGAAAACATATAGTTAATAAAGATCTAAAGCCTGTCTTTGACAAGGCATTTGGTCTTAGACTGAATCTGTGGGATACCGCTGCTGTATACGGGTAAGAGCTTTCAAATGCTTCTTAGGAAATTTTTTAAAGATTGTAAATCGCAAATAAGAGATCTTGTATATAAAAAATTTCCCCACAGATTGCATACGGATACCAAAGATGCTGTGCAGCGCATAAACCTGCGGCAGCCAAAAGCATCTGCATACAAACATAATTGAAATCTATTAGATTCACAGCCAGCTAAATATAGTGCAATGGACGCTCAAGCTTATTCCGCTTGCAAAAGCGGTCAGATCAAGTCCATTGGCGTTGCTAATTGCAACCTTACGGAGATCAAGCATCACGAAGAGATTTTATTTAAGGAAGTACTGAAGCTTACAGCTACTCAGAATCATTTCAGCTTGCTGTGCTGTTCTTCTGAAAAAGCCAGGATTTTTAGACTGCTGCAAAAAAGAATTGCTTCAATGCATAAATCAGCTCACAAAGAACGCATAAAACAGTATGGACTTTATGATAGAACAAAAGCTATGGAACTTTTGACTTGCTTGAACGAACAACAATCTATATTCAGCTAGTACTTAAAGGAAGGTATTTAAATTGAACTATAAGGAAATCGAAAAACGAGCTGCTGAAATGGGAATGCCTAAGCATCAGTATCTGCGCCTTGCCGCTCAAAGGGCTATGAAGCTCACAACTCAATTAAATTTTCAATACCATGAGCCTGAGGAAGTGACTCGGCTTTTTTCAGAGCTTATTGGCAAGCCTGTAGGTGAAGGATTCTGTCTGTTCCCGCCATTTTATACTGATTATGGCCAAAACATTACTATCGGAAAAAATGTATTTCTAAATACAAGCTGCCATTTTCAGGATCAAGGAGGCATCATCATCGGTGACAATACCTTGATAGGACACAATGTAGTTTTAGCAACCCTTAACCACAAAATAGAGCCAGAGCTGCGTCAGGAGCTCGTAGCAGCTCCTATAGTAATCGGCAAAAATGTATGGATTGGCGCAAATGCCACAATCACTCCAGGCGTAACCATAGGAGACGGAGCCATCGTAGCTGCCGGAGCAGTAGTGACTAAAGATGTGCCTGCTATGACAGTGGTAGGCGGCGTTCCGGCAAAAATTATCAAAAAGATCTCTTCTATAAATGAGGAAGGTAAATGAAACAAATTTTGGCAATGATTATGACGTTATCTTTTATGCTGGATATGACAGCCTATGGCCAGACGCTAAATGAAAGTCTTTCCTTAGGGAAAAGAGCTGAAATATCAAATTCATCCTTGGACGAAGCTAGCAAAACAGCAAGGTCTGCAGGAGAAGGCACAGCTTTCAGCTCAAAGAGAGCCGCCGACTCTGCAGCTGACAATCCCGGCAAATTTAATTTAAAAACAAAAACTGTCATGCTGAACAGCGGTTATGAAATGCCGATCATGGGCTTGGGCACCTACTCTCTTAGCGACGATGAATGCTATAGATCCGTTACCGCACTGTTAGAAGCTGGAGGTCGGCTCATTGACACGGCATATATGTACCACAATGAAGCTGCCGTAGGCCGAGCCATTAGGGACAGCAATGTTCCTCGTGAGGATATTTTCGTCATTACTAAACTCTACCCCACTCAGTTTGACGATCCCGAAGCTGCCATTGAACGAGGACTTAATACCCTTAACATCGGCTACATCGACATGATGCTGCTCCATCATCCGGGGATCGGAGATGTAAAAGCATACCATGCTATGGAACAAGCAGCAGCAGAAGGTAAAATCCGCTCTATCGGTCTTTCCAATTGGTATATCGAAGAGCTTGAAGAATTTTTACCCCAAGTTAACATCACTCCTGCTCTAGTTCAAAACGAGATTCATCCATATTATCAGGAGCCTGAAGTGGTGCCTTATATCCAAAAGCTGGGCATTACAGTACAGGGCTGGTATCCACTCGGCGGACGAGGCTATACCTCGGAACTGCTGGGAAATGAAACCATTTCGGCTATTGCCAAATCTCACAATGTTACTTCAGCTCAAGTAATCTTACGGTGGAATCTTCAGCGCGGCGTGGCAGTTATCCCAGGCTCTAGCGACCCAAAACATATCAAAGAAAATCTTGATCTGTTCAGATTCGAACTGACTGACGCAGAAATGGCTAAGATTGCCGATCTGAATCGAGATGAGAAGCATGACTGGTATTAAATAGTAAGCGACAAAAATTTTAATATCCAATCATACATTTTCTATATGATGTACAAAAAGAGACGATAATGAAATTTTTAGCAATCAGCAGCAGCTCTCGAAAAAATGGAAATACCTCCATTTTACTCAATCGCACATTAGCGGAACTACACAAAGAAGGCATAGAAACAGAAATGCTCCTGCTTTCAGAACAGATCATTGAACCTTGCAAAGCCTGCTGGGGATGCTCTGGAAAAAAGAACTGCGTCAACCGCAATGACAATTTCCGAGAAATTTTCGACAAGATGAAAAAAGCTGACGGAATCATACTTGGTTCACCGGTACATTCAGCCAATATTTCTGCTAATATGCAGGCTTTGCTGGAAAGATCTGCGGTAATCAGCGACATGAACCCAGGTCTGTTTACCCATAAGATAGGAGCCGCTGTAGTAGCGGCACGGCGCGGCTGTGCTCTGAACGCATTAGATGCCCTAAACCATTTTTTCCTCAATCACGAAATGTTTGTGGTCGGGTCAACCTATTGGAATATGGCGTACGGACGGTTGCCTGGCGATGTAAACAAGGATGCAGAAGGTCTTGCCTGTATGGAAAATATGGGAAAGAATATGGCTTTTCTTCTGAAAGCATTAAACAGCAAAGCGTAGCCTATGAAAATAGCATTCAGGCTACAATCTCACTGTTTCTTCTAGATCACATTAAAGAATACGGCAGATATATTTTTCAGCATCAGCTCCTCAGAAGATGAAGCCTGCAGCGGCCAGCAATAAATCTTACTGAGGAGTTAAGAGCCGCATAACGTCAAATTAAAGCTCAGGCATATCCGCCAGCCTGCAAAATCTTTGCCAGAAATCGTTAGCCTTCACCAAAAAAATGCTCTTTAGCGGCATGACAGCTACCCAAAAATCCAGACAGGCTGCAGCCTCAATGACTATATAAATAAAACTCAGCCCTTTTAAAAGAGGTGGGACTTGCTATTCTTAACCTGCAATCTGCAGACTTTTATTGACAAAGTTATATACGATCCTATCTTCTTGCTTTAAGATATTTTCATCAGATGTCAGTTCTATGCATGATACTGAACTGCTAATAAAACACATGTTAATTTATCAATAGGACTGCATTTCTTCAACTGCCTGAATTTTTTTAATAATCGCTCTCACAATAGTTTCAATGTCGCTGCCGGCACTGTAATCAGCTGCCGCAATAAAATTAACGCGATTATCCTGCTTCAGTCTTTCAGCGGCATCCTTGCCTTTTTCTTGATCGAACACCGCAATAGACTGTCCGCCGTAAGATTTTACAAGCTTCATGCAGGGAACGTCAGTCAAGCCGTCTCCAATATAGATCATGTTGCGGAAAGGCACGCGGCGCTCATTTTCTGGAGTGAAGCGGTTCAATTTATTTGTGCTCTGACTGTCAATTGTCAGTACGCCTTTATTAATACGGAATAAAAATTGAGTTTTTGCAGTGTAATTTACAGCAAACTTAGGCCATTGAATGGAGCCGTTATAGTCATACATAAATTCACAGGCGTAAATCTTTTTAAAAAAGCGCGCTTTAGTATGAACCCCATTATTGATCACATGATTGATAATGGGGTTTTGTTATG
>CAJKNC010000089.1 GCA_905201175.1 uncultured Succinatimonas sp.
AAGGATTTAGATTTAAGCGACAAATTTATTTGCAGGTAATTTTACGGGATTTTAGGCTAAATTTTGCGGTTAAGATATAATCTTTCTAGAAAAATTGTTTAGCTTTCACTTAGGACTTAGCAAGTGGCTCTAAAACGCGATTTTATTTTAAAGTCTGATTTTAAACCTTCAGGAGATCAGGAACAGGCTATCGATCTTTTATGTAAGGGCTTAGAACAGGGAGACAAGGCTCAAACGCTTTTGGGAGTAACGGGTTCGGGCAAGACTTTTACTATGGCTAATGTTATTGCCAGGGTAAATCGGCCTACAATGATTCTATCGCACAATAAAACCTTAGCAGCTCAGCTATATGGCGAGATGAAAGAATTTTTCCCTAAAAATGCGGTGGAATATTTTGTCTCTTACTATGATTATTATCAGCCTGAAGCTTATGTGGCAGCGACAGATACCTTTATTGAAAAGGATGCGATGGTAAATGAGCATATTGATCAGATGCGCCTGTCTGCTACTAAGGCCTTGATGGAACGCAAGGATGTCATTGTAGTCTGCACCGTATCTGCAATTTATGGATTAGGAGAGCCGCAGACATATTTAAAGATGATGCTGCATGTCTCGCGCGGCGAGCATATCAGCATTGACGATATTACAAAACGTTTAGCTGAGCTGCAGTATGTTCGCAATGATCTGGGATTTGCCCGTTCTACCTTCAGAGTCAGAGGCGATGTTATTGATATTTATCCGGCAGAATCTGATGGATATGCAGTAAGAATTGAGCTTTTTGATGATGAAATTGAAAAAATAAGTACTTTTGATCCGCTGACCGGCGCTCAAATTCAAAATATTCCGCGCGTGACTATTTTCCCTAAGACGCATTATATTACGCCTAAGGAAATTTTAAAGCGTGCAGTAGAGGAGATAAAAAACGAACTTCAAGAGCGCTGTCAGTTCTTTCTGCAAAATAATAAGCTTTTAGAGGAGCAGCGCATTCGTGAGCGTACTGCTTATGATATTGAAATGATAAACGAGCTAGGTTATTGCTCGGGAATCGAAAACTATTCTCGCTATTTAACCGGCAGAAAGCCAGGTGAACCGCCTCCTTGTTTATTTGATTATCTTCCTAAGGACGGCTTATTAATTATTGACGAGTCTCATGTAACTGTGCCGCAAATTGGAGCAATGTATCGCGGCGACAGATCGAGAAAAGAGAATTTGATCAATTTTGGTTTTAGGTTGCCCTCGGCTTTTGATAATCGTCCGTTAAAATTTGAAGAATTTACGCGTCTGCAGCCGCAAACTATTTATGTTTCGGCAACTCCTGCTGAATATGAATTAAAAGAATCAAGTCAGGTAGTCGAGCAATTAATCAGGCCTACAGGTCTGCTGGATCCTCTAATTGAGATCCGGCCGGTGGCCACTCAGGTTGATGATCTTATGAGTGAGATAAGGAAGACTACTGCTAAACATGAGCGTATTTTGGTTACGACCCTGACGAAAAAATTGGCCGAGGAGCTAACCTCCTATTTAGATGAGCATGGCATTAAGGTACGTTATCTTCATTCTGATATTGATTCAGTTGAGCGCATGGAAATTATTCGTGATTTGAGATTAGGAGAATTTGATGTTTTAGTCGGCATCAATCTTTTGCGTGAAGGTCTAGATATGCCGGAGGTCTCATTAGTAGCTGTTTTGGACGCAGACAAAGAGGGATTTTTGCGTTCATATCGATCTTTAATTCAGACTGTAGGCCGTGCGGCACGTAATGTAAACGGCAGAGCCATTTTTTATGCTGATAAGCTTACCGATTCTATTAAAAAGACTGTAGATGAGACTATGCGCCGCCGCAAAGCTCAGGAGCTTTATAATCAGGAGCATCATATTATACCTAAACAGATTGAAAAGAAGATTGTGGATGTTATGGAGGCGGCCATTACTGATACAAATGTATTTAAGGCCCCACAGGAATCACGCAAGAAGCCTATTTCAAGAAAAGATTGGGAATTGAAGCGGCAGCGGATTTTATCTCCGCACGAGCTGTCTAAGACTATAGCTAAGCTGCAGGAGCGGATGGTAAAGCTTGCGCAGGAATTAAAGTTTGAAGAGGCTGCGCAAATTCGCGATGAAATTGCCTCATTGCAGCAGCAGCTTATTATGCTGCCGGAAAATGAGGATAATTTAGATCTTTAATTCTAATCTCTTATTGAGGTGCTCAATAAGAGATTAAGACAGAAATTTATTTTTGAGCGTTATAGGTATTTAAAGCTAAGGTACGTATATATTCAATAACCTCTTTGAGATCTTCTTCAGCTAAATCTTCCTGTGGATCTACCTGAGAGATGGCGCTTAGAGTATGCAGTCCTTCTAAAAGTTCAGGATTGGAGATCTTATGGCTGATGCTGCCGTCCTGTGAGGCAACTAAACCTAAGCTTAAGCCATAGGCAAGATCTGCTAAGAAGACTAAGCGCTCTTCTTTTGGCTCTTCCTGTGAAGGCATTGCAAAGAGATCTGCGGCAGCAGCTTTATCTTTTAGATTGCGCTGACAATCTAAAGCATAGTTAGTAAGGTAGGCAACCAGTATTCCAGGCAGCGGCTCGTCGTCATTCATGATCTTTGCACTTATAGCTAAAAAGATGCGTGAGCTGGGATCGAAGCGGCGACACATGAGTCCTAAAACAAAACCGTACCATTGAAAGTGATTCTCTGTAATGCCTGCTTCATTAAGTTCACTAATAACTTGCTTGTAATCGGCCATAAAAAATCCTTTAAAAAAATGATATTAAGAGCTTTTTCTTTAAGAAAATATAATTGATAACTATAAGAGCATAGATTATAAACCACAATTTTTGCTAAAATATCGTATAATAGCGTCACTTTTTTTTATTGGGATTTATAAAACATGCATCCTATGCTCAATATCGCCGTGCGCGCAGCTCGCTCCGCCGGTAATTTGATTGCTCGTAATATTGGTCAGCAGTCTCAGCTGACTATCGAAGAGAAAAACAAGGACGATTTGGTCACAAATATCGATAGGGAATGTGAACAGACCGTAGCAAAGATTTTACTTACCGCTTATCGTAATCACAGCGTTTTAGGCGAGGAGTCTTTAGCCTCAGGTTCTACTTATGGCAATCCTGATTCTGAATACCAGTGGGTAATTGATCCTATTGATGGTACCACTAACTTTGTTATGGGTATTCCTCATACAGCTGTATCCATTGCATTGCGTCATAATGGTATTACTGAAATCGGCGTGGTTTTTGATCCGATGCTCAATGAGATGTTTACTGCTGTTCGCGGAAAGGGCGCTTATTTAAACGAGCGTCGTATTCGTGTTGGCGCTAAGACTAATTTAGATGGCGCTATCATTGGTACTGCCTTTCCTACTAGATATCGTGAACGCATGATTCCTTATTTGGAGCTTTTCTCTAAACTTATCAATAATTGTGCTGACATTAGACGTATGGGCGTGGCAAGCTTGGATCTTTGCTATGTTGCCTGCGGCCGTTTTGATGGTTATTTAGAGCAGGGTTTAAAGGTTTGGGATTTTGCAGCAGGCGACTTAATTGTTCGTGAGGCCGGTGGTTTGGTAACCGACTTTATGGGAGAGCCTGGATACAATAAGAGCGGAAATTTAGTGTGCGGCAATCCTAAGGTATTACGCAGTCTCCTGAAAGTTTGCGATCCGCAGTCTTTATCTGCAATCCTTCGCTAAATATTTATTAGAAGAAATGGCTGGCCTATGTCAGTCATTTTTTTATTACCGCCATCTTATATGAAAGAATAATGCTGCTTATTAAGCAGCATTATTTGCAAAGCTATTAAAGTTTTCTATTCACTGCGCTTGTATACTTCTTTGAGCACGTAAGGATTTTTGCCGAAAATATCGTGCAGCTGTGCTAAGAAAACCTCCGCAGTAGCTAGGCTGTCAGCTAAAGCATTATGCGCTTCGTAGGCAGGAAAGCCGCGGCGCTCGCGGATCCTGTTTAAACGCACGTCTTCAAGCTTGAAATTCCCCTGATGCTTAAGCAAATTCTTTTCAATTGCCATAGTATCTAAAAAAATCATCGGCAAAGGAATTTTATCGGGAATGTGCAAAGCTTTATGGAGAAAGGTGTATTCAATAACCTTGCAGTGAGTCAGAACCAGACCGCCGGCAAGCTTATCCATGAGCTTCATAAAAGCCTCATGCGGATTTAAGCCGTTTATAAGCTGTTCTGGGGTGATCTGGTTTATGATGGCGGCGTTAGACTTTATTTTTTTGGGATCAACATTCAATAGCTTATGAAATGAGGTGGAAAAATCTATAGATCCGGAGATAAAGCTGATTCCGCCCATGGAAAGTACTACATCCTCATCAAAATTAAGACCGGTTGTTTCAAAATCTATAGAGGTAAGCTTCAGATTTTTTAACAAGTCATCAGGATTAGGGAGCTCCCTTTCATAAAATTGCTTTAACTCCTCACTTAAATTAGGATCATTTAAAGCTTTTTTACAGCGTTTTTTTAACTTAATAAGTGGGGAGTCAAATAACATTTTTTTATCCTAAGATTCCTATTCCGCCTGCAAATCTGAATAATGCAGCCTGTTGATGTTTGGCAATAATTCTAAAAGCATCACGCAGATGGTTGCGTTCAAATTGACTTAGCATGGACGGCTCTAGGTGATTGCTTAAAGGAGTATTGTCCTGTATTGATTGTAGCTGATGTTCAAAGCGAACTTTATTTAAAAATGTATAAGCTTCGTATAGCTCACGAAATTCTTTTTCCTTTAATAAATCGTGCTCGACAGCTGATTCCAGGCGTAAGTAAGTATCGCAATTCAAACAGCCTGCAGACAGACCGTAAAGCCGAGCCATTTCTACAATAAGATTGATGGCCTGCTTTTTAATATTAAGGCTAGGATTGTTTTTGCCATCCTTTGTTAACACAAATTGTCTGAATGTGCCAATCGGCGGTACCACATTAGCTGAGATTTTCATTAAAGTAGCCAGGAAGCGGCTGTTTTGAGATACGGCCTTAAGTAAATGCTGCTTTAATTTTGTTACTAAGAATTCATCGCCATAGATACAGCGCATATCTAAAAATACGGAGCTGTTTAAGATAGCAGTTTCATTTGTGTTGGAAATCCATTTATCATAGTAAGCAGTCCAGGTGCTGTAACCCTGACACCATTGCGGATTGCACGCCATGTAATTACCATCGCATAATGGATAGCCGCATTTATCCAGGCTTTGGCAGACGAAATTGGCAAGATCTGAAAAATATTGGCGTTCCTGTTCATTGAGATCGTGCTCAGCAATAATGCAGTTATCTTGGTCGGATAAAAACTGCACTTCATTGCGAGCTAAGGAGCCGGCAGCTGCGAAAGCATAAGAGCAGGGGGCAGGCCCGAATTGTTCTTCAGCAAATTTTAAAATTCTCTGACAGTAAAGATCGCAAAGATGCGATAGGAGCTTCTGTACGGCATGCGGCGGAGCTTTTGTCTGAATTAAGGTCTCGAAAACTTCCTTATTGTGCGCTGACAGCTCAATGAGCCTGTCTAAGCTTTGCGCCTTTTGAATATCCTTATTCAGATAGATTGCCTGCAGCTGACTATGGGTCAGCAGCTGACGAGTAGTTACCGTACCTATAATCTTTCCCATATCCAATACTGGCAGGCATTTGATATTGTGCATTATCATCAGCTCTAGTGCATCATATATCTGGCGCTTGCTGTCTATGGTATAAACATTCTTAGAGGTTATCTCTTTAATCGGAAGGCTGATATTCAGTCCTGCAGCTACAGCTCGAGAGGTTATATCGCTTTTGGTGACAATGCCTAATAATTTAGAGCCGTCATTGCTGACTAGAGCTACGTCTGAATGTTTTTTGGTGATTTCTTTAGCAGTGTCCTGTATGCTGGTATCTTCTTTGACGATAGCTATATCTGTGCTGCATACAGATAAAACCGGTCGGCGTGTGAAGCCAGGGATGGCATTTTCATCATTATTGTTATGTGTTGAAGATAATCTTACCCATTCTTGAGAATTAAAGTATTCTCCGACTGCTTTGTTTTTATTGATTAAAAACTGCAGCATCTGTTTGCTTATGAAGTAGAGCAGGGTGTTTTCAAGAAATGTTACCTTATATTCACTTTCGCCTTGCTTGTCAATCTGGGAGTAGCCAAAGCTGTCGCCGACGCCTAAACGAGCTTTTAAGGAATTATCAGACTTATTGATTTCTTCAGCGGCACCGACTCTGATCATATAAAGGCCGGCTCCGGCTAACTGCTCATTATCGAGCACATCGTCAGGGCTATGATATGAAATTTTTACTGCAGTAGCTACAGCGTCTTTAGCTAGAGTATCCAGCTGCGAAAAAGGGTAGGTATGCGATATGAAATCGTAAATATTAGGTAGTAAAGATTGGTCCATAATAATACTGACATTTTAGTTAATTTATAAGTACATTTTACTCTAAAATATTCCTAAAATATTATTTAAATTAAAA
>CAJKNC010000090.1 GCA_905201175.1 uncultured Succinatimonas sp.
TTGAATCCGGCAACTGCCCTATGTGCATCCGGGTATTTGTTTTGCATCTAAATGCTTTTAGTAAGGATTTAGATGTCTATAAAATTTTATATTTCTAATATCTTCAGCAACTCTTTGGCTATTTTAGTCAAAGTTTTGCTGTGTCTTTTGTTTTTTTTCCCATATTTTTGTAATTTATAAAATTTTTTCTTACCTAAAATATTATTTTATGTATTTAGGAATAAATCATAAGAAAATAGCGTTCTTATGAGCTTTTGCTAAATTATGGGTAGAAAAATCTTTGCAGTGGAATGTAATAGTTGCCGCGAGTATTATGGATAATAGCTTATAAAAGCGTAATAACGTTCTTAATGAATATAGATTAAGGAAAATAATAAGATGAATTATTCAGAACTTGCACAAGGTGGTTTAACAAGGATTCGTCCTTATCAAGCAGGAAAGCCTATTGAAGAGGTCCAGAGAGAATTAGGCATTTCCGATGTTATAAAATTAGCTTCTAATGAAAATCCTTTCGGCATGAGTCCTAAAGCAAAGGAAGCGTGCAGAAAAGCTATTGATGAAGGTCATTTTTATCCTGATTCTAATGGATATTATTTAAAGCAGAAGCTTCATGAAAAATGGGGGTATGATCCTCAAACCATTACCTTAGGTGCCGGTTCTAATGAACTTATTAATTTATTATTCCAGGCCTTTGTCGGCGATAAGTGCAATGTAGTGATGCCAGAATATTCATTTGTAGTTTATAGCATGGAAGCTACTGTGAATAATGCTGAGGTCCGCAATATACCTCTTAAGGATTGGGAGGCTGATTTAGATGCCGTTTATGCTGCTATTGATGAAAATACCCGCGTAGTTGTTTTTGCAAATCCGTCAAATCCTATTGGTACAGCTATTTCTAATAAAGATTTACATGAGTTTGTAAAAAAAGTCCCTGAGTCTACTTTAGTTGTAATTGATGAGGCATACAATGAATTTAATGCCGATGATGCAGATTATGAGGATACAGCTCATTATTTAAGCGATTGTCCTAATTTAGTTATTTCTAGAACTTTTTCCAAAGCTTATGGTTTAGCTGGTCTTCGTATCGGCTACATGCTTACAAATCCAGAAATTGCTTCCTTATTGAATCGTCTGCGTGCTCCTTTTAATGTTAACTTAATTGCTTTAGAGGCAGCAATTGCAGCTATTGATGATGAGGAGCATTTACGCAAGGTTGTGGAAAACAATACTTGTCAAAGAGCTCGCTATGCAGAATTCTGCAAGCAGCATAATTTATTTATGATCCCATCTTGTGCTAACTTTGTAGCTATAGACTTTAGCGGACATGATGCTCAAAAAATAGCTGCAGATCTTTTACATAAGGGCTTGATTGTTCGTCCATTATTAGGATATAAACTTAAAGATATTCTGCGTATTTCCATTGGAACTCCAGAGCAGAATGATAAACTTTTTAGCGCTTTAGACAATATTCTCAACGGAGATTAAATTGAAGTCCGCCAACAGCTTAACCTTAAAAAAAATAAATAAGGTGGAGGGGCAGGTTATTTTGCCTGGCTCAAAATCTTTGTCAAATCGTGCCTTGCTGCTCTCGGCTTTAGCATCAGGACGTACTAGACTTTTAAATGTTTTAAAGTCAGATGATACAGCACGAATGATTGAAGCCTTGCAGAAGTTAGATGTCCATTTATCTGTAAATACATCATCAGTTGATGTTGAAGGTTTAGGTGGATGTTTTGATAAAGGTTTAAATCAAGTAGAGCTGGATTTGGGCAATGCTGGTACTGCTATGCGGCCTCTGGCAGCAGCTCTAGCGGTGTCTAAAGGTCAGTTTAAATTGACTGGTGAAGCTCGTATGATGGAGCGTCCTATAGGTCCTTTAACTGAAGCTTTAAAGGGATTAGGTCTTAGGATCGAGTATTTGAATAATGATGGTTACCCGCCATTATTAATCCACGGTACTAAGCCTGCTAAGCATGAGACTTCAATTGATGGTTCTTTATCAAGTCAATTTATTTCAGCTTTACTTATGACAGCTCCTGTCTGTGGCGGACTTAAGATTAGGGTTGAGGGAGATCTAATTTCCAAGCCTTATGTTGATCTAACTGTAGCATTAATTGAAAAATTCGGCGCAAAGGTTAAACGCCGCGGCTATAACGAGTTTGATGTGGCAGATACTGGCTATACATCTCCTGGAAGTTATTTGATTGAGGGAGATGCCAGTGCAGCTACATATTTTGCCGCTGCCGCTGCAGTGTGCGGCAAAGTTGAGATATATGGAGTCGGTGCTAATTCATTGCAGGGAGATGCTCAATTTTTTGATGTTTTAGCAAAAATGGGAGCAAAGGTTAAGCGTCTTGAGAATTCTGTTGTTGTAGAAAAAGGAGAGCTTAACGGCATAGATATCGATCTGAATAATATGCCTGACGCTGCTATGACCTTAGTTCCCTTATCCCTATATACAAAAGGTCCTGTAACTATCACTAATATAGGCAGCTGGCGTATTAAAGAGACTGATCGTATTGATGCTATGGCTACGGAAATGCGCAAGCTTGGCGTAAAGGTTGAAAGCGGCAGGGACTTTATAAGCATTGATGCCTCTGTTAGAAATAAAGAAACTCCGGTTTTTGATACCTATAATGATCATCGTATGGCCATGTGTATGTCGCTTGTGGCTTTGGATAGAGATATTATCATCAATAATCCAGACTGCACTTCTAAAACTTTTCCTGGATATTTTAAGGTATTGTCTTCGATAGCTCACTAAGTTTTATCTAAGGAAAGCATTTTAAAATAAAGGTCAAATGGTTACTTGGAGGCGTCCATGAGGAAGTTACTTTTGACCTTATGTCTTATCTGTTCGTTTACATCTATGCAGTCTTATGCCGCCTCCATAACCATAAAAGGACAGAATTTAAATTATCAAATGCCTGATGGTTACTGCGAGTTTAACCTAAAAAATCAAAAAGAAAGCTCTTATTGGAATTTTTTTGATAAAGCATTAGGACGCAGCGTAGAGGTTGCAGCTTTATTAGCACCATGCAAAGATATTTCCGCAGCTCAAAATGGGAATTATGATGAGTTAACTCACATGATTATCCTGTCTTTTATTGGAATTGACGGAAAATTCGTAAAATTCAGATTTGGCAATCTTGCCTATACGAGCTTTATTTCTATGCTCAAGCCTCAGGATTTGGATAAGACTATAAATCGTGCTAATAAGCGCTTAAGTCCATACAATGTAAAAATTCAGAGTTTTATGGTAAGCGAAGCTAATATTGCAAAAGATCAGGTAAATTACACTGGAGCTATAAATTTTGCCTATAAAGAACAGGAATTCGGCTTTGATTTTAACGTAGCTTCAGCTTTAGCAAATAAATGGCCAGTCGCTGCAGCGATTATGTACCGCAATGATAAAAAAATAGATATGCATAAGCCTTTTTTAGCTTATGAAAGCATTATGCATGATTTAAAAGAAAATTAATATTTATAGATTAGTCATTGCATAAAATAAAAAATTCTCATTATCTTTGTAGATAATGAGAATTTGATTTTAAATACTGCCGCTAATCGTATTAGTAGTTAACGGTGTGTACTTCAAAGTAAGCTTGAGGATGATTGCAGACAGGGCATACATCAGGGGCTTTAGTTCCGATAACAATATGACCGCAGTTGCGGCATTCCCACATCACAATACCAGCTTTCTCAAAGACGCTCTTTTCTTCTAAATTCTTTAAGAGATTGCGGTATCTTTCCTCATGGTGCTTTTCAATCTCTGCTACGCCGCGGAACTGCTCGGCTAATTCATGGAAGCCTTCTTCATCGGCATCCTTAGCCATCTTGTCGTACATGTCAGTCCACTCATAGTTTTCGCCGGCAGCAGCTGCAGCTAAGTTTTCTTCTGTAGTACCTAATTCTCCTAAAGCTTTAAACCAGAGCTTAGCGTGCTCTTTTTCATTATCAGCAGTCTTTAAGAATAAGGCGGCAATTTGCTCATAACCAGCTTTCTTTGCAACAGAAGCAAAATATGTATATTTATTGCGAGCCTGAGATTCGCCAGCAAAAGCTTGGCGTAAGTTTTGTTCAGTCTTAGTTCCTGCATATTTACAGCTGCAGGCTTTAGTTTCTGCTTTAGGAGCATCGAGATCCTTAAAAACTCCTGATTTACGGCAGCGAGGGCATACCTCAGGTGCTTCGTCATCTTCACTGATATAACCACATACAGTGCATACGTAAGACATATATTATCTCCTTTTTCTAGTTTACATGTGACTATAAAACATTTTGTTTAAGCTGTATTTATAGTTTTATTATTTTTGTATATTGTCTTTTAAACAGTCATGACAAAGGCCAGTTAGATTTACACTGCATGTATTGATTCTGCCCGCAAAATTTTGTGCGAAAGAATTACGGATGCGCTCAATATCCCTAACCTTTATGTCGCTGATTCTACCACACCTTGTACACAAAAAATGCGCATGCGGCATAATATCGTAATCAAAGTGGGTAATGCCATCACCAATATCGATAGATTGAATTTCTCCTAGATTTTTCAATAGCATAAGATTTCTATATACAGTACCTAAGCTTAAATGAGGATATTGCGGCTTAAGCTCAGCATAGATAGTTTCAGCTGACGGATGATCTGTTCTGCCCTTCAGGGCATTGCGGATTAGTTCGCGTTGTTTACTATTTCTAAGAGGAGTCATCTTAATTTACCGTATAAAATACCTAATATTATAAATATTAGTAATTATTACTGTTTTTGTAAATATAATTTGATACTTTTTGTTAACATTAAATTAATTTTAATTTAATCTGCAGCAGGCAGACTAAGCAATGTTAAGCCGTTTTTGTTAATTAAGCCGTTATCATGATTTTGTACAGGTTTTCAGAAAAATTAATAAGCTCACGCTGATTAAAATTATCCCTGCAGCGCTAAATACAATATAAGAACTTGCAAAATAAAGGATAATAGCTGCAGCTATCGGACCTATGCAATTGCCGCCCTGCTGGCAGGCATATGTAAGTGCGTAAGCTTTTGCAGCGTGCTTAGAGCTGATTTTTTGAGCAATTAAGGTATGGACTGTAGGACTTATTCCGCAAATAAAAAGCCCGGCTATAAACTGTATTATTGTGAATAATAATAGAGAATGCTGCATTGTTTGCAATGCATAACAAATACCGCTGCCAAGGCAGGCTATAAGTAATACTTTAAATCCTTCAAATTTATTACACAAAAATCCCCATAAAGGAGAGGCAATGATCCCTGCCAGGCCGCTTGCAGAAAACACTAGTCCGGCATACTCCATGCTGTTTTCAGAATGTAATAAAAGAGAATCTACATGTAAGGCAATTACAGGTACTAGCAGCATAATTACTGCAGCGCACGAGGCATTAGACAGCAATAAAATTTTAAAGCCGGCTATTTTAAACAGATCTTTAAGGCTGAGAGTATCTGTTTTTAATTTAGGATCTTCAGCTGTTTTAGGCGGCTCTTTTGCAAAAAATATATTGAGAATGGTAATAAAAAAAGAAATAGAGCAGGTCAGTATAAAGCAGAATTTCACAGAGATATAGGATACTAAAAAACCGCCTATTGCCGGTCCTAGAATAGTTCCTAAAAGGTTAGCGCTTTGGGCCATTCCCATGACAATACCGGTTTTATTTTTAGGCGCGAATCCGCTGATTATTGATAAAACAGCCGGCCACATTCCGGAAGCTAAGCCTTGAAAAGCTCTGGCAAAAAATAGTTCAATAGGGCTTGAAGCGATAAAGCACAGAAAATAAGCTAAGGATAGCAGAAAGCTAACTCTAATCAGCATAAGCTTTTTTCCTGATTTATCGGCAAAACGTCCCCAAAGAGGAGAGACTATGGCAGCTACAATGAAGGTAATTGCATAGCAAGCTCCGCTCCAGGGCCCTAAAAATTCAGGCGAGGCTCCTAATTGCTTGTTTAAATAAATAGGGATAAAAGGCATGACGATGGTATAGCTGGTACTTAACAGCAGCATATTAAGTATCATCAAAGATAAGATCCATCTGTGCATATGTGCTCCAATACCTGCAGATTAGCCGGAATAATCCCAATAAGTAAATTGCGACAGTCAGCATTTGAAATAATAAATTTGACTGCTATTCTAAGCTTAGCTAAAAATATGAATTTGATCAAAAAGATATAATATGCAAAATCATATTTAAATTTCGAGCAAGGAATAAATTTGATTGTGCGTCACAAATTATTCAATTCCCTGGTTTGAGCGCAAATTTAATTATTATAAATAAGCTATAAATTTGTATTTTTCATTTTGTCATATCGAGCATAGGAACTTTTTGTGTATATCTTTGAGTTTTTATTAAAATTTTATTAGATAATCTGTAAAAAATTCGTAAAGTGATATTTTTAACACAACTTAAGTATAAATTCTTACAAAATAT
>CAJKNC010000091.1 GCA_905201175.1 uncultured Succinatimonas sp.
AAGCAAAGACAATCGCTAAGAGCAGTTTAAGTGCGTAAAGTGCGGATATGAGGCATATGCCGTGCAAATTAAGAAGGCCAGGCTCCTAGCTTACAGCGGTATTGTTGTTTAGCAGCAGGAATTTTCAGCCTTTAGGCCGGGGAGAACATCAATGCTTACAAATTCATTACTAAATAATTATCAATTGATAAACTAAAATTTTTATTATCAATTAGTTATAAATATAATGATGAAATTTAATGGCTGTTAAGGCAGCTTTATCAAGGATGTTTTAGATATTTCCTCACCTAAAAGATGAGGAAATAATTAAGCGTTATGGCTGCGTTTTTTTTGCAATCATAGCGGCTTTTCTTGCACGCTTAGCAGCAAAATCAGGCTTACCTTTGTTTTTGCGGTCACGTAAGCGCTCTTTAGGCTTGCGGCGCTTTTCTTCATCTTTATGACGTTTGTCAAAGCCGCCGCCAATATTAACCCGGCTTCTTTTCTTTTCTGATTGATGCTTAACACCAGGATTTTCAGGAAAGCTAGCACAGAGATTTTTGATAGCGCGTCTCTCTATATTTCGCCCAGTATAACGCTCTATTTTTTCTAAAGTAGCAATTTCTGAAGCAAGCACTAAAGAAACTACAATACCGTTGGCTCCAGCTCTAGCTGTTCTTCCTGCTCTATGTACGTATATGGCTGCATTTGAAGGAAGATCAAAATTATAAACATGCGAGATATCTGGAATATCAAGACCTCTAGCTGCAACATCAGTAGCTAAGAGCATATCAGCCTGTCCTTCTTTAAAGCGTCTCATAGCAGCTTGTCTTTCTGACATGGACATATCGCCTTGCAGAGTAGCACATTTAAAGCCTTGACGTCTTAGAGCTGCGTCTAGATGCTGTAAGCGCTCTTTAGTCTTAATGAATATAATGGACTTTCCCTTAACAGTCCTTAAAAGCTCGCTGATGATCTTAAGCTTCTGTAAATCTGAGGCTGCATAATAGGCGCGACTTGATAATTGTTCCGGCAATTTGTCTAAGCTATCATCGCCTGAGCCTAGACGAATTTCAATTGGATCATGCAGAATGGCGTCAGCAAAGTCTCTGATGCCAACTCCTTCTAAAGTTGCAGAGAATAAGAGAGTCTGGCATTTATTATTGATAGATTTGGTTATTTTATTAACATCATCGAAAAAGCCCATATCGAGCATGCGGTCAGCTTCATCAATAACATAATATTCAACATTTTCTGTTGATAACCATTCTTTGCGTAAAAATTCAAGCATTCGTCCAGGAGTGGCAACAATAATATTAGTTTCCATCTCTCGCTGCTCAATACGATCAGCTCCGCCGATGATAGCGCCGCAGTTTAAATCTAAATTTGCGCATAATTTATTACAAACATCAACGACTTGCAAAGCTAATTCGCGGGACGGCTCAAGAATTAAAGCTCGAATGCCATTTTTTTTCTTTTGCAGCAGTTTGTATATTAGGGGAATTAAAAAAGCCGCACTTTTTCCTGTACCTGTAGGGGCACCACCTAGGATATCAAATCCTTCGCACGCTTTAGGGATAACTAATTGCTGAATGGGAGTAGGAACTTCCCATCCGCATGCTTTTATATTTGCGTTAATAACCTCTGGTAAGTCAAAATCAGCAAATTGCATTTATACTCCTTCGTGCCCCATACGGGAAGCATGGCATTTTTTTATTAAGGCTACCATATTTTGTCTTTTTTCTGTATCAGGAACAGCTGTGCCGTTAAACCAGCGCACAAGCTCTAAATCTGAAGCTAAAAGTAAATCCTCATAATCTCTGATAATTTCATCACTCATTGCCGGCAAATCATGCTCTACGAATGGTAATAACATTAAATCTAGCTCACGCATGCCTCGGCGTGACTGCCATTTTATTTTCCCTGAAATTTCTGTCATAGCTGTACCGCTTTTTTATGTTTATAAAATTTAGCTGTTAAAGCTTATAGGTAAGATTTAATAAAGCGGCTTTTGGGCTTTTATGAGGCCGCTTTAAAAGATTTTAAGTATAAAAAGTTATACTGCAACTGGAGCTTTTATCGGAGGATAAGGATCATAGCCTTCAAGTTCAAAATCATCGTAAACATAATCAAAAATTGATGCAGCCTTGCGCTTTATAATAAGCTTTGGCAAAGGCTTTGGTATACGAGTCAATTGCAATTTAACCTGTTCAAAATGATTATGATAGATATGGGTATCACCGCCAGTCCAGACAAAGTCTCCGGCTTCTAAGTTGCAGTCTTTCGCTATCATCATGGTCAATAATGAGTAACTTGCAATATTAAAAGGTACTCCAAGGAACATATCGCAGCTGCGCTGATAGAGCTGGCATGAAAGTTTGCCATTAGCAACATAGAACTGAAATAAAGTATGACAAGGAGGCAGAGCCATGCGCTCAATATCGCCAGGATTCCATGCACAGACAATAATACGGCGTGAATCAGGATTATGTTTAATCATATCAACTGCATTTTTGAGCTGGTCGATATGACGACCATCAGCTGTTTCAAAATCACGCCATTGCTTGCCGTAAACAGGGCCGAGCTCGCCATTTTCATCGGCCCATTCATTCCAAATTTTTACTCCATGTTCAGTAAGGTAGTGAATATTAGTAGAACCGCTAATAAACCATAGCAGCTCGTAGATTATGGATTTTAAATGCACTTTTTTTGTTGTCAAAAGAGGAAATCCCTGTGACAGATCAAAGCGCATTTGGGTACCAAAAATAGATCGGGTACCTACTCCGGTGCGATCGGATCGATCTGCACCTTCATCCATAATTTTTTTTACCAAATCAAGATAGACTTGCAAGATTATTCTCCAAAATTATTTATTAGCTAGGCGTAAATCGTCCATATCGATAATTCGATTTAAGCCTTGGTTAGCTGCATATTCATGATAAAGAGAGCGAATTTTAGCACTATTATCTAGAGTTAATGCAATTTCTCCTATTTTCTGCAGATCTGCAAAGCTAACACGGCGGCAGATATATTTCACGCGAGCTAATTCGGAGTAGTTCATGCTTAAGCAGGTATAGCCTAAAGAGAGCAGCATTATTGAGCCTAAAGGATCTCCTGCAATTTCACCGCAAACTGAGATAGGTTTACCTAATTTATGGCATTCATTGCATAAATATTTCAAGCATCTGATTACTGCTGGATTGAAGGCATCAAAGAAGCGGCAAACCTTTTGATTGGATCTATCTACAGCCATTAAATATTGAATGAGGTCATTTGATCCTATGGAGAAGAAGTCTGCTTCTTTAGCAATTTCTGGTAAAACATAGGCTATACTTGGCACCTCGATCATAACGCCAAAGCGAGGCGGTTTAACCGGCTTATTGGTTTGTACAATAATTTCTTTTATGGCCTCATTTAAAATTTTTTTAAAGCTAATAACTTCTTCTAAGCGCGAGACCATAGGAATCATAATTTCTAGATTTCCAAATTCTTGCTGTGCAAATAGCATTGAACGCAGCTGAGTTTTGAGAATATTTGGCTGATCTAAAGTGACCCTGATTCCTCTCCAGCCTAGTGCCGGATTGCCTTCTTCAATCGGAAGATATGAAAGTCCTTTATCTCCTCCAATATCCAGAGTCCGCATGCATACTGGGTAGCCTTTAAATTGCTCTAAAAGACTGCGATACCATTCGGTTTGCTGCATTTTACTTGGAAATGTTTGTGAAATCATGAAGGCAATTTCTGTTCGGTAAAGACCAATGCCGTCAGTTTGTGCAGCCAGATCATCAGAATCATTATGACTTAAGCCAGCATTTAGCTGAATTTTTAGCTCAACATTATCAAGAGTAATGGCTTTTTTATTTTTTTCTGCCGAGAATAAATCAGCTTGTTCGCGATTTTGTGAAATTAATTGCCGATATTCATCAATTACGCTTTGAGAAGGCTCGATTAAGACTTCGCTATTATGTCCATCAATAATAACGGTACGGCCATCGATTTCATTTAAGTCGAGCTGTACGCTAATTACAGCAGGGATCCCTAAATCGCGGGCTAAAATAGCAGTATGAGAGCTTGTAGTATTATCTACAGTTATAAAGCCTGCTATATTGTTGCGATCTAGTTCAGCTACCATAGCTGCAGGTAAATTTTTTACCACTAAAATAATTTTTTCATGATCAACTTTAACGCTTTGTGCAGAGGTATGTACAAGTCTTGAGATAATTATTTGCGCAAAGTCTCTAGCGTCGAAATATTTTTCCTTAAGACCATTTTGTTTAAATTTCTGTAATCTTTTTTCTGTTACAACCTTAATTGCAGAAGAGGCCAAAAGGCCATTATCTAAAATCTCAGTGGTTACTTCATCTTGGAAAGTAGGATCATCAAGCATGCTGCCGTAACCAGAAATATAGCCATTAGCAGCTTGATCATTATGCTGTTCCTGCATTTCTAATGTGGCTTGGTCCATTTCAGTCTGCAATTGAAAAATAGCCTGGTTGAATAGCTCCAATTGCATATCTCGATCTTCTGTATAAGTAATTGGTACATCATCGAGATTTAAGGTTGGCTGCCATACTATTGCTTTTGCAATAGCAATGCCTCCAGTACCGCTCTCACCGCGGCAGCGCTTGATATTAGATTCGTTGGAATCACGTATGTTTTTGCTTGTAGCAATTATAGAGGCGATTTGTGCTGAAAGCGTAACCATGAATGATTCTTCTAGTTCATCAAAGCATTGCTTTTTTTTGCTTTGAATAACCAGCACACCCTGAAGTTCACCTTGATTTATTACAGGAACTCCTAGGAAAGAGAAAAATTCATCCTCTCCTATATCCGGAAGATATTTAAAATTGGGATGAGAAGGAGCATCAGCCAAATCAAGCAGTTCTTGCTTTAGACCAACATAACCTACTAAACCTTCTCCAAATTGCAAGTTAGTTTTACCAACAGCAGATTTTTCCAAGCCATCAGTTGCAGCTAATCTTAGGTATTTTTTAAATGGATCGCTAAGATAAAGAGAGCAACAATCAGCTGAAGTAACAGCTCGTATCCTTTGAACTAAGATATCGATAGCTTTATCTAAAGTATGCTGCGCGGCCACTTCTTCAGTGATTTGGCGCAGTGCCAAAAGGATCTGCGTCTGTCTTTCGTCCATGATTAGCCTCCGTGCTTGAATGCACGATAAAAGTTTTTATCACCGCTTTGCAAACCGAATAGAGCCGTAGGGGAAAATTCGGTAAGAATACGGCGATATACGTCGCGTTTAAATGCTACAACCTGACGCACCGGATACCAATAAGATACCCAGCGCCAGTCGTCAAATTCAGGATGTCCTCTACGATCAAATTCAATATGGTTTTGCTTATCTCCAATTAATGATAATAAAAACCATTTTTGCTTTTGCCCTATGCAAACTGGGTGCTCAGACCATCGTATGAGGCGCTTGGGTAAGCGATATTTATGCCAGAAGCGAGATACGGCTAGTATTTTAACCTCATCGCGTCGTAAACCTAATTCTTCATAAAGTTCGCGAAACATTGCATCGGTTGGAGTTTCTCCACTATCGACGCCGCCTTGAGGAAATTGCCATGAATTCTGGCGAATTCGTCTTGCCCATAAAACCTGACCTTTGCGGTTGCAGATTACAATCCCGACATTGGGTCTGAATCCGTCCTTGTCTATCACAATAACCGCCAAGATAAAAAAACTGTTTAATCTCTTAATAATTAAGAGATTTGCTAATATAAGATTATCTCATAAAATCAATAATAAAAATTATTTATGGATCAAAGATTATCACTGCTTTAAATGCATTTTGCTTTTTATTTCATATGATTAAATTTGTCTTATGTGTATTTTTAGTAATTCTAAAAAATTGCCTGTTTTAATAGTGCCTCCTCGGAATTTTGAGGAACTGATTTCTCATTTAGATGAAATCTGCGGAAAAAGCTTATTAGAACTTTCTCAGAGAGTGGGGCTTAAAGTGCCGGCTTCAACATTGCAAGGGAAAGGATTTGCCGGCGAGCTGATTGAGTTATGTACAGGAGCCTCAGCTGGAAATGCTTCTATTCCTGATTTTCCAAATTTATGGCTAGAATTAAAGACTATTCCTGTAGATGAGAATTTAAAGCCTTTAGAATCAACTTTTATAAGTTACGCTCCGCTTACTAATATTCGCGGCTTAAGTTTTGAAAAATCTTCTTTATATTTGAAAATTTCAAGAGTTTTATTTGTAGTTGTGCTTGCTCCAAGAAATTTAAAAATAGCCGAGAGAAAAATTTTGGGATACTTTTTTTGGCAGCCCTCAGACGAGGAATTAAAACTTATTAAAGAGGATTTTAATGAACTTATGGAAATGGTGAAGACAGGCAATATTGAAAAAATTACAGCAAAGATTGGGACTGTAATTCAGCTGCGCCCTAAGTGCGCAAATGGAAAACAAACTACAGATTG
>CAJKNC010000092.1 GCA_905201175.1 uncultured Succinatimonas sp.
TAAAGCAGCTGAGCTTAATTATTATGATAACCTGAGGATGAAGTTATCTGTTAATAGATATTCAAAAGAGCCTCAGAAGAGGCTCATATTAAGATAAGCTTTGATATGCAGCTATATTATTTCTCTGGAGGAATCAAGCCGACTTGGAGATCTTCGGCAGTGTAAATATGTTTGCCGTCAACAAAAACCTTGCCGTCGGCAAAGCCCATAATTAATTTGCCGCGTTCAATGATGCGCTTTAAATCAATTTGATAAGTTACAAGCTTGCTGTTGTCTAAAACTTCGCCTTTAAATTTGACTTTATTTACGCCTAAAGCACGTCCTTTGCCTGGGCCGCCTCTCCAGCCTAAGAAGAAGCCTACTAACTGCCACATTGCATCAAGTCCTAGACAGCCTGGCATAACAGGATCACCTGGAAAATGGCATTCAAAGAACCATAAGTTCGGATTAACATCAAGCTCAGCGGTTACATAACCTAAGCCGTGCTCGCCGCCGGTGGCCTGAATATCAGTGATGCGGTCAAACATCAGCATATTGGGTGCCGGAAGCTGGCTATTGCCGGGGCCGAATAATTCACCGCGGCTGCAGGCTAAAAGATCTTCTTTATTAAATTTATGAATACCGCGTTCAAGCAAAGATGCCATGATAGCTCCTAATAGTTAAACAAGAGCCTAAAGTATAAGGCTCTTTTATAAATTTTTACAAGTTTTTAGCGGGTTCCAAAAACCACGATGGTTTTTCCGTGTGCTGTAATAAGATGGTTTTCTTCCATCATCTTAAGAATTCGACCTACAGTTTCACGTGAACAGCCTACAATCTGGCCAATTTCTTGGCGAGTTATTTTAATTTGCATTCCGTCTGGATGAGTCATAGCTTCAGGATGATGTGCTAAGTTTAGCAGGGTTGCTGCAATGCGTCCTGTTACGTCTAGGAAAGCAAGATTGCCTACTTTAGCAGAGGTTTGCGCAAGACGCTGAGAGATTTGTGCGGTGAGACGCATTAAAATTTCAGGATTAACCTGAACTAACTGCTTAAATTTGTTATATGAAACTTCAGCAATTTCACAGGCTGTTTTAGCCTTTACATAAGCTGTGCGGACAGGATTTTCGCTTTCATCGAATAAGCCTACCTCGCCGATGAAATCACCTTGATTTAAATAGGTCAAGATCATTTCATGACCTTCAGCATCCTTAATAAGGACCACTACGGAACCTTTAGCTATATAGTAAAGAGTTTCTGCTTTTTCGCCTGCATGAATAATGGTGCTTTTGGCATTGTATTTATGCACGTGACACTGGCTTAAGAACCAGCTGATAGTGGTGTCGGTCTGAGTTTTTGTAATTGAATTCATCATAAATTATGACAGGATATCCTAGGTTTTTTAGGGGAAGAATGTCATTCCTACCTGCCATCCTCCATTTAAATAAAATAAACCTCAATAAGCCTAAAGAATTTATAGTGTTTTAACATAAATTTTGGCAAATGATTGAAACTTTCCTAAGACAAAGTTTTTATATTGCAAATTGCTATTTTCTCCATTCCAAAAATTAAATCAGAATGATGCTTAATTTTATCCTTGTAGTTAAATCATATTAATCTTGAGCCTAAAAACATCTGCGAGTTTTTAGAAATCCAGATATAAACAATTAATGTTTTTGTGTTCTATCAATTGCTTATGATCATAGCATAATTTAAGAAAATACATATACTTAAACATAATAATATGTTTTAAAAGGAAAAAATAAAAGAATATTAAATATTGTTATCAATTTATGTATAAAAAAACGTTTCTGCGCTCTAATTTTTATAGTGGAATATATTTGTTATCATATTGATGTTAAATAACTATTTAATAATAAAGCTTATATTAGTTATAGTAAATATATAGATAATGTTTTTCCTATTGCAACAACCGTTTGTTTTTTTGCGTATTTTGATATATAATAAGGGTAAGGCTTCGCGGGCCAATTGATATATCTCACATTTTATGAAATTAAGTTCTGCGTAAAACTTATTTAAATACAGCTTAATAAGAATTTTTTCAAAAATAGTTCTCTTTACGAATTTCTTTAAGGGGAAATTATCGTTTCATTATTACAAAATTAAAATCAATTGATAAATAAAAAAAACAAGCTAATCAAGCAGTACGGCTAGGATTTTTGATATAGAGGCATTTACAATGCTTAAGGCTGAATTTAACAGAAGATGATAATAAATAAGAGCTGTTAGACTGTGCGGAGCTTCCAGCTTTTAAAGCGCTTAGTGTCAATATATATTGGAGATATATAAATTCAAAGTGGTCAATTAAAGCACATAAAAGTATAATATATGAGTTTTTTTATTAATCATTTGAGAATTTATTAAAAATGCCTAGACAAACGTGGTCGAGCAGACTTACTTATATTTTGACAGTAGCTGGAGCTACTATTGGTTTTGGAGCTACCTGGCGTTTTCCCTATTTAGTAGGATTAAATGGCGGCGGAGCTTATGTTATGGTCTTTATCATTGTTATGTTTACAGTAGGCATTCCTATTATTCTTGTGGAAAATGTTATTGGCCGCCGCGCAATGATAAATTGCGTAGATGCCTTTGGACGTAAGGGAGAAGGTTTTAGTCCATGGAAGATTGTAGGCTATATGGGGCTTCTGGGGGCATTTGGTATTTTAGCCTACTATATGGTCATAGGCGGCTGGGTTTTATCTTATATAGCTAATATTTTGATGGGATATTTTGATCTCAGCGAACCTATTTCTAAAGCAGCAACAGAGAGCTTTTATCATCAGGAAATAGAGTCAAACGAGCTGTCTATAGCTATTTATACTTTAATCTTTGTTGCAGTTAATTATATTATTTTAAGAAAGGGAATTATTGACGGCATTGAGCATGCTGTGAAGTATTTAATGCCGCTGCTGTTCATTTGTCTGATAGTAATGGTAGTTAAAAATTTAACCTTGGACGGCGCAATGCAGGGGGTAAGTTTTTATCTGAATCCTGATTTTTCTAAAATTACTCCTAAATTGTTTTTAGATGTATTAGGCCAGGTATTTTTTGCGCTGTCCTTAGGCTTCGGCGTCATGATTACCCTGTCATCCCATTTAAATAAACAAGAAAATCTGATTAAAACAGCGACGATTACAGCGGTTATAAATACGTTAATTGCTGTTTTAGCGGGATTTATGATTTTTCCGTCTTTATTTAGTGCAGGCCTGCAGCCTGATTCCGGACCTTCTTTAGTCTTTAAGACCTTACCAATTGCTTTTTCGCGCATGGGGCTGGGCAATTTCTTTGCTGTAATATTTTTTAGCTTGCTGCTGATTGCTGCTTTAACTACATCAATTACCATCTATCAGGTGATTATTTCTGTTTTATATGAAAAATTCCATATAAGGCTTAAGGCAGCTATCTTTATTACCTTAGCCTTTGTTTATATATTCGGCAATTTGCCATGTGTTTTAAGCACCGGCGTTTTAGCTGATGTGCAGATTTTGGGCAGAAGCGTTTTTGATGCCTTTGACTTTATCTCAGGAAACATTTGCTTTGTGCTTACAGCCTTAGGCTGCTGCATTTATGTGGGGTATGTTTTAAAGGATGAGGCTAAGCTTGAGCTGCAAAACGGCCAGAATGCTGCATATTCAAGTTTGGTTAATCTTTGGTATAACTATGTGCGCTATATAGTTCCAATCATTATTTTTGCGATATTTATATATGGATTAGTATAAGAATATCCTGGCAATTTAAGAACAGAGGCGTAATTTCAAGATTTTTCTTCTCAGACATTGCGCTTCTGTAAAAACTGTCAGATTAAATATGCAGATTTGCTGCAGCTTTCTGTAATTAAGAGCAAAGCCTTATGAAGATAGGGAGCTATTTATATAATTGTTAGATATGCGCTTCTTTAAGCTCGTATTACAGGAATAATTTAAAGCTGCAATTTAGATACAGTTAAAGAGCTAAGCTGTATGCAAAATAGCTTTGAATAAATGCATAAAATAGCTTGACGATTTCTGCTTATTTATAAAAAAAGGACGGTTTTTAGGCCGTCCTTTTTATTAACTAAAAGCTTCTTTAGAACATGTAGCGAGCACCAAGATTTACACGCCACTGCTGCTCGATATCAGCACCAATATCACGTGATACATCCATAAAGGCGTTCAAATTATCCATGAACATATAAGAGGCACCGATCTTAGCCTCACCCCAGGAATCATCGAGCTCAGACTTGAAGTAGCGAACAGCATTATCAGTAGTGATTTCACTGTTTACAGAGCCCATGAAGTCATAGTTATATGAGGCACCAGCATAGACTGAACCTTTCTCGTTGAAGTTAAAGCCGGAGATGAAGCCTAAGCTGCCGACAAAGCTTTCAATATCGTCAAAGTTTACAGAGCGCAGGTTGGTATTGTAGCTCTCTGGGCTTAACTTAGAGAAGGTTAAGCGTGCCTGCGGCTCAAAGAAGAAGGAATTGACATTGAAGCGGTAGCCGGTTTCAAGACCAAAAATGGCACCGAACATATCATAGTCGCCATGCTCAGACCAGCTTTGATTAGAAATGTCGTAATCAGAGTCGATATAACCGACTTTGACCATGGCATCGACAAAGAAGTTGTTCTGATTTAAGGTTGCATATAAGCCGGCAGTATAGGTATCATTGTCAGCCTGGCCTGCTCTTAAGTCAGCATCGCCTATGGTATAGCTGACGCTGGCGCCTAAGGTAATTAAGTCGCTGACCTTATGATCATAACCGATTTCAACGGTATTGTAATCGTGAGTAATGCCTTCGCCATCTAAACGGCCGTTTATATAACGAGCCCAAATACCAGCACTTTGCGGATTGGTGCGCAAGGCTGACATACGATCAGTATATGAGCTTAGCTGAGTTCTCCACATTAAGGCAGAGTTAATAGCTACATCCTGAGTTGAAGCTAACAGAGAGTTGACACGAACATTAGTAGCAACTACCTGGCCGCTGTCGCCTAGCACGTAAGTGGCGCTGTCGCCGGATTTGCCTTCTAATACAGCAACCTCAGAAGGTTGTCCATTTCCTAAAGAGAGGCCTTCAAAAAGGTTTGACTTTTGTGAAGGATCTTTAGCAAGCTCATCAGAGACTGCACCTGAGTAAGTAACATTGATGATGCCTTTGCCACTATTATCATCTACTTTTTTAACAGTTAAAACCTTCTCACCTTCATCAGCGAGTTTATTCAGCAGGAAGTTAGCAGAGCTGCCCTCACCAACAGCTAATGTACCAATCGTTAAGCCTTTCTCAGTACCCTGCTCAATGGTAACGTTGGAAGATGCAAGGCTTACAGTCATGCCATCTTTAGTAGCTTTACCGTTATCAATAGTTTCTAAGGCAATAGTCTCGCCGGATACTTCATTTATATTTAATATGGAGTTTTCATCCATGCCGACTAGGCCTTCAATATGCGAGCCATTCTTAAGTTCTACAGTAATAGCTTCACTAGATTCTGTAGCTGAATTATTGGCATAAATAGCATAGGAACCGTCTTCAGCATAAATCTTGCCGCTGTTGGTAAAGCTTGTTAATTTGCTATTGTCACCAGTACCTTCTACTAAGCGAACACCATAGGACTTTCCTAAGGCATAAATAGTACCTGTATTCTTAATTGTTGTTGGGGCATTTGCTGAGGCATCTATACCAATAGCAGATCGTGAATCATCATTATTTCCATCGCCATAAGCTACAATGGTTTTATTATTAGTGATTTCTGCGTCACTGCCAGAATTTACCATAATACCGACAGCGTTTTTTGCGTAGATAAGTTTGTCGTTAGTAAAAGATCCTTTGCCAGAGATTTTTGCTGCGGCAGTACCATACCATTTTCCGTCGCTTTTAGGATCATAACCGTCTTCGACAATATTTTTTTGGGTTTCGCCACTTATATAAAGGTCACCGTCATTTATAAAGTTATTATTATTATTAACATGAACAAGTGCTAATCTGCCATTATTGCTAACTTCACCCCAAATAGAAGATTCGTTAGTAGTTTCTGTTGCATCAGGTTGTACGTAAACGGTTTCGGTGGCAGAAGTTTCTGATATTACATAGGCGTTACCTTCTATTGTATTTTGTGGGGTGTTAGGGGTGACTGTAACGGCTTTATCTTTGAGATCTTGAGTGGCCTCCACCCATTGAGGTGCTGCAGCAAAGGCAGTACCGGAAATTGCCATCATAACAGCAGTGGCAATCATGCTTTTCTTCATAAAAAATTACCTCTAAAAATTTAATAATATTTAAGTGTATATACATACTATACCCTATATATGTATATATC
>CAJKNC010000093.1 GCA_905201175.1 uncultured Succinatimonas sp.
TAGGCACTATTAAAATTTTATACAAAAAAATGTGAACTAAATCATTATTTCTTGTATTACAAGTTTGTAATATACATTCAGAATTTGCTTTTTTAGGTTCTTAGCTATGTTACAGAATTTTAAAGCCATAAATGAGTTTAGATGTATTCTAGGAGAAGCTCCTATTTATGATGATAGATGCGATTCGTTTTTATATGTTGATATAAAAAGGAATTATTTGTATAAATACAATCTTAAAACACAAATTACTCAATGTTTTAAAACACCTAAACTAACCTCAGCTTGTCTGCTAAGCACTTTAGACGAGGTTTATCTTCTTGTATCACAAGATGGATTGTTTATTTTAGACAGTCAAAAAAACATTCTAACTCATTACTGTGCTTTTAGCTTTGTTAATGTCCGTCCTAACGAGTGTCAGGTTCTCTCAGACGGACTTTATATTTCTGCTATGAATGTTAATGCACAAAAAAACGGAGGGGCCTTATATAAGTTTAATAATAAGCTCTTGAAGCTTGAATTACTTATAGACAATTTAAATGTTCCCAACACTTTAGTTGAGGATGATAATTACATTTATTTTCATGATTCACTTGCACATAAATATTACCATTTAGATAAAAAATCACGTCAGATACACCAGCATATAGGGCCGCAAAAAGGTATTTTAGACGGATCTTGCATCTTATCAGATCATACAATCTTAAATGCCAACTGGGCTTTAGGACGCATTGATCATTACAAAATAAGTCCTGAAGGCTTAAGCCTTATTCAATCCATGCCTGTTCCTCTAACCCAGCCTAGCTCTGTTGCCTTAGGCGGCATTGCACTTAAAAAATTATTGATTACCTCAGCTGCAGATGGTCTAAATAAGCCTGCACCGCTTGATGGCGCAGCCTTAATTGTCCAAACCGACTTTACCGGACAGAAATACAAAAGATTTAATTTGGGAGATAAAAATGAATAACTGTCAAAACTGCTCTTGTCAGAGCTGCGAATATTACAATACCTTATTAAGGGGCGATGAGGGCGCGCTCAAACGTGCTTTATATAAATCAATGGGTCACACTGATGACGATCTCAAACGTCCGATTATAGCGGTTGTCAACAGCTATACCAATGCCACCCCGGGTCACTTTAACTTAGATAAGCTTACCAATAAAGTCTTGCAGGGCATTTACGAAGCCGGAGGCATAGGCATGGTCTTTGGTACTATCGCACCTTGCGACGGTATTGCTGAAGGTCACTTAGGCATGCGCTATGTATTAGCCTCCCGAGATCTTATTTGCGCCTCCATTGAATCAATGGTGCGTGCTCATCATTTTGACGGCTTAGTGCTTTTGGGATCCTGCGATAAGATTGTTCCTGGCATGCTGATGGCAGCCTGTCGGCTGAATATTCCCTCTATTTTCGTAAACGGCGGACCTATGTATCCTGCAAATTACAAAGGCAGGCACTATGACGGCAATATCATCACTGAAGCTATCGGCTGGAAAAAACGAGGACAAATCACCGAAGAAGAATTTAAGCATATTGAAAATATTGCAGAACCTGGTCCTGGTTCCTGCGCTATGTACGGCACTGCTAATACTATGTGCTGCATCGCTGAGGCTTTAGGCTTGTCTATGCCAGGCAGCGCGGCAATTCCGGCTGTTGCAGAAGAACGTGAGCTTTGTGCTTTTGAAAGCGGCAAACAGGCTGTAAAGCTTGTAAAAGAGCAGGTAAAGGCTTTAGACATCGTAAACGCAAAATCCATTCACAATGCCATGTGCTATTTAATGGCAACCGGCGGCTCCACTAACGGCATTCTCCATTTACAGGCCATAAATCACGAGGCAAACCTGCCAGATCTTAAGCTTGAGGATTTTGACAAGCTTTCCCATCATATTCCGCTTATTGCCTCAATTTATCCGGCATCTGAATACGATATGATCGATTTTTATGAAGCAGGCGGCGTAAAGGCTGTTGAATATGAAATTAAAGATAAGCTCAATCTTGATTGCAAGAACGTCAGCTTAACAACAAAAGCTCAAGAGCTTACAGAAGCTGTACAAAGTAAAAACCGCCAGGTCATCGCCTCTTTTGACAAACCTCATAGCAAAGATGCCGGCGTTGCCGTGCTAAACGGCAATATTTCTCCTCTAGGATGCGTCGTCAAGCCTGCTGCTGTTCCACAAAATTTAATGAAATTTACAGGCAAGGCTATCGTCTTTAATTCAGAGAGCGAGGCCAACCATGCAATTATGAATTCTCAGGTAAAGCCTAATTCTGTAGTAGTAATTCGCTATGAAGGCCCTAAAGGAGGCCCTGGCATGCCTGAAATGTACAAGCCCATGAAATACCTTGAAGGAATGGGCCTTTCAGAAAGCTGCGCTCTAATCACAGATGGACGCTTCTCCGGATCAAATCGAGGTCTTTTTGTAGGCCATATCTCCCCAGAGGCTTCTGATAAAGGCGTGATTTCCATCATTGAAAATGGTGATGTAATTCATATTGATATTCCAAACCGTACCTTAAATGTCGCTCTTTCTGAAGAGACCATTAAAGAGCGATTAGAAAAAGCAGAACTAGTTAAAAAAGAAGTTCCTCGCGGCTTTTTACGCATCTACCGCAAATTGGCTAAATCTGCCGCTTTTGGTGCCTATTTAAGTGATGAATAATTAAAACTTACACTAAGGGGTTTTTATGGAAAAAGTTATTATCGTTACCGGCTCAAGCTCAGGAATTGGTCTTGAGGTTGCTAAAACCTATCTGCAAAAAGGCTTCAAGGTTGCCTCCTGTTCAGAAAAAGAGCTTTCTCAATGCAAAAGCTGCCAGGATTTAAAAGCTGCATACGGCGACAAGTACTTTTATCAAAAGATGGATGCTACGAATCTTGAGGATATAAGCTCTTTTGTAAAAGCTGTCTATGAGCATTTTGGACGTATTGATGTCTTAGTATCAAATGCCGGCTGCAACGTCTTTAAAGGCATTTCATGCTCTGCAGAGGATTTTGAGCATAATTTCAAGCTCAATTTGCGCTCCCACTGGTTTATTGCCAAAGAATGTCGCCCCTATCTTGAAAAAAACAGCGGCGTTGTTCTTGTAATGACTTCCAATCACGCTTTCTCTACTATGCCTATGTGCTCTCCTTACAATATTGCCAAAAGAGCATTAATGTCTTTAGTTCAGTCAATAACCATAGAATGGGCTCCTAAAGTACGTGCTGTAGCTATTGCTCCTGGCTTTATTGATACTGAGGGCAATCAAGCGTGGTTTGATAGTCATGAAGATCCCCTCAAGGCTCGCAGTGACACTATTAAGCTTCATCCTGTAGGAAGGATCGGCACTCCTCACGATATAGCTATGCTTTGCTGCTTCTTATCTAGCGATGAAGCCTCCTTTATAGCCGGCACGACCATTTTAATTGATGGCGGCAGAAGCTGTTTAATGCAAGATCAGCTTTAATTAAGATTTTTGAGGGATTTATGAATAATATTCAAGGACTTGGAGCCCTAGATTATGCAATCTTCGGCTTTTATGTGCTAGTCATACTGTTTGTAGGACTTTATGTTTCAAATAAAAACAAATCTAGTAAGGAAGGCTACTTCCTTGCAGGAAAATCCTTGCCATGGTGGGCTGTTGGCGCATCATTGATCGCAGCTAATATCTCGGCTGAACAATTCATAGGCATGTCAGGCTCTGGATTTTCCATCGGCTTAGGCATTGCAAGCTATGAGTGGATGAGCGCTATCTGCCTAGTGCTTGTAGGAAAATTCTTCCTGCCTATCTTTATCAGCAAGGGTATTTATACTATTCCTGAATTTGTTGAAAAGCGTTATAACAAAACCCTCAAGACCATTTTAGCTGTATTCTGGGTGTGCTTATACATCTTTGTAAACTTAACGTCTGTTCTATATCTAGGCGGACTGGCTCTTGAGACTATCTTAGGCGTGCCTATGATGTATTCTATTTTAGGCCTTGCTGCCTTTGCTCTTGTATATTCAGTTTACGGCGGACTTTCAGCTGTAGTTTGGACAGACGTTATACAGGTTGCAGTCCTAATCTTCGGCGGCTTTGCTACTACTTATATGGCCGTAAGCTTCATAGGCGGCGATGCCGGCTTATTTGGAGGCTTCGGCATTATGATGGATAAGGCTCCTGAGCATTTTAATATGATTCTGAGCAAGGATAATCCTCAGTTTATGAATCTTCCAGGCATAGCAGTGCTTATCGGCGGCATGTGGGTTGCTTCTTTATACTATTGGGGATTCAATCAATACATCATTCAAAGAACCTTTGCCTCAAAATCAATTGATGAAGCACAAAAGGGTCTGATATTTGCCGGATACCTTAAATTTTTAGTACCGTTTATCGTCGTAATTCCGGGAATTGCTGCCTATATCATCATTAACGATGCAGAGCTATTTGCAAAGCTTGGCGCCTATGCATCTAATAATATGCCGTCTGCCTCCCGCGCCGATCTTGCCTATCCTTGGCTAGCACAATTTCTGCCTGTAGGTATTAAGGGCGTAGTATTTGCCGCTTTAGCAGCAGCTATTGTTTCTTCACTAGCATCCATGCTGAATTCAACTGCAACTATCTTTACTCTTGATATCTATAAAGAATATATAGATAAACAGGCCTCTGATCTTAAACTAGTCAGCATTGGCCGTTTAACAGGCTTAGTAGCTGTCATCATCGCCTGTCTCATTGCTCCATTGCTTGGCACTATTGGTCAGGCCTTCCAATACATTCAAGAGTACACAGGCCTTGTTTCACCTGGCATCCTAGCTGTATTCATGCTAGGCCTCTTTTGGAAGAAGACTAGCACTAAGGGTGCTACCATCGGTGTTTTAGCCTCAATTCCGATCGCCTTATTGCTAAAATTCCTTCCCCTTGAAATGCCTTTTTTAGATCAAATGATGTATACCTTTATCCTTACTTGCGCCACCATCATCTTTGTATCTTTGTCATCTTCTGAATACGATGACGATCCTAAGGGCATTATTCTTACTAAGAAGCTATTTGAAACTACAAATGGTTTTAAGATCGGCTCTTATATAATCATGATTATTACTGTAGTCTTATATAGCATCTTTTGGTAAATCTAATATACTTATTGATTGAGCAGGTAAATATCACACTGCTCAATCATTGCAGGCCCTAACTTTAAAATAAATATCCTGCCCATAGCGAGGCTCTCCTTATGCCCCCTATTTCTCACATTTTCAAAAATGTTTATTTTCCCTTTATATACCAAAATCAAAATATTTTTTATAATTAAACAAAACAGATACAGGACCTTAGCTATGGCAGATATTCCTCAAGATGCGTTTAAAATAACCTTAAAAGCTCTATTAAAAAAAATCATTTTAGGTGAGTACAAGCAGAACCTTTTACCAAGTGAGAATAATTTATCTGCAGAATACGGCGTTTCCCGCTCTACTATTCGCTCTGTTTTAAGTGTCTTAGACGCAAAAGGCATTATTTTAAAGCAATCTAAAAAAAAGGCTCAGATCATGCCTATAGAAAATTGGGACTGGTTTGATACGGATATTTTAAATGTAATCAGAGAAAACATCTCAAGAACAGAGGTATTTCATTATATTCTCTTTATTCGCTTGACCTTTGAGCCTTCTATCTGTGCATTAGCCGCTTTGCGCTGCTCTATAGCTGAGCTGAATGAACTTAATGAATGCTATAAAATAATGAAAAGAGGCTTTGACAATAATGACACGGCCGAATTTAAAAAAGGTGATGTAGGCATGCATGCCCTTCTATTTAAGGTAGCGCATAATCCTTTTTGCAATGTAGTAGGCAATTTAATTCTAAAAACCTCTGTTATGTCTATAGACTTTACTCTGCCAGGCTCGCGTGATGATTTTGCGACTTCATTAAATAAGCACAAGCAGCTTATCGATGCAATTCGCGTTCAGGATGCAAAAAAAGCCAAATTCGTCATGCAAGACATTCTTATGGACAGCGTCAATATTTTATTTAAAGAAGATCTGCCTGATTATATAGAACAGATTCATCACTAACACCATATTGATCTAGATATGCATTATATACAGAATTATTTAAATAGGAAGTAGTTCTATGAGGAATATATTGATAATAATTATAGTAAGGATCTTTATTAACTTTATTATCATTAACTAGGTTTTCATAGTTCGTATAAAAATAGTGACCATCATATGAATAATAGATTGTATCTTCCTTCATGAA
>CAJKNC010000094.1 GCA_905201175.1 uncultured Succinatimonas sp.
ATTATTCCTTAACAATTTTACAGCTTAACATTAAATATATTAAACAGTTAAAATCATAAAATAAGATTATTTGATCCCAAATATAGAATTTAGGCATATGTACATATCATTTATAAAGTCTTGCCAAAAAAATATTAGTTAATTGACAAAAATTCCCCAGCTTTAAGATTATATATTTGACCACTTTCAGATTTTAATAATAGCTCGCCTAAATAATTTATTCCTATAACAGTACCAGAGTAATTATCAACCCCATCAACAAATTTTACTTTTTTATTGAATAGATAATCCCGCGAATTCAGCTGACTAATATAATCTATACCTTGATTATCGATAATATTATTACAAGCAGCATGCAAAGCATTTATAACTAGTACGGCTAATTCATTTCTAGTTATAAATTTGCCGCTTTGCAAAAGATCTGCGCAAGAACGCTTGTCATTTACAAGGGATATATTTTTTAAATTAATTCCTACCCCTATAATTGCGCTAACAAAATTTTTTTTAGGCAAAGTCTCAATTAAAATTCCGCCTAACTTTCCATTTTTATAATAAAGATCATTAGGCCACTTAACCTTGATATCAGTAAAACCATATTCTTCAAGACTTTTTGCAATCTCAACACCAACTCCAATGGATAGCAATTTTATTGATGCCAAAGAACTAAATTCCCAATATAACGATAAGGTAACCTGTCTGCCTAAAGCTCCCTGCCATTTTCGATCCCTTCGTCCGCGAGCAGCGCTTTGATATTCAGCAATTAAGCAATCACCGCTAGTGAGATTAAACGATCTTCTTAAAAGTTCACTATTAGTAGAATCTATACAATCAACAACCTCTATACGGCCTCGACCTTTGACTTTTCTATAGATAAAATACTGATCTAAAAATTCAATTGAATCTAATAACAATACCGCCTGCTCTTTACGGACAACTCTAATTCCCAGATCAGAAATTTGCGATAAAAGATTATTTAAACTTGAAGACTCAACACCCAATAATGCTTTAAGCTTATCAAAACTTAAAGCTTGACAGGGACTTTTGCTCAATAGCCTTATAAGCTTTAATCCTTGAGAAATCACAAACTTTCCCAACCGATCTCTCCCTTTCTACCGAAAATTCTTACTTCAGGCTCTAGCTCTATACCAAATTTTGCAGCCACCTCACTTTGAATATATTTAGCTAAGGATACGATTTCATGGGGACGAGCAAACCCATAATTAACTATTACTAGGGCTTGCTTTTTCCAGGTTCCCACATTCCCGTGGGTTAAGCCTCTACATCCAGCATTATCTATTAGCCAGCCTGCAGCTAGTTTACAAGTATTTTCATCTATATGATAAATAGGCATATTATCGTAAATTTTCTTCAAGTTTTTTGCAAACTCCAAAGAAACAACCGGATTTTTAAAAAAACTCCCGGCATTGCCTATGATTTTATAGTCAGGAAGCTTCTCAAATCGCAATGCCATTACTCGCTCACGGACTGCTGAGGCATCGGCTAAATCAACATCATTTAAGCCATGATAGGCTAAAACTGGTTTAAAAATAGAATATAAGTGAAAGACAACTTTTGTAATAAATAACTTCTGTTGCGGATTCTGCTTAAAATATGAGGTGCGATATCCGAAATTACATTGATCTGCAGTAAAAACTTCTAAACTATGCTTATATAAATCATAGCATTCAACGCTTTCTATTAAAGAACCTATCTCCACTCCATAAGCTCCAATATTTTGTACTGGAGCAGCCCCCACGGTACCAGGAATAGCAGAAAGATTTTCTAAGCCGCAAATACCTAATTTTAAAAGTTCCAAAATTAAATCATCTAGAACCAGTCCCCCTCCTGCTTTTACAATGAAGTCATCCCCATCTTTTGAAATTTCTAGATCACGAATATCATTTATAAGAGCTGTTCCATCATAATCGTCTGTAAATAAAACATCGCTCCCTCTGCCAATAATAATGCAATTATCGGGATCTACATATTTAAGATCGTTTACACTCTTAACGAGAATACCTTCCCTAGCCTGTACATGCAAGCCAAAGGTATTGTAAGGACACAAGTCAAACATTTTAATAAATTCTTTCGATATTTCCGCCTAAACTGCGGATTTTAGCTTCAATATGTTCGTAACCACGTTCCATATGATAAATACGGTCAACAATAGTTGTTCCTTGAGCAGCAAGTCCTGCAATAACCAAACTAGCAGAAGCTCGCAAATCTGATGACATTACCTGAGCTCCTTTTAAGGTTTCAACGCCAGAACAAATAACCACATTGCCGCGAATCTCTAAATGTGCCCCCATCCTGTTAAGCTCAGCAATATGCATAAAACGATTCTCGAAAATTGTTTCTGTGACTGAACTTACCCCGCAGGCTAAAGCATTTAATACCGTAAACTGAGCTTGCATATCCGTGGGGAACCCGGGATGAGGCGCTGTCACTATATCAACAGGCATAATTTTACGATTACGCATATCGGCCGTTATAGTTGTTCCATCTATATCGATAAGCGCATTTGCTTGCTTTAATTTTTGTAAAAGTACATCTAAGCTCTCAGGAAGAGCATGCGTGCACCTGACTAATCCATGAGTAGCTATACCTGCAATCAAATAACTTCCAGTCTCAATACGGTCTGCAACTACTGTATGTTCGCAGCCATGTAAAGCCTTTACGCCTTCAATAACTATACGAGCGCTGCCGTCACCTTTAATCTTGGCTCCCATACTACGCAAGCAAACAGCCAAATCAACGACCTCAGGTTCTAAAGCAGCATTATCTATAATAGTTTCTCCTTCAGCTAAAGTTGCAGCCATCATAAGATTTTCAGTACCAGTAACTGAAACCTTATCCATAACAATATGCCCGCCTTGCAGCCTTTTACCTTGAGGAGCTGAAGCCTTAATATATCCGTCATCAAGATTTATAGCAGCCCCAAGGTTTTGCATGCCTTTAATATGCAGATCTACGGGACGAGCACCAATAGCACAGCCTCCAGGTAAAGAAACGAAAGCTTCTCCTAAATAAGCCGTAAGCGGACCTAAAGCCATAATGGAAGCTCTCATAGTCTTAACCAATTCATATGAAGCTACCTTAGAAACAACAGCTTTAGAAATAATAGCCGTCCCTGTAGCAGGATCATAATGACATTCTTTACCTAATTGTTTTAAAAGCTCAAAACTGGTCTTAACATCAGCTAAATCAGGTACATTATGTAAAATAACCTCTTCAGGAGTTAAAATTGTTGACAAGAGAATCGGTAAAGCTGCATTTTTTGCCCCAGAAATGCTAACTTCACCTTCTAAGGGCTTACCGCCCTCAATTTTAAATTTTGCTGTTTTAAATGGAGCCACTATTTCACCTTGGATAAATTGATTAAAGCCGTGTTATTTTACTAGTAAAATTTTACATATTGACACAATTTAATATGATTTATTTATATAGATCATATGGGGTTAATTGATAAACATAATAATTGAGCCAATTTGCAAATAATAAAGAAGAATGAGATCTCCATTTACAACTAGGATCTTCAGAAGGGTCATCATTAGGGAAATAGTTTACTGGTATATGGGGATTCTTATTAGCTAATAAATCGCGACGATATTCATCTGCTAAAGTAGTAGCATCATATTCAGGATGACCTGTAACGTATACCTGCCGTCTGTCTGCAGATACTCCTAAATACAAACCGGTAGCTTCACTAGCTGCTAAGATCTTTAAATCTGTAGACTGCTTAATAACTTTAATCGGAAAATCACAAAAACGTGAAAATGGAGCTAAGAAACTATCGTCAAATCCCCTAATTAAAGTATCGTTGCAGTGAGCCCTGTTAACAGAATAAATTCCGGATAATTTATCCTCACGGAACAATATATCTAAGCCATAAAACACTTTTAACGCTGCAGCTACGCCCCAACATGAAAATAATGTAGAAGTAACATTTACAGCGCTCCAGTTAATGATCATTTCTAAACGATCCCAATAAGTAACATCCGAAAAATGCTTCTGATCTAGCGGAGCCCCAGTAATGATCATTCCATCAAAGCGTTTATCTTTAATATCATCAAAATCCTTATAAAAGGTATCTAAATGCTGCTGCGGAGTATTTCGGCATTCATGATCATCTACGCGTAATAAAGTAATATTAACCTGCAAAGGAGAATTTGAAAGCCTACGCATAAACTGAATTTCAGTGTTAATTTTTTTAGGCATAAGATTCAAAAACAGCAGCTCTAAAGGACGAATATCCTGATGCATGGCACGGTCTTCTGTCATTACAAAGACTTCTTCTGTAGATAAAACTGTAGCTGCTGGTAAACCGTTAGGAATATTGATAGGCATAATATATAAAACCAAAATAAAAAAATACCAGTATAAGCGCTTACGCAAAACTCTTAAAAACTGGATCTAGAATATAGATACTTAAAATTATTTCCCTGTATTATGCCCACAATTGCATATATACCGCAAGCTTCAGAAAATACAGTTAATCCTATAAATAAAATAAGAAGAAAAATTCTCGTTTATCTCAGCAAAATCTCTTGTTAAATTGCTTTATCTAAAAGGAACTATTGCTATATCATAAATGGATATAAGCGTTTAAATTTTTCATCTTTTTCTGAGATAAAAAATAATTAAGTAATTTATTCTTTAATAAAAGATTTTCTATATGTTAAAAGTAGAACTTATTTCAACTGGCGATGAAGTTATTACCGGGATGATTGACGATACTAATGCTTCATGGTTATGTCAGGAATTATTAGCCTTGGGAATACAGGTTCAAAGGCGCTCAACTATCGGCGATAATTTAGATGATTTAGTAAATATATTAAAAGAAAGATCCCAGCAATGCGACCTTATATTCTTCAATGGCGGACTTGGTCCAACTACAGATGATTGCACTACAGAGGCTGTATGCAAAGCTTTAAATACTCAAAGTATTTTGCTTGAATCTTGGCTGGAACATATAAAAGCATGGCATAAGTCTCATAATCGCATTATGCCTTCAAGCAATATAAAACAAGCTTATATTCCTAAGGAGGCAAGTTTTATTGATAATCCTTGCGGTACAGCTTGCGGCTATATGATCAAAATAAATAAAGCTTTATGTTTTTTTACTCCAGGTGTACCATCTGAATTTAAGGAAATGTATATTAAACAAATAAAGCCTTATCTTCAGTCAAATATTATCAACGATTCCTTAACTAAGGTAAAACGCTTATTTACCTTCGGCATTTCTGAATCTCTATTGCAAGATAAAATTTCTAAATTGCAAATCCCCCAGCATATTGTTATCGGTTATCGCTCCTACTACCCGACTATTGAGATAAAAGTTATTGCTCATGGAGCTAGTAAAGAAGAATTTGAAAGAGCTGTTTTAGAGATAAAAAATCTCTGCAAAAATTACATATATAGTGAAAATAGCGATGATATTCAAAAGCAAATTAAAGATCTAATACAAGATGCTTCAATCTGTATATTTGATAATCTAAGTGAAGGCATAATTGCCTCTCAGCTAAATCAGAAAATTCATAATTTGACTTTTTTCGGTACAGCAAAAGCTTTTAATGAAGAATACAAAAAACTACTAAAGCTTGATGATTATAACTATGCCTTAATATTAGATAAAAGCAGCTCTGATTCTAAAGCGAAGGTTTTCATTTTGGACAATAATCTTCATAAAAATAGAGCTTTCTATGTTGAGATAAATGCAACCATAACATCAAGAAAAAAATATGCTTATGCTCTTATCGCTCAAATTCTATTTTTGCAGATATTAAACTATCAGCAAATCAAAATAAAACCAGATAATGCGGAAGTAATCGAAATAAAAGCTTAAAATTACCAAGACTCACATAAAAATATGAGAGTCTTGATAAGCTTCGCTTCTTTCACAATTTTATAGTTTAAGAGCATCACGCTCTTAAACCTATTTTAGAGACACAGTTATCAGCAAATAAAAACGAATTACATATATACAAAATATTGTACTGATAAATGCTGTAGACAAAAAAAAACCGGTCTTAAACCGGTATTTTTTATATGATTGGCGGAACGGACGGGGATCGAACCCGCGACCTCCTGCGTGACAGGCAGGCATTCTAACCAGCTGAACTACCGCTCCGCGTCAATTAGGAAGCCCGGCGGTGATCTACTCTCACACAAACGTACGTTGCACTACCATCGACG
>CAJKNC010000095.1 GCA_905201175.1 uncultured Succinatimonas sp.
TGCTGTTTTTCTTTCCATTTTTATATCTCCTCACTTATCCCTTTTCCAGAAATCTTTAAAATCTTTCTTTTCTATCATCAAAAGCAGATTTTTTGCTACCAGCTGTCCGATCAAATAGCCTTGATTTAAAGAACAGGTCACATCATTAAAAAATTCGCTTGAGGAAAGATCCATGCAGACGATATTGAATTTCTTCCCCATTTTCTTTACAGCTAATTTTACTAGCTTGTAAATTATGCTGTTGCAGCAGACTATAGCTGTACATTGAGGAATATTCTGCAGAAATTTTTCAATATTTTTATCAAAGCCGCTGTCATTATGAGCATCATCAGAGACGCACCATTTAATATAGCTGTCATCTAGATGAATTTTATGCTTCTGCATGGCTTCATACATGCCATGAAACTTTTCTACTGACTGATAATTATCACAGACAAAAATGCCTGCTATCTTCTCATGCCCCATGGCAATTAGATAGGAAGTCAGCTTAAAGGCAGCTAAGCGGCCATCTATAATAACCTTAGGATAATTTAATTCCTTATAGTAATTATTATAAAAAATGATAGGAATATTTAATTCATCATAACATTTTTTATATAAGGATAAGTTTGGATTTAATAATGAAGCCTTAACGCCGTCGACAATAAAACCATCAAAATTCTCATGCATCAAGGTTTCTATGCAGTTTTTTTCGTTTGCAAATTTATTATCTGTAACATAGCTCTTGCAGTAAACATCTTTTTCATCAAATATGCTTTTTATGCCTAGCTGCAGATCGTTATTTGCCTTGCGATCATGTCCCTGCAAAATAAGAGCTATTTTTAAATCTGCGTTCTTTTCTTTTATAGAAATTCTTTGCTTTAAGACATTATCTTTATTGAAAAAGGTTCCCGAGCCCTGGACTTTATAAATAATTCCCTGAGAACAAAGCAAATCAATAGCCTGTCTTACAGTAAAACGGCTAACGGCAAGACTTTCTGATAGAGAATTTTCAGAGGGCAGCTTATTATTAGAGGAAAATTTATTTTTCTCTAAATAATCAATCAAATAACTTACTACTAACTGAGTCTTCTTATCCTGTCTTGCCATATTTTACTTATTAATCCTCAATTACAGCATCGATATTTTCAGCTTCCTTGATCATTTCAATAAGACGCTTGCGCAAGCTAGCTTTAATATCTTTATATTTTATATCATCGATTTTATTTTCAAGCTGATAAGGATCGACCGTCAGATCATATAAAAAATCATCCCTGTAATAATCTGTACTAGCCTTCTCTCCGCCCTGAATATTCGGCGCATAAACGCTATAGCAATATTTATCAGTACGAATAGCGCGTCCTAATCGGCTCTCTGATATCTGGATAAAGGCCTCATTCTTTCTATGTTCATCTTTATGCTGTACAACATCTAAAAGATTTTCGCCGATCATCTCCTTGCCGACATCAATTCCTGCAAGAGCACAAATTGTCTTTGGCAAAGATTCTGTGCTTACAACATCATCAACAGCTATTCCGCCTTTAAACGGTCCTCCAGCTATTACTAAAGGAACATGAACCGCTGCATCGTGACAGGTTCTCTTATAGTCATCATAGCCGTTAAGATGAGCATCTGTATTTCTGGTTTTAAAATGTGAGCCATGATCTGAGGCAAAAATGATTACCGTATTATCAAAAAGATTTTCGTCTTTTAATCTTTGAACAATGCGTCCTAAATTTTTATCTAGGCTTGCACACTGTCCAATGTAATCTGGATATTCTTCTTTAGCATTGCCGCCTAAAACCTGCAAATCATAGGGTAATTTAACATCCTTGTAAAGTTCCTTAGATCCGTCAGGACCTTCATAGTGCTTATGATCATTCTGATGATGCGGCTCAATTTGAGAAATGGTCATGAAGAAAGGCTTCTTTTTGTCATACTGATCAAAGAATTCCAAAGCAAAATCAGTTATGCAGTCTGCTCTGTAGCCCTTAAACTCACGCTTATTGTTATTTTCATCAAATACATAGCCGTCATAGCCGTGAGAAGTAAACTCAAGCACATCAGCAACTCGCCAAAAGCCCGTATAACCGCCTCTATACTCCAAAGGTACAGCCGTAACGGTATGATCTATTACAGGCTTTGCCTCCAGCTCACCCTCTGAAGCTAAATGCCATTTGCCTATATATGCAGTTTCATAGCCGGCCTCTTCGATATAATTTGCCAAAGTCTTTATGTTAAGAGGCAGCATCTTGTTATTTCTAAAACATCCTGTCGTTGTTGCATATTTTCCTGTCTGAAAAATTGAACGGCAGGGACCGCAGACAGGCTGAGGTGAAATTGCCGTATTAAAGGCGACGCCTTCTTTTGCAAGTGCATCCAAATTCGGGGTTATATTCAGCTCTTGACCAAAACAACCACAGGTATCATATCTTTGCTGATCGGTAAAATAAAATATAATATTGTATGGCATATTATTTTTCCTCTTGAGCTAATTTTTCATGTTTCATTTCGATTTTTTTGCTTTTAAAAATTGCGTATAAAGCAACAGCAATTAAAGCTATGATTCCTAAACAATATGGTGAACTTACAAAAATGCTAGGATCTCCGTCAGATAACAAAAGGGCTCTTCTGAAATTAGTTTCAGTCATATTTCCAAGGACTAAACCTAATAAAATCGGTACTGCAGGCAAATCAAGTTTTCTGCAAATCCAGGCTATAGCGCCAAATGCCAAGACAACCGTAATGTCAAAATAATTTTTGTTTACGCTGTAAGCGCCAGCAAAGCAGAAGATTACTATTATTGGAGTTAAAATTTCCTGAGGAATAGATAATACCTTGGCAAATAAACGGGTAAATGCAAGACCTTGAATCAGCATAAAAATATTTACTAGGATAAGGCCTATCATAATGGCGTACATAATATCGCCGTCGGTTGTAAATAAAGATAAGCCGGGATTCAAGCCGTTTATCATCAGAGCTGATAGCATGATGGCTACCGTTCCGTCACCAGGAATGCCTAAGGTTAAAAGCGGGATCAGGGTTGCACCGGTTACAGCGTTATTAGCAGATTCCGCAGCAGCAATTCCTTCAACAGAGCCTTTGCCGAACTCTTCTTTATGCTTTGACATATTCTTAGCCTGACTGTAGCTAATCCATGAAGCCTCAGAAGCACCTGTGCCTGGAATAATTCCCACAATTACGCCGATAATGGATGATAGGAAAATTGGTCTGATAATGCGTTTTTTCTCATCCTTAGTGAGAATGCCGTCATCGATTTTCTTTCTTAAATTTAATTTGATATTTGAAACAACGCCCTCTGCTTTGGCCATTATTTCTACTAAGGCAAATAAGCCTATGAGGCAGACGGCCAGATCTAAGCCTAAGTAAAGTCTGTCAATGCCGAAGGTTAATCTGTCATATCCGGTCATGCTGTCAGAGCCGACACAGGAAAGCAGAAGCCCTAAGCAGGCTGCCATAATGCCTTTGACAATACTCTTTCCTGAAACGCCGGCAATAATGGTAAGACCGAAAAGACAAACCATAAAATACTCTGCTGTGCCGAGCTGTGCAGCAACTTTTGCTACCTGCGGACCTAGGAACAACAAAGTTAAAGCAGAAAATACGCCGCCGAAGGTTGAAGCATATAAGGCAATCTTTAAAGCTACTTTAGTTCGTCCCATCTTTGATAAAGGATGTCCGTCAAGCATGGTTGCGGCTGCATGAGGAGTACCTGGGGTATTAATTAAAATTGCACTGACCGATCCTGCATAGCCGCCGGCACAATAAATGCCTAAAAGGAACATCATTCCAGGAATCGCCGTAAGCTGATAGGTTACAGGCAAAAACAAGATTACGCATAAAATTACGCTCAGACCAGGAATAGCCGCAAAGATCGCACCGATAAAAACACCGATATTGATCCATAAAATGTTTTCAAACGTAAACAGCAACGCACTTGCAGGAGCAATATATTCAAGCATAAAACCTACTCCTAGAACCTGACATTAAGACCAAAGTAAAATGCTATATAAATCAATACAGCAAGTAAGGATGCAATCAAATAATAAGAATTTTTCTTGCACTTAAAGAAAATTAGGAATGCAAATACGCAGAATAAGGCGCCCAATAAAAAGATGTCCGTTAAGCTGGCAATAAAATAGGTGCCTAAAAAGATTAAGAAAATTATTAATGCTTTGACTTCAACGAGCATATTGATATTTTTACGCTCAATGCTCTGTCCCTTAAATACTTTAAAAGCATCCTTTAAGATTAAATATGCGCTGCAGATTAACAGGATCCACATCAATAAAGAAGGGAAAGCGCGTCCATTAACGACGTGATTCTCTCCTACAGGTATCTGCGTATCCATGGTCAATAGAATAAACAGAGCAAACAGCGCCATCACAATGCCGCTGGCCAAATCAATCGGCAGCGAAATATTCTTCTGCTCAAGCCGTACGGCAACAGGCCTGCAGAGCGCCTCTATTTTCTCAACTATAAATCGCATAACTGCTCCCTATGAATAATGCTGTTAAAAGGCAGATTAAATCTGCCTTTACATATAGCTATAAAATCACATCCTTATACTCATTGATGATATTTCTTACATTCTGTAAATGTTCCTCAACCTGCTCAGGAGTCATAGGATCAACTTCAATTAACATAGTATTGAGCATCCAATCAGAGACTTCCTTATCCTTTAAGATTTCGTTGTAAAGAGCTCTCAGCTTCTCTACCTTCTCAGCATCAGTGCCGGCTCTGGCCATAACAAAGCAGCAGTTTTTAAAATATGGGTAATTGTATGCACCCACGCCTTCAACTCCGGCAAAAGGTCCATGAGATAAAGGCTTATTGTCAAAGGCAGCCACAACATTTACTAAGCCCTGCTCTGAAGCCTCTAAAATTTGACTTTGATGAGATATAGCAAATACAGTTTCACCGCGGGATACAGCCTGAGCTGCCTCAGCTGCAGATGTATAAGGGGTAAGCTTTAATTTGTCAGCTGCCCCCATAGATGAAAACAGCGCAGCAGCTAAGAAAGCTTCTGATGAGGTTGCGCCGTTAACTGCAACATTGATGGTGTCAGCTGTATTTTTTACATAATCCTGAAGCTCTGGTATGGATTTAATATTAAGCTTCGACTGGCATGACAAAACGAAAATAGACGAATATAAGTTCTCAACATAAGCAAAATCGTCTTCAGTGAACTTCATCTTATTAGGATCGATAATCGGAGTAATTGACAAGACTCCTTCGCCGGCAAATACTAAATTAGGATCATTTGCCTTTTTATCTAAAACCCAAGTATTTATAGTAGCAACATCACCTTTGATAGCCTCAGATACCAGAATATAATCCTGAGAATATTTTGTAGATAAGGTAGAAGCTTTCTGACTTACTACAGCCGCAACGCCTGACGGGGCCCAAGGACAGGTTACTGTCCAGGTCTCTTTATCAGAACAGGCTGTTGCCATTATTGATAAAGCAGCTGCTGCACATAAAATGCCTTTTATGCCTAATTTCATTTTCTCTTCCTCGCAATATAGAAAACTCTCTGTTTATAGATTAGCAATTATTTTTGATAAAAAATACAAGATTGCGCACAATTTAAACAAATTTGTCTGGTTATAATTAATTTCAAAATACTACTGCGATGAAAATACTGATATGGAGATAATATGGATATTAGCGTTATCCTCGTGCTGATTTTATGCGGATTTATTTCAAATATGCTTTCCGCAATTTTTGGCATAGGCGGAGGAGTGGTCCTAGTTCCCTTGCTTTTAACGGTTTTTCCTTTTTTTTCAATACAAATGATTGCTGCAACATCTCTATCAATTGTGATTGTTTCAGCGCTTATAAATTTATCTTTTTTTATCAGGCAGAAAATAAAGATCTCTTATAAGAATTTAATAATTTGGAGTCTTGGTATGGTTATAAGCGTACAACTTGGCTTTGAATTAAGTTTTTATATGTCAGATATTATTATAATTTCAGT
>CAJKNC010000096.1 GCA_905201175.1 uncultured Succinatimonas sp.
TGTTGGCGAAGTCCACGTTGATGAGCTTCACGGCGGGCTTCAAGCTGGCAGCCGGCATCGCTGGAGAGCTGGGAGCGCCCTACTCCTTCGATGTCGACGAGGAAGAAAAAGCAAAGGAGATGATCACGAATGGCTAAAAAACGCGCCAACGGCGAGGGCAACATTCGCAAGCGCGCAGACGGTCGCTGGGAGGGTCGCTACACAGCGGGCTACCACCCCGAAACCGGAAAGCGCATCATCAAAAACGTGCTGGGTAAGACGCAGGCGGAATGCAAGGCGAAGCTCAGTGCCGCAATGGAGGCTAGCAGAGGAATCGATGTCAGCCGCGCTGATGAGTACACGGTAGCAACTTGGCTGCGTAGCTGGTATGAGCTCTACGCAAAACCGAATATCCGCATCTCAACAGCAAACCGCTATCAACTGATGGTCGAGCAATACACGATTCCCCGCATCGGCAGCATCAAGCTGACAAAGTTGACTGCCCATGACTTACAAAAGCTCTACAAAGAGCTGATGGAAAACGGTCGCATCGACCGCAAGAGCGGTCATGGCAATCCAGGGCTCAGCAGCACCACGGTTCGGAGTCTGCATCTCATGCTGCACAGTGCCTTGGAACGGGCGGTCAAGGAACGCCTGATCCTACGCAATCCGACCGAGGACTGCATCGCGCCGAAAGTACAAAAAATCGAAATGCAGATCCTTCCGCCTGAGCACATCAAGGACTATCTCGAGGCTGCTGACAGGAGAGGACTGCTCCCGATGTTCTATCTGGAATTGGTCACGGGCTTGCGGAAGGGCGAGATTACGGCGCTTCTCTGGAGCGACCTCGACGCAAAGAACAAAACCATCTCCGTCAGCAAGCAATATGTCAAAAATCCCAATGGCGAACTGACGCTGTCCCGTCCCAAAACGGAGACTTCGGTCAGAAAAGTATCTATCCCGCAGGATGCCGTAGACCTGCTGATAGCGGAACACGGCAAGCATCCCGAGAATCCCTACATGTTCCCCTCGCCGGCAACCGGTGAGATGTACTACCCAGACTCCGTCGTAAATCTGCACAAGAAAATCCTGAAGGACGCCGGGCTGCCGCACATCAGATTTCACGACCTCAGACACACCTTCGCAACGCTGGCACTGCAAAATGGGGTGGACGTCAAAACCGTCAGCAGTATGCTCGGCCACTATGACGCTGGATTCACACTCCGCACCTACACCCACGCTACGAGGCAGAAGCAGGACGAAGCCGCACAAACGATGGGCAGCTTCATGGCGCAAGTGATGTAAGCAGAAAAAGGATGCGAAATACCGGAGAGGGGGCAAAACCTCCTCTCCGGTACTCTTTGAACCTATCCGCACATTTTCGCGTGTGGGTCACGGTGTGGGTCAGGCGGTTGACCCACATTTTGACCCACACCATTTTCAGCGTTTTTGCAACAAAAAAGCACCGAAAACCGAAGTTTTCGATGCTTTTTGGAGCTGCTGGGCAGATTCGAACTGCCGACCTCATCCTTACCAAGGATGCGCTCTACCTACTGAGCTACAGCAGCAAATGGCGACCAGGAAGGGGTTCGAACCCTCGACCTCCGGCGTGACAGGCCGGCGTTCTAACCAGCTGAACTACCTGGCCATTTACTAAGGCGTTCTAATCAAAGAACAAATTTATTATAACATTTACAAGCGGACTTGTAAAGTATTTTTTATGGCAGGGGCAGAAAGACTCGAACTCTCAACCGTCGGTTTTGGAGACCGCTGTTCTACCATTAGAACTATGCCCCTGCAAAATGCTGAATTATTATGTCATAAAAAATAAAATTGTCAAGTATTTTTCATTAAATTAAAAATTGATGTTTCTAAGATTTTTGCCTTTTTATAAATTATTCAATGTAATAATGACAATCTTTTCATTATCTTTATAAAAATTGTTTATAATCAATATGTTATAAAAATAAATGCCAATTTTTTTTGATTAGTGTATAATTTAATTTTCAGGAACAGCGTAAAAACGCAAACGCTCCTGAAAACAGCGTAGCGTCCCGTTCCAACTGTTAAACTTTCAGTGACAAGGGACAACATATGACAAATCCTCTCTTCCAGAAAGATATCATCTCTATTTCTGAATTCACAAAAGACCATATTGAACTGGTACTCAAAACTGCTCGTGAACTCAAAGCTAATCCGAGAAATGATTTATTAAAAGACAAGCTTATCGGCGTTACCTTTTTTGAAGGCTCGACTCGTACAAGATTGTCCTTTGAAACCGCAATTCAGCGCTTAGGCGGCCGTGTTATTGGTTTCTCTGACGCATCTAATACCTCTTTAGGTAAAAAAGGTGAAACCTTTGTAGATTCCATGCGCATCATTACCTCATATACTGATGCCCTAGTCATTCGCCATCATCGTGAAGGTGCAGCTCGTTTAGCCGCAGATATCTCCCCTGTTCCAGTTATAAATGCAGGTGACGGTGCAAATCAGCATCCATCTCAGACCATGCTGGATTTATTTAGCATTTATGAGACGCAAGGCCGTTTAGAAGAAATAAGCATTGCCTTTGTTGGAGATCTAAAATATGGCCGCACTGTTCACTCCTTAGCTGAAGCATTATCCTTATATAACGCTAGAATTTACTTTGTTTCTCCTGAATCTCTGGCAATGCCTGAATATATTCTCAAAGATCTCGATGCTCATGGAATTAAATATTCCATTCATGATACTCTCGAGGAAGTGATGCCTAAAGTTGATATTCTATATATGACCCGCGTGCAAAAAGAGCGTTTCGATGAAACTGAATATCAGCATTTAAAATCAAAATTTATCCTTACTCCTGAAATCTTAGTAGATGCTCGTGAGAACATGAAGATCCTACATCCTTTACCTCGTATAGATGAGATTGTTTCAAGCGTGGATGCAAGCCCGCATGCTTATTACTTCAAACAGGCAGCTAACGGCGTTTATGCTCGCGAAGCTCTTTTAGCCTTAGTTTTAAACAAGGAGATCTAATATGTCCGTATCTACCGAAAATAAAGATAAGCTCATGGTTGAAGCAATTGCTAACGGTACTGTAATCGATCATATTGCTCCAGGACAGGCTATCAACATTTTACGCATGTTTAAGTTTTTAAGCCGCAACAATCAATTAACCGTAGGCTTTAACTTACGTTCTGGAGATATGGGCAAAAAAGACATTATTAAAATCTCCAACGTAGTTTTTTCCCCGTCTGAAACTGAACAGCTGGCTATTTTAGCTCCAAATGCTACTATCAATCAGATTGAAAACTACAAGGTTGTTGATAAGTATAAATTACGTTTACCGCGCGAAACTGTAGGCGTATTTGCTTGTCCAAACAGCAACTGCATCACTAATGTTGAAAAGGATGCCACTCCGCGCTTTAAGATTTCTAAGGAAGGCGATGTAGTTATGATGCGCTGCCATTACTGCGAAAAGGTATTTGAGCGCGACATTGTCTTAAAGCACAATGGCTTAGAGTCCTAAATCAGCTTTTAGGTTAATATAAAATTTATTAAATTTAATAAAAGGCGTCAATTGACGCCTTTTTAATATCTAAATGAACTAAGAAAAATAATTTTTATACTTTTATCTAATTAAATAGATAAACTTGAAATTTTATTCTTCTGCTTGCTTATTATAAGATTGATTAATCAAGTACATTATATCATCTATCTCTGAAACATTATCAAAAAATACCTCAACATCTCCATTGCCCCATCTACCAAGATTAGAAATATCTTTACACAAATTCTTTGGATCATGAATTTCAGAAAACTTCATATTTAAAGAAAGTCGCAACCTTTGCTTCTGTATTACAATATCTACAAAATTTGTATCTAACTTATAAGCAATATACAATTTCTTAAAATCACGTTTAATATTTGGAGATAAATTACAAATTCTCTTATCAATTATATCGAAAAGTGTTCTAGTAAATGTATTAATTTCATATGAATCAATCGTATACTTTGATGATGGATCCTCTTCCTTTTCATATAAAGAAAGTTCTGCTTCAGAAATCTTTGGATATTGCCATATCTGTTTTGCTTTTTGAGCTAATAATCTTGCTCGTTCCCTTATGAGTTGTTCATTCCACTCCGTCTGTTTTACTAAGTAAGCATTAAGACGCAAAGCACTCTCTTTAAAGCCTCCTGCCATTTCCATCTTGATCATAAAAGGATTATCACTCATTTCAGAATTGTAAGCAGTAAGTGTCAAATTTCCAATAGTATGCAAATAGTTTTTTTGAATATCACGCCAATTTGCTCCTAGCATTTTCTTCCACTCATCTCGTAAATTATTATTTTGAGGTAAAATATGTTCGATTGTATAATTTTCAATTATGATTGGAGCCTTATTTTCATAATTCTCAAGATGACTTAAAATAAAATTACGTAATCGCATATTATAAATATCACGAGAAACAAATGATTTCTCAAATTTTTCATCATCGGGAAATTGCTTATAATCATCACGAAGTACAAAAAAAGCTTTTATGGAATTTACATAATCATGCAATTTAATCCTATTACGTAGTGTGGCGAAAGTTTTATTCAATGAATTTGTTGGAATATCGCAAACATTTCTGCGTAATACATAACTAATGCATATCTTAATAATCTCAATGAGATTTCCTTCGGAAATAATTCCATTAGCACAATCATTATGTACCCTAAGCAAGAAAGGGAACGAAACCTCCATACGAAGATCTCTAATATCATAATATAGATCTTTCAAAACCGTGTTATTACATCTACAAAATAACATGTTTGTGTAATATTTAGCATAATTTAATAGGTCATTACACAGCTCTCTAATTGTAGAAAATTCGCAATTTAACTGATACACTTTAAAAACTTCATATACACGATCAATTTTAGGAATCTGTGTAGTCTTCATCGTCAAATAGTCACGAAAAAATCGATCCATAACAAGATCTTGTTTTTCATAATCAAAAAGCAACTCCATAGGTCGCCAAATATGTTCATATATATATAATTGTTCTGATGGCTCCAATCCCATAAGGACATAATTTCTAATAAGATCTGACTCTGATAATTCTTTTCCTGTAGAATTAAGACTTTCAAAAATAGCCTGTGCATCGTCAACATTACGATCTAATGTAATATTAACAATTTGAAGTTTACCAATAGCCTCATAAACATCCTTAGGCTGAAGTTCCATCCCTGAAATTTTGCTAACAAAAAAATTATAATTCAACAAAACGCGAGAATTAGCCGAATTATTTATTGGTTTCTTTTCAATAAGACTAATAAGTATATTGCAGTCTGTTTCTGTAAGAAGAAGCTTATATCTTTCATTTCCTATTTCATATTCATTCTTTAGAAGCATATTATCTATACGGCGGGAATTGATGGTGCTATCTTCTGGATGTTCATCTGCGTAATCTCTAAGAGCGATCATAAGCAAGCTTAACGTAGTCAAACGTTGCTGGCCATCAATAATCATATATTTCTGTACACCTGTAGGCATGGCTTTTTCAGCAATATTCACAATAGATCCAACAAAATGCCCATCCTTATTCTTTTTCTGCATGTCCACAATATCATTCCATAAGCGATTACATTGCTCTTTTTCCCAGCTATAATATCTCTGGTATACAGGAATAATAAATTGTTTATTTCCATTCAAAATAGAATAAATATTTCCTTTTGTAGCATCCATTAAGTAAATTCTCCATTATTTATTTCGTTTAAAA
>CAJKNC010000097.1 GCA_905201175.1 uncultured Succinatimonas sp.
CTGCCTCTAATAGTTAAAATCTCTGAATCTGACAAATTAGCTAATATACTTTGTCCTATTGCTAAGCAATGAGCACTAACTATAGTGCCTGCATTTATAAATGTATTATCAATATTTTTATTATCTGTCGTATAGATAATAATAATTTTTTGTTCTCCTTTTGTTTCTAAAAAAGGAATAGCAAAATAAAAATTTTGGTGAAAATACTCGCTAAGAGGATCTAAAGCTTGTTTAGCAGCTGTGCATAAAGGCATTTTTGACAATACTTCAGCACCTACGAAATAAAATTTAAGACCTAATCCATATGCTTTTGTTTGCGGATTTTGAAAAATAAAACCACGATCTTTTAAGGTATTTAATATTCTGAAAGTTCCGCTTTTAACAAGGTTAAGTTTTCGACTAATTTCAGTCACACCCATTTCTTTTTGTTCATTTACAAACAGTTCAATTATATCGAAAGCTTTATTTAATAAATTTATGTTTGAATTATCAGCCATTTTTTTATCCCTATTTTTGTTCTTATTTTTATTTTATCACATTTATTTTGTTTCATTAGATGGAACAATTTCTTAATAAATACGATATATATCGCATTTTATTTTTGTGATCTGCTTAGCATATATAACATATAGGCCACAGTTTTTAATTTTTTAATACTAATATTATAGATGTTCCACTGAGTGGAACAAATTATTTCTAATAAGGAGCAAAATATATGGGTAAATTTTCAAAGGCTGTTAAAGGTATTGCCGCTTTAGCCACTATCGGTGCTTGTAGTTGTGCTTTTGCATTACAAGCCCCTACTTTTAATAAACCAATAGCATCAAATAAAGCAAAGGCTGAATATACAATGAATATCGGGCATGTTGCTGGCGCAGAACATCCCATCAATATTGCTTTAAAGCAATTTAAAGATAACGTTGAAAAACGTACAAATGGAAAAGTTGCTGTTAATGTTTATGACAGCGGCTCGTTAGGCGGCGAACTTGAAATGCTGGAACAGATGAACTTAGGCACACTAGAATCATCTGTAATTATGTCAGGATCTTTCTGGGAACGCTATGATACAGCTGCTAACGTATCATTAATTCCTTTCTTATTTGAAAGTTTAGAAGGCGCAAGAAAAGCTTGGAATGGTGAATTTGGTCAAAAATTTGCTAAAGATATTATTGAGCCTAATGGAGCCTACGTTTTGTCTTATTGGGAATCCGGTTATCGTCACCTCTCAACAAAGGATAAACCAATTGTAAAACCCGAAGATATGCAAGGCATTAAATTTAGAACTTCCGAAAATGATATGAAAGTTCAGATGTTTAAAGCCTTTGACGCTAACGTTGTAATGTTGCCTTTCTCAGAATTATTTACTGCTTTGCAGCAAGGCACAGTTTCAGGTCAGGAAAATCCCGCAGCAAATATTTTGTCTTCTTCATTATATGAGGTTCAAAAGTACCTGTCTCTTACTGGACATATGTATGACAACTGCGTATTTGGCGTAAATAAAAAATGGTTTGATGCTTTGCCTTCTGATTTTAAAACTGTAATTAAGGAAGAAGCTGCAAACGCTCGTACTTTAGACTTAGAGCTTTCTGATGAAACAAAATTCATCGAAAAACTTAAAGAGAAAGGCATGATTGTCAACGAAGTTGACAAGGAAGCTTTCCGTGCAAAAGTTAAGCCTATTTGGGATAAGTTTAATGCAGAACACGGTCCTGAGTGGATTGATTTAGCATTGAAATCTCAGAAATAAAATTAAGGGACAAGCGCTATGAAATTTATTGAAATTATTAAAAAGCTTGTAACATGGGTATGTTGCTTTGCGTTAGCTTTAATGGCAAGTATTGTTTTTATTCAGGTTATCAACCGTAACATTGTTGGTGGTTCGTTCAAATGGGTGGAAGAGTTATCTTCTATGTGTATGATTTGGATAACCTTTTTAGGGGCAGCTTTAGCTACAACTTTAAATGCTCATACTCGTATTGAGCTTTTTGTAGCTTTGCTGCCGAAGCGCTTGTCTCAAACTATTTTTGCTCTTGGAGATTTAGCGTGCGCTATTTTTTCAATTGCACTTTGCTTTTATTCCTATCCTTTAATTGTAGCTAATTTGCATACTATGTCTCCGGCAATGAAACTTCCTTTAGCAATTAACTACATTGTATTTTTCTTCTCTGCTTTTTTAATTTGCATCTTCATGATTTTACGTGCAATTGAAGATTTTAAAGGAAAAAAGGAGGCTTAATCATGGATCCTATAACTATTATTTTTATTGTCCTAGCCGCCTGCTTAATTTTAGGTGTACCTGTTGCATTTTCTATTGGTATAAGCGTAATGAGCTTTCTGCTGTATCAGGGCTATCCAGATCCTATGGTAATGGCTCAGCGCATGGTTGATGGTGCAAAATCTTATACCATGATGGCTTTGCCAATGTTCATTTTTGCTGGTGCTTTAATGACTTATGGCAGTACTCCCAGACTTATGAAGCTTGCAAATATGCTTGTCAGCAAAGTTCCTGGCGGTCTTGGTGCTGCAACCTTAGTTACATGCGGTTTTTTTGGTGCTGTTTCAGGTTCTGGTGTTGCCTCAACTGCTGCTATTGGCGGCATTGTTGGAAAAGAAATGATTAAGCAAGGTTATGGCTTAGGCATTACTGCTGGTATTTTAGCAGGCGGCGGTGTTATGGCTACCTTAATTCCGCCTTCATTGGTAATGGTTATCTATGCAGGAAGTACTGGCGTATCTGTAGGTGATCTTTTTATTGCAGGAATTGGACCAGGCGTATTCATTATTTTGCTTTTAATTTTAATGAATTGTTTGATCGCCAAAAAACGTAATATTGGTTCAGGAGAAAGAATCAACTATACAGCTGGAGATCGCATTAAAATCATTTGCGACGCAATTTTACCTTTATTCCTGCCCATTTTAATTATTGGCGGAGTTATTTCTGGCTTATTAACTCCTACTGAATCATCAGTTATTGCAACTGTATACGCTTTATTCTTAGCCATTTTTGTCTATAAAGAGCTTACATTTAGTAAATTCATGAAGGCAACAACTGAATCTGTAATCACATCTGCAATTATCTTATTTATTATTTCAGCAGCAACTCCATTTGGCTGGCTTATGGCTACGCAAAATGTGCCGCAAATGTTTACAGAATCCCTATTAAGCTTTACTACAAACCCTTACATGATTTTAGCCGTATTTTTTGGCTTATTGTGGATTTTAGGCTGCTTTATGGAAACTATCTGCATCATAATTTTAATTACGCCTATTCTTTTCCCAATTGTTACCTCCATGGGAATGGATCCTGTTCACTTTGGCGTTGCTATGATGGCCAATTTAGCTGTAGGCGGAATTACACCTCCTTTATCTGTAGGCCTCTTTACTGCATGCAGAATTTTAAATTGCAAGATTGAGCAAACCTTTCCTGATGTACTGTACATAGTTTTAGTAATTACTATAGGTGCAGCTTTAACCTTTATATTCCCTGAACTTTCTATGTATTTAGTTGAAGTTTTTAGATAAGGTTTTGATTATGCAATTAGATGAACTTTCTAAAGAAATTGTAAAAATCTGCAAAATTTTAAGACAAACTAAATTGGTAAACGCTACACACGGAAATGTTTCTGCAAGATTAGGCAATACCATGTTAATTACACCTACAGGAAGTGATTTTGATCTTCTTGATTACAAAGAAATCGTGCTTATGGATATTCCTACAGGAAAAGTGATTTCTCAAGGAAAACCATCAAAAGAATATGAAATGCATTTACTTGCTTATAGAAAAAGACCTGATATTAGTGCTGTAATACATGCTCATTGTCCTAAAACGGTAGCTTTAAGTTGTACAGATATTGAAAATATGGATGATATGGTGCCGGCCTACACCCTAGCTTTCGCAATATTTACTAAGCATTTGCCTTTAGTTGGATACTATAAGGCTGGGTCTTTGGAATTGGCTCAAAATGCTACAGACAAACTTATTGATAAAAACGCCGTAGCATTAAAACATCATGGCATTATTGTTGTCGCTGATACCTTAATAAAAGCTTTATATAGAGTAGAAGAAATTGAAGAAAATTCTGATATAGCTTTAAGTATAGGCACTAAATGTCATGCATTGAATCCAGAGAATTTGTAGGAGAAAAAATGAATAATACTATCTACAAAGATTTATTGCTGGGAATTGATATTGGCACTACTGGAGCAAAATGCAGCTTCTACGATTTTAAAGGGCAAAAAATCTCTTCTGGATATCAAGAATACCGAATGATACATCCTAAAGAAGATTGGACAGAACAAGATCCTGTAAAATGGTGGACAGCCGTTAAGGAAAATATTCAATTATGCATTGATGTAGATAATATAGATACCAGACGCGTAGCTTGTATCGGCGTAAGCAGCACTAATGCAGTAATGCTCATGGGTAAAAATAACAAAATTATTTACAATGGCATTGGACTTCATGATCAGCGAGCCGCAGCTCAAGAGGCCTGGTTAAAGGAACATGTTGGAGATGAGCTTGCTTTTAAAATTACCGGCAATAATATTGTAAAAGGTTCCTTTGCTTTGCCGACATTACGTTGGTTTTTAGATAATAGACCAGATCTTATTGATGAGACTGAAAAATTTTTAATACCAAATGGTTTTATTATAAAAAAACTTACAGATGAATATTCTATAGATAAACCACGTAGCGGATTATCTTTGATGAATGATCTCAGTAAAGGAGGATGGTCTGATGAGATCATTTCAAAAGCAGAACTTCCAAGAGAAATTCTACCTCCTATATTTAATTCTTATGATATTGTAGGAGAAGTTACAAAAAAAGCTGCTAAAGCTACAGGATTATGTGAAGGTACTCCTGTATGTGCTGGTGCTATTGATACAATTTCCGCAACTTTAGCTTCAGGCGTAGTTGATCCATTAGATGCGGCTATTACCATAGGATCAAGTGGCCGTGTTTGCCAAATAAATAATAAGCCGTATTTTAAAAATAGAGTGTTATCTACACCATACGCATTTGACGGGCTTTATGCAGCTGTTCAAACAACTGATAACGCTGGTATTTCTTTGAAGTGGTTTAGAGATACTTTTGGCAAAATGGTATTTCAAGATGCTTTGAATGCAGGCATTAGCGTATATGAACAAATGAATAGGTTATGTGCAAAATCTCAGCCTAACAATCATTTAATATTTCTTCCTTATCTTTCAGGAGAAAAAAGTCCAATTTGGGATCCTGATGCTCGCGGGGTTTTCTTTGGTGTTTCTCTTACAACCTCTTATAGTGATTTTATTAGAGCAATTATGGAAGGAGTAGCTTTTTCAATTCGTCATTGCATTGAAAATCTGCTTAATGACCATGTTGAAAAAGATGAATCTGCTGTACCTATTGGTGGCGGTATAGCTAATAGTGATATTTGGTGTCAAATATTTGCTGATATTTTACAAAGAAACGTAATTCAATTAGCACAAGAAGAAACAGAAACTTTAGGAGATATCATCATTGCAGCTTCTGCAGTAGGTATTAATGATATTAAGCCAGATTTTGGTAAATCTTTAGCTAAAAAAGGCAAATTAAAAACACCAAATAAAAATTTGAAAGATTTTTATGAGGAAAAATTTGCAAAATACATTGATTTATATAAATCTATAGCTCACCTATATTAATATATTTTTCAGCATCCTCTAAATTAATTTAGAGGATGTAATAATATTTATTT
>CAJKNC010000098.1 GCA_905201175.1 uncultured Succinatimonas sp.
CGATAAGTTCGTCAAGTTAGTTTCTTGGTACGACAACGAGATCGGCTACTCCAACAAGGTCTTAGAGCTCATCAAGTCCATGGAGCAGATCAAGCCGTTATAATTTAACGCTTAATCAAAGTTTTTTCTAAGGGTGACATAAGTCACCCTTATTTATTTCTATTAACTTCTTTTTTGTTCCTCTTTTGCTATTCCAAGCAAATTCTGCCTATTTAGATAATTCCTTCAATAAGTAAACCAGCATCCCGATTAAAAAGGCTTATGTCATCCCCTAAAAATAAAAAAACTTATCTCTTCTGCATAAGAGATAAGCTTTAAAAATCATCTTAACTTTGATTTATTCTTCTGGTTTGTCAAATAATATCCTGATTAATTATATGATTTTATATTTTTCTCCCAGACTTGCTCTTTTGATGAGCTTAGGGAAAAGCTCTATTTTTTTTATCCTCATATTAGGATCTACTATGTGCTGATACAGTAAATTAGCTGCCTGTATGCCTAAAGAAATTTTCCTTTGATGGACCGTAGTCAAAGGAGGCCACATGGTTGCAGCTGCTGCAATATCATCATAGCCGGCGACTTTTAAATCCTGCGGAACACGAATATCATGATCATGACAATAACCAATCACAGCTAGCGCAATGGTATCGTTAGCGGCAAAAATCGTATCTGGATTGCTCTTTAGGAGATCTGGAACTGCCTTATAGGCTTCATCGTATGTAGGCATAATATGCTTTATATCAATAAAGACCTCGCTCTTTCCAGCCTCCTCTAAAGTATCAATGCAGGCTCGCATTCTTTCTTTAGTAGTAAAAACATTAGCAGCTCCCATAAGCAAAGACAGTCTTTTAGTCCCTACCTCAGGAGAAATCATATGCTTTATCAGATCGCAAGTTCCGGAATAATTATCATTAGCAACACAGGATACCTGCTTAGAGATCGGATTATCTATGCAGACTATTTTAATACCGGCGTTAAAAAAAGGAGTTAGATCTTCTTCTTTTGCTGTAACTGAAAGAAAAATCACTCCCTTTACTCTATAAGAGCAAAGCATGCGGATATAATCTTTTTCAATTGCTGCGTTTCTGTCAGTATTGCAAAGAATAATACTATAATCCTTTTCCTTAAAAAAAGATGAAACTCCTTTTGCAATGAAAGCATAATAAGGATTGGTGATATCCGGCAGGACCAGACCAATCATATTTCTGCTATCAGCAGATTGATTACGCTCAAAATTTTTAAAATATGACATAGACTCAGCTACAGCGAATATTTTCTTCTTCAGTTCTTCAGAAACTCCTTTTTGATTATTAAGAGCTCGTGAAACTGTAGAAGGATTTACGCCACATTTTGTTGCAATATCTTTAATCGTAATCAATCTTGTATACCTTTAAAACATAAAATATTTTTAAATTTTATTTACAGGACAGCGAAGCTTATGCCCTAGTACAGCGCGAACGGCCTCCTGAGCACATTTAGTCTTTAAATCTGATGCCGACTCTACTGAGTACCAGGCTATATGCGGAGAAAAGATAATATTCGGAGCCTTGCGCAAATTGCTGTTATCCGGCAAGGGTTCCTTAGCTGTAACGTCAATGCCGGCTCCGCTCAATTTACCTGAAATCAAAGCTTCAGCTAAATCATCCTCGTTTACCAGTCCTCCGCGGGATACATTGATAAAAATACTTCCGTCTTTCATTAAATCAAAGCAAGATTTATTCATGAAAGCATGGTTTTCAGCATTTAATCCGCAATGTAATGAAATTACATCAGAATTTTTTAAGATTTCATCCTTTGAAACTAGCTTTATGAAATCATATTCAGGATTATTCTCTACTGAGGAGGTATCAATATCATATCCCAGAATTTGACAGCCGAAAGCATGTGCTCTTTTAGCAAAGGCTTTTCCAATCCTGCCTAAACCATAAACGCCTACAGTCATGGCAGACATTCTGTGAATAGGAGCCATCTCGGAAAAATCCCACTTTTTGCTTACAACTTGCGCATTGGATTTTACCACTTTTCTGATACAAGCCAACATCAAAGCCATAGCCTGATCTGCAACCTCAAAAGTGCCATAATCAGGAACATTGCAAACATAGACGCCGTACTCGGAAGCAGCCTTTAAATCAACGTTATCAACGCCTACGCCGTAGCGGACAACGCATTTTACCTCAGGAAGATTTTTAAATGCATACGCTCCAAGAGGGGTATATTGGTTTAAAAGCACTACAGCGCCTTTACATTTTTCTACAACATCCTGCTCAGTTTTGCACTGCTCAACTTTAAAATCTGAGATCCCTGCCGCTTTTAAAACGCTTTCTTCTTCAGCTAATGATTCATGGTCACAATCTGTCCAAACAACGCGAAAGGTCATTTTAACTCCTTAGTTCTTTCTAATTTAAACAGTAACATCATTAAAACAAATCAATTAACAAAGATACATTATATTTAATCGATTTTGAGACATTGCGCAAGATATTGCGCAATTTATTTTTAGTTTAAAGAAAAATATTGCTTAAACAATACAGCTTATTTGATATATAATTAATTGATATACAACATAAATATTAAATATATACTTATTTTCAAATTGGTTATGTTTTATCTATTTTTATAAAAATAAGAGGTACATCAAATTTTTTTAATGCGCAAGCTATTATATTTTAATGCGTAATTTGAAACAAAAAATTGCATAATTAACGCAAGTAAAAAAACAAATTTAGATAACGATTTGGAGCAAATCTATGGATTGTCATCAATTTAAGGAAATTGCGAAGCTATTGCGCAAAAATGTGCTTGAAGCAATTTATTACGGGGGAAGCGGCCATCCGGGCGGATCTTTATCCTTAGCCGATATCATGGCCGTGCTTTATGGGGAAAAGCTTAATATCGATCCTAAAAATCCTAAAGCAGAAAACAGAGATCGCGTAGTGCTGAGCAAAGGTCATGCAGCTCCAATTTTATATGCTTCCTTAGCTTATAAGGGCTTTTTTGAAGCAAAAGAATTAAAAAAATTAAGACATATAGATTCCTTCTTGCAGGGACACCCTGAAATGAAGCACACTCCAGGCGTTGATATGACTACAGGTTCTTTAGGACAAGGCATATCTGCAGCTTGCGGCATGGCTTTGGGTCTGAAGAAAAAAAATTCTCCTGCCAGAGTATATGCAATCATCGGCGACGGCGAAATGGAAGAAGGACAGGTTTGGGAAGCTTTAATGTTTGCCAATCAATACAAGCTTTCAAATTTAACCATCATATTGGATTTCAACAAGCTGCAGATTGACGGCTCTACAAGCGAGGTTATGGACGTAGATAACCCAGCTGATCGTTTTAAAGACTTCCATTTAAATTGTATAGAAATAGACGGCCATAACTACGAGCAAATTGCTAGCGCAATTGATGCAGCAAAAAATTGCGCTGATAGGGCAACAGTAATCGTCGCTCACACTATAAAGGGCAAAGGTGTGTCCTTTATGGAAAATCAAGTTAATTGGCATGGCAAAGCCCCAACTAAAGAAGAATTAAACAAGGCCTTGGAGGAACTTGATCATGAAGGCAAATAGAGAAGCTTACGGTGAGGCTCTTGTAGAGCTTGGTCAAGAATTGGATAACATCATTGTACTCGATGCTGATCTTGCTAAGGCTACTTATACCTGCAAATTCAAAGAGGCTTTCCCAGACAGATTTGTTGACTGCGGTATTGCTGAATCAAATATGATGGGCGTTGCTGCAGGCTTAGCAACAGTCGGTTATATACCTTATGTAAGCTCTTTTGCTATGTTTGCAGCTTTAAGAGCCGCCGAGCAGTTCCGCAACAGCGTTTGCTATCCGCACCTTAATGTAAAGGTTGTCGCAACCCATGCCGGTATCGACTGCGGTGCTGACGGAGCTACTCATCAGGCATTAGAAGACCTTTCTTTAATGAGAGCAATTCCGGGAAATCACGTTATTGTTCCGTCAGATCACGTTTCAACAAAGGCTTTAGTTAAAGAAATTGCAAAGATTGACGGTCCTTGCTATATCCGCATCGGCCGTGACAAGAACGAAGCTTTATACCAAGAAAACGAAACTTTTGAAATTGGCAAGAGCAAAGAACTGCGTCACGGCAATGATGCTGCAATTATTGCCTGCGGTCCAGTATTAAAGGCAGCCCTAGATGCTGCAGACGAACTGGCCAAATCAGGTAAAAAAATTCGCGTAATCGACATGTACAGCCTTAAGCCTATTGATAAGCAGGCCATCATAAATGCTGCAAAGACCAAAGGCATTGTTACTGTAGAAGATCATCAAATTACCGGCGGCTTAGGCAGTGCTGTAGCTGAGGTTGCCTCTGAAAATTCACCCTGCAGACTAATTCGCATCGGCATGAAGGACAGCTTTGGAAAATCCGCTTCTGCAGCTGAGCTTTATGATTATTTCGGCATTAATTCACAGGCGATTATCGAAGCTGTCAATAAGATTTTAGGTTAAACAATTTAAGTTAAAAAATAGATAAAAGTTTATTACAAAGGAGTAAAAAATGTCCGCTATTCAAATCCCTACTATTGAATCTATTGATTTAATGACTTGCCGAGTACCTCTTCCTCAGGGTCCTTGGGGAGATCAAATTCACCATGTAACAGATATTGAAGTTTCAGTTGTTGATGTCCATGGTTCAAACGGATTAGTAGGTACGGGCTTCTCTCATACCTCAGGCTGGTGCGGCAAGACTATTTCTGCCTTAATTTCAGAGATTATCCCTGATGTAATCGGTCTTAAGGTTTCCCCTCGCGGCTTATGGCAAAGAAGCTATAAGTATGTTCATGATGTAGGCGGCGCAGGCGTTACTACTCATGCATTATCTGCTTTAGATATTGCTTACTGGGATTTATTGGCCAAGAGCTTAAATGTTTCTCTCTACGATATGCTTGGCAAATGCCGTGATAAGGTTCCTCTTTACGGCTCAGGCATTAATTTAAATTTAAGCGTTGAAGAGGTTATTGAGCAGGTTAAGAGATGGAAGGCTCAGGGCTATGCCTGCGCTAAGGTTAAGGTCGGCAAGCCGGATCTTGAAGAAGATGTAATGCGTCTGCGTAAGATTCAGGAAGCTGTTCCTGGCTTTGGCCTTGCTGTTGATGCAAATCAGGGCTGGAATTTACCTCAGGCCTTACGTGCTTTTAAGGTATTTGATAAATTAAATCTCTTATGGATCGAAGAGCCTTTGCCTTCTGATGATATTACCGGCCACAAGATCCTGCGTGAAAGAACTAACACTCCTATTGCTATGGGCGAGAATACCTACAATCTCAATCAGTTTGCAATGTACATTGAAGAAGGCGCTGCTGACTATATTCAGGCTGATTTAGGCCGTGTCGGCGGTATTACCGGCTATCTCGATATTGCTGCTGTTGCCAGAGCCCACAACGTTCCGATGACTCCTCACTTTGTATTTGAGTTATCAGCTCAGCTCTTATCTACTGTTCCTAATGTCTCTTACTCTGAGATGACTGACGGCGGCACCTGGTCTGACTTACGCATTGTCAAGTCTGCAGGACGCATTGAAAACGGCTTCTATATCCCTAGCGATAAGGCCGGACATGGCATCGAATTAGACAGAGAGTACTTAGAGGCTCACAAGATCTAAAAAACTTTATGTAAAAAAAAGCGGGACAGCTTAGTATGGCCCCAGAAATTGATCACTTAAGTTTCTAGGTCATACTAACAGAAT
>CAJKNC010000099.1 GCA_905201175.1 uncultured Succinatimonas sp.
AGTCTCTATGTCTATCTTTTTGAATTGAATTTGCGCAACTTATTATACGTTATCGGTGAAAAGGATACCTTGGATGTTCCTCTGCATGAGGTTACCTTTACCAAGGAAGCTTTAGATATATATTCTCAGCCTGGAAGAGGTATGCTGGATACCTTGGCTCTTGATCCCGCTGTAAGAGCTTCTCATGGTTCTATGGATACCAGCGTATCTATCAGAGGCTTATCCTCTCATGGCATGAAATGGACCTTGAATGGTGTACCGGGAATGAGCCATCAGATGCAGATGCCTTATAATTTTGTTGATACTGTTTCTGTTATTGCAGGTCCTTCAATCGGTATTACCGGTATGTCTACCAGCATGTCTACCCAGTCCGGCGGTGTAGTTAATATGGTAAGCAAAAAGGCTCAAGCTGAGCCTAATGCAGATTTAAAGCTTGGCTGGAGCACTAATAATTATTTGACACAGAGTATTGATGTAGGCCAACGCTTTGGCAAAAACAAAGAATATGGCATTCGTATCAATGCTATGAATGCATCCGGCGATTTGTCTGTTGAAGGTACCCATGATTTACAGCGCAATGTTTATATTAACCTTGATAGAGTCGGCAAGCACAGCAATACGAATTTACTGGCAGGCTACGATTATGATAATGAAGACGGCCGCTCTAATACCATTAATCTCGCAGGCAATATGAATTCTTTACCGGGAGTACCTAATAATAAAAAGAATTTATCCCCGACATGGTCTAATGATACATATAAGAACTGGACTGCTGTATTGAATCATGAGCAGAAATTTGCCGATAATATGAGTTATTTTGTTAATGCAGGCTGGCATAAAGAAGATTATACAAGTTGGCTGCAGCAATGGTCCGGCCGTGCTCTTATTGACGATAAAGGCAATTATAAAGGCACTTATACCCAAATGCCGGTATATCATTCTACACATTACTTTGGTGCCGGCTTAAAGGGTAATTTCGATATCGGTAACTTCAAAAATGAATATGCGCTTAATATTGACCGCAGCTGGTTCCGCAGAGCACGTGTTAATAATGTTACTGCTGCCAACAAGTATTCTGTCAGTGGCAACATTTATACAGGATGCACTACTCCGAAACCGAATATTACCTGGGATCCGGTTACCAAGCAATATACAACAGTTATGACAGGCTGGAGCCTGATTGATACTTTGACAACTAAGGATGGCAAGCTGGCTATTACAGGCGGTGTTCATCATCATAGCGTTGACACTTCTCATAATGATGACAAATCTGCGAGTGGCAGACGCGATCAAAGCTCTGCAACCTCTCCAATTTGGGGCTTGACCTATAAAGTAAATCCGAATACCACTGTTTATGCTAATCATACGGAAACCTTCAGTGAAGGCGGCGTAGTATCACCTGGTTATTTGAATGAGGGCAGCACTATTCCTCCTTCTAAAACCAAACAGAATGAGATTGGTGTAAAAATGAAGAGCGGTGTTTTCCTGCATACTTTAAGTGCTTTTAAAAATACTCAGCAAAGCAGTATTACTGTTCCTGACAGCAAAGATCCCAGCAAATTCTGGTACACTTTGAATGGCGAAAATGAATATAAAGGACTTGAATATTCTGCAGTAGGTGCTTTAAGTGATAAATGGGATATGATTTTCGGTATTGCTTATATGGATGCAGAAAAAAGCAAAACTCAAGGTGGAGCAAATGATGGACGCAAGGTTTGCGGTATCCCTAAATGGAGTGGGGACCTGGCTTTGACCTATAAACCTGATAAAGCTACTAAATTTATCAGCCGTCTGAATTATACTGGTAAGACACGTATCCGTGATACTAGCAGTTATGCAATGCCAATCGGTATTTCTTCTATCACCTTGTTAGATTTGGGTGCAAGCTATGACACTAAGATTGCCGGTTATGATGCTACTATTACAGCTATGTGCTATAATGTCTTCAACAAGAATTATTGGTACGCTAGCGGTGATAACAGTGTTGGCCTTGGCGCTCCTAGAAACTTTATGGTTACAGCAAACTTTAAATTTTAATTAGCTTTTTAATTCAGGCAGGAGTGTTTTCCTGCCTGGATTTTTCAAAAGAGGATTTGTATCAGTATGAAGCGTAAATATATTTTGATGTTTTTTCTTTGCTGCTTGTTTATTAGTGGCTGTAAATCAATAGAAACTGATAGGCATCCGGCTTCAGATAAAGCTGTGGCTTTTAGCATTGAAAATTATGACAGCTCAATGAAACCACATATATATAAGTTTACGCAGCATCCGCAGAGAATAGTTGCTTTATGGCAGAATTCTATAGAAACGCTTATAGCTTTAGGTGCCGGTGACAAAATTATTGCTGTTGCCGGAGTATATAATGAAAAGCATTTAAATCCGGAATATCTGGAAGCTTATAAAAGGATTCCTGTCAGACAAACGCAGATTTTTTCGCAGGAAAATGTTTTGTTGATGCATCCGGATTTTATAGCAGGCTGGCTTTTCGATTTTACAGGTAAAGGAAAATCGATTGGTACCAGCAGCTTTTGGGAAGAACGAAATGTTAATGTTTATATGAATCTTATGAATGGTGCTGAATTTAAAGCGCATCATACAATAGAAGATGAACTGCAATATATTACAGATTTAGGAAAAATTGTCGGCAATGAGGCTAAGGCAGCAAGTCTGGCAGCAGGCATCAATAATAAAATATTGCGTTACAGGCAGCAGCTTGCTACAAAGAAACGTTTAAAAGTATTGGTAGTCAGCAATTTTGGTAAGACGATAACAATCTATACACCAAGAACATTAGCAGGAGATATTTTAACGAGACTCGGAGCAGATGTGATTGGCAAGCAACAGGAAGCTGTGGGAGAAAATGAATATATCAGCTATGAAGAAATTTTAACTAGCCAGCCTGATGTAATTTTTCTTCAATGTTCACCTGAAAATGAAAATATGCTGCTGAAATCAGTTTATAGAAATCCTGCTCTGCAGAATGTAAAATGTATTAAAAACCGGCAGGTTTACTGCATACCTTTTTATACAATAAGAAGTCCGGGTATACGTATTGATGATGCTATAGACATTTTTGCGAAGGGGTTAATACAAGGTAGTGAATATGACAAAGAATAAATTTATCTTACTTTTTTTATGCCTGATATTGCTTCTTATAGCAAGCTTTTTTCTTGCTTTAAGCTATGGCAATGCGCAAATTCCATTAGACAGCATTGTTGATATAGTAATAAATCATCTTGTTTACGGAATTAAATCTAACGATAAGAATGGGGCGTTATATGATATTATCTGGCTTTTGCGTATGCCAAGGATTGTTTTGGCGATTTGCGTAGGCGCAGGTTTATCTGTTTGCGGTGTTGTTATGCAGGCTATAGTAAAGAATCCATTAGCAGATCCGTATATTCTGGGAATTTCTTCAGGAGCTTCTTTGGGGGCGACAGCAGCAGTTTTGTTAGGGATAGGCAGTACACTTGGCGAAAATTTTGTTGGCATTTCAGCATTTATGGGTGCCTTGGGGATTTCATTCTTAGTATTGTTTATAGCTAATCTTGGCGGACCTGCAAATTCTGTGAAGCTGTTGCTTGCAGGTATGGCTTTAAGCGCTATCTGCTCAGCTTTTTCCAGCTTTATAGTTTATTTTGCTAATAACATGGAAGGAATACAAACAATAACATATTGGCTGATGGGGAGCCTGGCTGGTGCAAGCTGGCCTTTATTATCCAAATTAGTGCCTTTAATTTTAATTTGTATATTCTTATTATGGAGTCAGGCTAAAATACTAAATCTAATGCTTTTGGGTGACGATACGGCTATTACGTTAGGCTATAATCTGCAAATATATCGTCAGTCATATCTGCTGATAACTTCATTGATGATTGGCACTATTGTCTATGCTTCTGGCGTACTGGGATTTGTCGGACTGCTTATACCGCATTTGGTAAGAATGCTTATAGGTACAGATCATAAATATCTTATACCTGTGTCTGCATTAATTGGTGCAATTTTTCTGATTGTATGCGATTTGTCTTGCCGTATTATTTTGCCTAGAGCAGAATTACCTATAGGTTTATTGATTTCATTAATTGGTGCTCCGACGTTTATTTATATGATGATAAGAAAAACTTACAGCTTTGGCAGTAAATAGAGATCTTTGAGGAAGGTAGCCTATATGGAAAAGACTATTTTGGAAAGAATAAAATGCTATTGGGAACAGCGTAGTGATGATTTCAGCAGGCAGAGCTTTGTGGAAATGCAGAATGAAAAATATGATTTGTGGAATAACGAATTAAAACAGATTATCGGTGATAGAACAGCGTTGAAAATTCTTGATGTTGGCACCGGTTCTGGCTATATGGCACTGTTGCTGGCAAGCGCCGGTCATTTGGTTACGGGAATTGATTTATGCGATAACATGATAGCTTCTGCTATAGATTTACGTAATAAATTAAATTTAGATGCCGATTTTTTGGTTAGTGATGCACAGCAGTTGACTTTTGCGGATAACAGTTTTGATTTATTGATAACACGAAATTTGACATGGACGCTGCCAGATTTGGAAAAGGCGTATCATGAATGGTACAGAGTGCTGAAGCCGGAAGGTATTTTAGTTAATTTTGATGCTGATTTTGGCAAAAAAGATTTTACGGTACCTGCTAAGGGGCGTGTATCTAAACATGGTCTGCATGGTGATTTAGACTGTAATCAGATAGAGGAATGTAATGCTATAAAGAATTCTTTGGATATCAGTAATCATAGAAGACCATTATGGGATGCTGATTTACTTATGAAAATAGGCTTCAGTAAAATCACTATGGATTTGGCATTAGGCTCAAGAATAAACCAAGCACAAAAACTGAAAACACAGGGAATGTTTGGTGTATATGCTTATAAGTAAATGAGGCGAAACTTATGGAAATACAAGCACAATCAATAAGCTTTTCAACTGGAGAAAAAAGAATAATTGATTCTATAAGCCTGGATTTAAAGAATAATGAATTTGTAGGCATTATAGGTCCTAATGGCAGTGGTAAAAGTACTTTTTTGAAATGCTTGTACAGAGTATTAAAACCACAATCAGGAACAGTATTGATTGACAATATGCCTTTAGAAAAACTGTCATATAAAGAATCTGCCAGAAAAACTGCCGTTGTTGCCCAACAAAACAATTCCGCCTTTGATTTTAAGGTGTTGGATATGGTTTTAATGGGACGGGCACCATTTAAGGGCTTGATGGAAAGTTATACTGATACTGATATAGCTTTGGCAACTCATAATTTGGAAATTGTAGGCATGAAAACATTTGCAAACGAAAATTTTTCAGTTTTATCAGGTGGTGAGCAGCAGAGAGTAATTCTTGCGCGCGCTCTGACACAGACACCGCAGTGCTTGCTGTTAGATGAACCGACTAATCATTTGGATATAAAATACCAATTGCAGTTGTTGGATATCGTAAAATGGCAGTCTTGTACGGTATGTGCAGTGCTGCATGATTTGAATTTAGCTTGTAAGTATTGTGATAAAATAGCTGTCATTAAAGATGGTAAGTTGTTTACTTACGGTACTCCCAAAGAGGTTATAACAGAAAAGTTTGGCTCATTGTATAATGAAATTGCACACCTGAAAAATTGAATAAAAAATAG
>CAJKNC010000100.1 GCA_905201175.1 uncultured Succinatimonas sp.
TGTTTTTTTACTAATATACTTTGTATTTAAAAATATACACTTTTTGACATATAGAATAAAAATATAATGAAACTCAAACTTATTTTAGGATTATTCTGCCTGCTCTGTACACAAGCTTTCGCAAACAATGTTTTAAATATCCCTGAGCCTTCGCTCAGCAGCTGTACAGACAAAACATTTTTAGATACTTTAGAAAAGCGCTTACAAAACGACTTTACTAAACATGAAATTACCAGAGAAGAATTATATAAATATCAGGAATTTTCAGCACATTGCTTATTACTTCTAAGGCAAAAATAAAAATACCGCTGCAGGACTTCTGCAGCGGTATTTTTTCTAAAGCTATTCTGCTTAATCTTATTTAAAAATTATAGCTTAACTTTTACAACTACCTTTACAACAGGCATCTCATTGCCGTTATAGGCTGCGCGAGGCTGATGTACTTCTTCCGGAGGAACAACCACGAAATCACCGGCCTTAAGATTTACCGGAGTATAGAAAGCAGGAGCCTCAAAGAAATAAACATCGTTAGCAGGTACAGACTCAACTAATTTGCAATCATCGCGTAATGCAACACCGAAAGACTCCTGACCTTCAGCTAAGTACTGAATATCGAAATAATCGTTGTGAGCCTCAAAACGAGCTTTATCAAACGGTAATGTGGTATAACGCTGTACTAAAGCAAAAACGCCGTCACAAATCTCATAGCGGCCATCAGCCATTTTAGTGACATCATTATCATTTAACCACTTATAAGCGGCCTTAAATTTAGGCTCTAAATAATCATACTTAGTTGCAAGCTTAATAGAACTAGCTAACATTATTGTGTTCTCCTTTATTTATGGTGCAAATATAATAACTTATCAATATAAAGAGAGGCAAAAACTGTCTCTCAAATTCGTGGCCTGCTTAGCATTTATTTTTAAATTTTTGCGTAATTAATTGCTTATAGACACAAGCATTTGCGTTGATAATACCCTTTACGCACTAAAATAGCTCATCAAAAGCTAATTTATTTAAAAGTTTTCCTTCTAAATTAAATAGTTTTACACCTTCTTCGTCTATTAATGCAAAGCCTTTTTCAGTACCTCCCTTAGGAATAGTAATGGAGCCTGGATTTAAACTCTTGATACCGGATTTATGCTCAAAAATACCGCTTACATGAGTATGTCCGCTTAAGACCAAATCATGAGAGGTTAGACCTAAAAGCTCTAGATCTTCACAAGTTTCGATTTTATGCAAATGCCCATGAGTCAAAAATATGCGGCATATCCCTTTTTTAGTCTCACAATACAGCCAGCCGTAAGGAGCATTGCACGGGAAGGAAAAGACCATGCTGTCAACCTCACTGTCACAATTGCCGCGAACGGCAATAATGTGTTTTTTATGAGCATTTAAAAGATCCGCTACGCATGGCGGCGCATATGATTTAGGAACACAATTACGCGGACCATGATTTAGGAGATCTCCTAAAAGGACTATGGCATCGCACTTCAAACTTTCAAAAAAGCTCAATGCCTGGGTTAATTCTTCAGCTCCGCCATGAATATCTGATAAGACTAAATAACGCATATTCATACCTTAAAAATTTATGCTCAGCGAGTTTATTGCCTATAATAATGAAGCTCTTTTAAATAAAAAGATTGAGAATAACTCTCTTTTTTATCTAAAAAATATTTTTAGTATTATTCTAAATAACATATACATCTGGCAACGGAATTATTTTATGAATACTAATATAATCTTAGTAATTGCTTCCTGCATTACTTCTTTTTTTAGCTCTTTTATGAGCAGTTCTATCAATGTAGCTATTCCGGCTATTGCCAATAGCTACGATATAGCGCCGCAAATAATTCCTAATGCCATCAGCGCCTATGTAATTACCGTAACGGCTTTTATCTTTCCTTCTATAGCCCTAGCAAATCGTTTCGGCTTTCGCAATATATTTATATTTGGAGCCTTAAGCTCTGCTATTACAGCTATGATCGTACCTTTTGCTCCAAACTTCGTGCTTTTTACTTTAGGAAGAGCTCTGCAGGGCATATGCAACGCAAGCATTTTTTGTACCTCAATGGCTCTGATTACCTACCATGTTCCCAAAGAAAAACGCGGCTTTTATATTGGGATCTGTACTTCTGCAGTCTATGCAGGCTTGACTTTTTCTCCGACACTAGGCGGTCTGATTACGGATCATTTAGGCTGGCAATACATGTTTTACATTGCAGCTACAGGAAATCTGATTGCCGGAGCCTTACTTTTTAAAATTCCAAAAGATCCTAATGTAAGTACAGGCTATCCGCTAATCCGCATGACGATCTGTACATTAAGCGTCGCTCTTATTTTCTTATCTTTAGCTTTTATAACCAAAGGCACAATTTACATTTTTATCTTAATATTAGGCATAATTATTGCTGCTTATTATCTCATCTTAGAAAAGAAATCTCGCCGGCCGCTTTTACCGATCAATTTATTGCTTGAAAATAAAGTATTAATTTACAGTCTTTTAGCTTCTTTATGTAATTATATGGCTACATTTGCCATAGCTTTACTGCTATCTATGCACCTGCAATTGATTACAGATTTATCTGCTTCTCAAACAGGATTTATTTTAATGATAGGACCTTTATGCCAATGCCTGCTTTCTCCGATTTCAGGAAAATTAGTCGGCAAATTAAGCCCTCATACCTTAGTTTTAAGCGGCATGCTGTTATCTACAATTGCAACTCTTATCTATTCCAATTTAACTTTAACTACTGCTCTAATCATCATCAATATTTCTCAAATTCTAGGAGGTATCGGCTTTGGACTGTTCTCATCTCCAAATACAACTTTAATTATGGGATCTGTTGATAAAACCAAACTAGCTTTGGTAAATGGATTGCAGGCCTTCTCTCGCAATCTAGGCATGGCTTTATGCATGGCTGTAGTCACGCTTATAATCAGCCTGCTAATCAAAGTTGATCACGAAGATGCGCTTTACAAAGCAGAGCTCAACGATACCATCAGTTCATGCTTTTTTATTTCAACAATTATCGGATTAGCAGGTATTTTCTTTTGTTCTGTCAGTGCCTACTACTATTATAAAAATCGCAAATCGCAAACTGATTTGCGAACTATAAAATAAAATTTAAAAATAATAAAAAGCTTTGTTTATATGCCAAAATTAGGCTTATTACTTTTATTCAAAATAGTGAGGAATTTAACATTACTGAAAACGTTTGTGGTATAAGATTACTGCATTCATAAAATGTTTTATTTAAGGAATGCACCCTCATGACCGAAATTAAAAATTTAATTGAACAAGGCAAGGCTGTTTTAGGCATAGAGTTAGGCTCGACACGTATTAAAGCTGAGCTTATCAATCCTGAAACATACGCCCCGGTCGCCTCTGGAAGCCATACTTGGGAAAACCATCTTGAAAATGGCATTTGGACCTACCATTTAGATGAGGTATGGACCGGCATTCAAGACTGTTATGCTGATTTGGTTAAAAATGTCCAAGAAAAATATGGGGTTGCACTTAAAGCTTTAGGCGGCTTTGGCGTATCTGCCATGATGCACGGCTATTTAGCCTTTGACAAAGACGGCAAGCAGCTAGCTCAATTCCGCACTTGGCGCAATACTAATGCTCGTAAAGCTTCTGAGGCTTTAACAGATGCTTTCCAATTCAATATCCCTGAGCGCTGGAGCATATCCCATCTTTATCAGTGCATCCTGGATAAGGAAGAACATGTAAAAGATGTGGCTTTCTTTACTACTTTGGCAGGTTATATTCACTGGAAGCTTACCGGCCGTAAAGTTTTAGGTATTGGTGATGCTGCCGGCATGTTCCCTATTGACTCGCAAACTGGTACCTATAAAGAAGATTACCTGGAAATTTTTGAAAAACTTATTGCTGATAAAGGATTTAGCTGGAAGCTCAAAGAGCTCTTACCAGAGGTTTTAAATGCAGGTGAAGATGCAGGTAAAATTACCCCTGAAGGAGCTTTATTATTAGATCCTACAGGAAATTTACAGCCTTTCTGCCCTGTATGCCCTCCTGAGGGAGATGCCGGAACCGGTATGGTTGCCACCAATGCAGTAGCTGTAAGAACCGGTAACGTTTCAGCCGGTACTTCCATATTTGCGATGATTGTCTTAGAAAAGGCTTTAAGCAAGCTTCATCGCGAAATTGATAATGTAACTACTCCTGACGGCAAGCAGGTTGCTATGGTTCATGCTAATAACTGCACCTCTGATTTAAATTCATGGGTCAATTTATTTGCAGACTTTGCCAAAACTGCAGGCTTTGAAATTGATATGACCACTCTATTTAAAGTACTTTACAATAGTGCCTTAAAAGAAGGTGATCCTGACTGCGGCGGAGTTTTAACCTACGGCTACTTCTCAGGCGAATTCATCACTGATATGAAGGAAGGACGTCCTTTATTAGTAAGAACTCCTAATGCTAAGTTTAATGTTGCCAACCTCATGCGTTCTAACCTCAACACTTCTTTAGGTGCTGTACGCTTAGGAATGGATATTCTTCATGACGAAGGCGTTAAGATTGACAAATTAATGGGCCATGGCGGTCTATTTAAGACCCCGGTAGTAGGTCAGCAGATCATGGCCGATGCCTTAAATTCTCCAGTAACCGTTATGACTACTGCAGGTGAAGGCGGTTCTTGGGGTATTGCCGTATTAGCTGCATATCTTGTAAATAAAGAAGCTAACGAAAGCTTACCTGATTTCTTAAATAACAAAGTATTCGCCTGCGCTGAGGGCTCAACCCTAGAGCCTACAGCAGAAGGCGTCGAAGGATTCAATGCCTTCATGAAAAATTATGTTAACTGCCTGCCTGTTGAACGAGCCGCAGTTGATTGCTTAAAGTAAGCTAAATATTTATCCTCCAATAGATTGTCCGCGGATGAATAATCCGCGGTTTTTTTTATTCTGCATAAAATATTAATTATTTTATAAAATTATCCTAAGATCAAAGAATTATTTATAAGTAGTGCTAATATGCATAAGTCTGTTTTTATAAATGTTAATTTGATGCTTAGAGGATAATAATATGTTACAACCAGGCTGCATGTATTGCGACAGCGTATGTGCTCATCGCGACAGTCTAATGATAAAGATCTGTGATTTTAAGCAAGGTACGCTTTATCTTTTCCGTGATCAAAAGAATCTTGGCCGCTGCATCTTAGCTGCTAAGGAACATTACAATGACTTAACTGAAATGGCTCCTGAAGATCTTCACGAGTTTTGGGATGAGGTGGCTGAAGTTGCTAAAGCTATTCATCGAGCCTTCCATCCTGACAAGATCAACTATGGCAGCTATGCTGATGTCGTTAAGCACTTGCATATCCACATTGTTCCTAAGTATATTGGCGGACCTAACTGGGGCGGTCCTTTTGCCGACGATAATCCTAAAACATTATCTGATGAAGAGTATCAAAAGATTATTGATACCTTCAAGAAAGAATTAGGCAAGTAAGCTTTTATGTTAAAAGCCTTCATAGAAAAGACTATGAAGGCTTTAATTATTTCATTACAATCTCTAATAAATTCAAGCTCTGCCCTTATTTAATCCTATTTTTTAAAATTTTAACCAGCTGATATTTTTATTGAAAGCAGCTCCGGCATTTTTATAT
>CAJKNC010000101.1 GCA_905201175.1 uncultured Succinatimonas sp.
TTCATAACAAAACCCCATTATCAATCATGTGATCAATAATGGGGTTCATACTAAAAGGGAATTTTTAAAAATATTAGTAATAAATATGAAGAGTTAAATAAGAATTTTTCCTGTTCTCAGGAAGCTCTTGATTTTATTTGTAGGTATTCCTGGCCAGGTAATTTTAGAGAACTTAACCATGTATTATTTTTAGCATGTATAGAAGCAAATTATAGAAATAGTTGTGTATGTGAACTTAATGATATTAAAGAAAATATTCATTCTTCGGTTAATGAAGCAGATAAACAAAAAAATTTTTTAGATGATTTGCTTTGTGACTGTAATAAATGGCCTAAAAATATTTTTGACTGGATTGATGATTATAAAAAAGACTTTGTGATTAAAGCTATGGAAAGATCTGGAAATAAAATAAGCAAAGCAGCTGCGCTATTAGGAATAAGCTATCAAAAATTAGATTATTATCTGAAGAATCATGGCTTAAAATAAAAAGTGCAGATGATTCTGCACTTTTTATGGCTTTAATTAGACGCGCTTCTTGAACTCATTAGTACGAGTGTCGATTTCAATCTTGTCACCGGTCTTTACGAAATCAGGAACAGCAATCTCATAGCCAGTACCAGCTAATCTTGCAGGTTTAGTAACTTTTCCTGAGGTATCGCCACGAACAGCAGGCTCAGTGTATTCAACTTCTCTTACGATGGTAATTGGTAATTCAACGCTAATAGCTTTGCCATTATAGAAAGTAACTTGGCAAACATCTTCCATACCGTCGATGAGGTAATTTAATACTTCACCCATATTATCTTTTTCGATATCGTACTGGTTGAATTCTTCATCCATGAAGACGTAAAGAGGGTCATTGAAGTAAGAGTAGGTGCAGTCCTTGTGATCTAAGATAACGTCATCGAGACGATCATCAGCACGGAAAACAGTCTCAGTGCCAGCGTTAGAAAGCAGACTCTTTAACTTCATTTTAACGACAGCGGCGTTACGGCCGGATTTGCTGTACTCGGTCTTCTGTACAACCATTGGGTTGTTGTTCAGCATAATAACGTTACCGGCACGAACTTCTTGAGCTAATTTCATTTAGTACACCTTTAGATTAAGGGATAATTTGGTTGATTGAATAAAAGTATCAAGTACATTGGTACTTAATAGCCTGACAGTAATAATACTGAGAAATTAACCTAATATTTTAACAGATATAGACAATAAATTATTAAAAAGAGTAAGTGAAAAGTGATTTTTTTAGATCAATACCACTTATTTTAAGTGATATTCAATAAATCTATGTAAATTGTCTGTTAATGAGCCAAGAGATTGCAGATAAGCTGACCATTTTTTATTTAATAATGTCCATGAAGTATATATATCGTCAAATTTAAAATTCTCTAAAGCGGAACCATAGTGGTTATAGCTAAGATTAATTTCTTTAATTTGATCTATCAGATCTATTTCATTAAGGAATTCTTTCATTCTGGTGAATAAAGCTTCAAGTTTAAATTTATGAGCATTCTCATTTTGAGGATAAATATTCCATATGAATGGTTTTCCTGAAAACATTGCCCTGACTATCGAATCTTCTCCTCTAACTAGATTTAAATCAGAGTTGATTAGCATTTTGTCATATTCTTTTTGTGAAACCATTGGGATGACTTTAAAATTAATATTATCTAATTTAAGACTATCCCCTATGTGTAAATTAGTGCTTAATAATTTATTTATGGCTTCAAGCTGCAATCCTTCAAATAAGTTTATTTCAAATTTAAATTTGCTGTTACTCAATGCTTTGATTAGAGCGTAATGATTAGCTTCATGATATGAAAATAAAGTTAATGTTTTAGTAGATGATGAATTACAAATAGAAGATTTATTTGCATACTCAATAAAATCTTTTTCAAAAATAAGGCCTCCTGTTTTATGAGTAAATCCTGGAAAAAAGAAATATCTTGGTAAGCCTTCAGAAAAAGAAGCTAAGCCATGACAATCATCGGCAAATGGCTCTGCTGTCAAATATTCAAGTTCAATTATAAGCGGAGGATGTTTTTTATATTCATCAATAAGAAAAGCCGGTACTCTGCACGAAAAGGCTTCAATTACTATATCTGGAGCTTGATAGGAATTATTACTATCAGGCCATGAATAAATTTGCAATTTAGAAAATGATAAATCTTCTTTGTTAGTTATTTTTTTCAATATAGCTAGGTTATTACAAAAAAGAGTGACGTTATAAAATCTGCAAAGATCCCTTGATAGACGCAAGCAGAACCCAGCGTCGCCAAAATTATCTATTACATCGCAGAAGATATGGATACTTGATGTCAAGAGCAACTCCAGCTTTTTTTTAAAATTTTTAGGTTGAATATGGCAACTCATTTAGTCATAATATATTAACATAAATGAAACTAACTTATTAAAAAATAAAGAAAAAATTATTTTTTAATGATTAGAAATAAGGACATTTCTAATTAATTGTTTTCATGTAAGTTTTATAAATTTTTACAGATATTCAAGGGCCTGCTCAATGATTAAAGTAATTATTAAAAGGGATGGAAGAAAAGTTTCTTTTAATGAGAGAAAAATAGCTAATGCAATTCGCAAAGCTTTAATTTCTATTCATCCTGATGATAAGTCTACCAATGAGGCAGAAGAGAAATTAATTGATAAATTAACCAACCAGGTTGTCATAAAAATTGAAGAAAGAAATATTGAAGAACCAATGGTTGAGGATATTCAAGATATCATTGAACAGGTATTAATTCAGGCTGATATGGCTAAGGTTGCCAAAAACTTTATTCTTTATCGCCAGAATCGTACTAATGTTAGAACTTATAATGCTGAATTAACTAAAATTTATAGAGATTTAACCTCAAAAAGTACGGCTGATATGGATTTAAAGCGTGAAAATGCCAACATTGATGCTAATGCTCCAATGGGACTTATGCTACGCTTTGGTTCTGAAGGTTCTAAGGATTATGTCCGTCGTTATATTCTGCGTCCAGAGCATTCAATAGCTCATAGCCGAGGAGATATACATATCCACGATTTGGATTTTTATCTTTTGACTATCAATTGTTGCCAGATTGGTCTTAAGGATTTATTTAAACGTGGATTTTCTACTGGACATGGATTTTTACGTGAGCCGCAATCGATTCTATCAGCTGCAGCTTTATGCTGTATTGCTATTCAATCAAATCAGAATGATATGCATGGCGGTCAGTCTATTCCTTTGTTTGAGTATGATTTAGCCCCTTATGTGGTTTCTTCTTATATAAAGCATTTAAGAAAAGTTATAAATATTGTTTTAAGAGATGATGATCTTGATACATCTGATATTAAAGAGTTTTGTCAGAAGCTGTATTTAAAGCATAATTCTTGCCTTACTGATTTAGCTCAGCAGCAGCTAAGAGATTATTTATTTTCATTCTTCAGTGAAAAGAATATCTCTTTAATTAAAGATGAAGATATAGACTATATTTTGAGCGAGGCTTTAAAGCTTACAGAGCGTGAAACTTATCAGGCTATGGAGGCATTAATCCATAACTTAAACTCAATGCAATCTCGAGCAGGTGCACAGGTACCATTTTCTTCAATTAATTACGGTACAGGTACAACTCCTGAGCAACGCATGGTGATGAAAAATGTGTTATTAGCTACGGATGCTGGTTTAGGTGGCGGAGAAACTCCAATTTTTCCAGTGCAGATCTTTAAAGTTAAAGATGGAATTAATACTAAGCCAGGCGATCCTAACTATGATTTGTTTAGATTATCCTGCAAAGTTTCAGCTAAGAGACTTTTCCCTAATTTCTCTTTCTTAGATGCGCCTTTTAATGCAGAGTACTATATTCCTGGTCATCCGGAAACTGAGGTGGCTTTAATGGGATGTCGTACCCGTGTTTTATCTAATTATTATGACAAAACAAGACAAATTATTCCTGGCCGCGGCAATTTATCATTTACGACTATCAATTTGCCCCGTTTAGGAATCGAGGCTCATGGTTCAATTAGCAATTTCTTTGAGTCATTAGATAAGTTAGTTTATATGGTTTTTGATCAGTTAATGGACAGATTTAAATTAATTGCTAACAAGCAAGTTTTAAATTATCCATTCTTAATGGGACAAGGAGTGTGGATAGATTCTGATCATTTAAACCCGGAAGATAAGATTGAAGATGTTATTAAACATGGCTCTATGTCTGTAGGTTTCATTGGCTTAGCTGAGTGTTTGGTTGCTTTAATTGGAAAGCATCATGGTGAAAGCAAAGAGGCTTATGACTTAGGTTATAAGATAATTAAGCATATGCGTGAGCTTACAGATAAGCATACAGAAGAGACTGGATTAAACTTCTCTTTATTCTCAACACCTGCTGAGGGTCTATCTGGACGTTTTGTAAAGATTGATCGCAATATTTACGGTAGTATTGAGGGTGTTACTAATCGAGAATATTATACAAATAGCTTCCATGTTCCTGTTTATTATAATATTTCTGCTGCAGATAAGATTAGGATTGAAGGTCCATTCCATGCATTGTGCAATGCTGGCTCTATTTCATATGTGGAAATGGATGGTGATTTAACTAAGAATATAGATGCTTTTGAAAAGGTAATTTTATATATGAAGGATTGCGGTGTTGGTTATGGCTCTATTAATCATCCCGTAGATAGATGTCCTGTTTGTAATTATGTCGGCGTTATTAATGATGTCTGTCCTAAATGCGGGCGTCATGATGGTGAAGGCGTAACTATAGAAAGATTACGTAAGCTTGGAGTAGGTTGTATCTATTCTTGCTAATGGATTTTAGACTTAACTATTAACTTTAGGAGAAAATAAATGCAGACAAGATTGCATCCCCATAATGGCTTAGTCGGTGAAGGTGTCAAGTTCGAAAGAATTCGTCGTGTAACTGGTTATCTTGTAGGAAGCCTTGATCGTTTTAATAACGGTAAAAAGGCTGAAGAGCATGATCGCGTTAAACATATGCATGTTTAAATAAAATGGTAAATCCGGATATAAAAGTTCTGGATAATACCTTTTTAAGAATTGCCGGGGCTGTTCCTGAATCTATAGTGGATGGTCCTGGAATTCGTTATACGGTATTTACCCAAGGATGTCCGTTTAGATGTGAAGGGTGCCATAATCCTCAGGCTCAAAGTTTAAACGGAGGAATGGATGTTAAACTTAGTATTCTTTATGAAGAAATTAAAAGCGACCCTTTAATAACCGGAATTACTTTTTCAGGCGGAGAGCCTTTTATTCAACCAGGCCCATTAACTATTTTTGCTAAAATCCTAAGAGCTTCAGGATATAACCTATGGTCATATAGTGGTTATACTTTTGATAAGCTTGTTAATGATAAAAAAAGGCTTGCTTTGCTAGAACAATTAGATGTAGTTGTTGATGGACCATTTGTAATGAATAAAAAATCAATGATGATTGATTTTAGAGGGTCTACTAATCAACGTATTATTGATGTTCAATCTTCTTTAAAGGCAGGAAAAGTAATTTTAATGCCTGGTTTTGTATAATTCTTTTTATTTATATAATTTGCGTTTTTTATTAGACGCAAATTATATAATAAGATTATATT
>CAJKNC010000102.1 GCA_905201175.1 uncultured Succinatimonas sp.
ATTAATCCAACACTGGCAACTAAAATGATGAAAAACTAAAAGAAGAGATTAAAAAACAGAAGGAAAACAGCAACCAAATAGCAGTTTTATATGCTTATTAATGAGGATTTTAGCTTTATAAGCAAAGCTTATGAGGCATGTATCGAAGCTAGATATGAGGCAATAATTTTTAAATAAGATTCGTAAAAATATTGAAAAATTACGTATGTATGGTTAAGAGTGCTCAGAGTTAAGCCTTATTAAATCAATCCTGCCGGCAGACATCTGCTTTTCATAAAAAAAGATATTTCATTTTTTGATGGAAAAGCTCTGATATAAATATCTCTGTCAGAGCTTTTTTGAGACGGAATCAGAATTACCTGTCGTATGCAACACAAAAAATAAGCCAAATTTTGGGTGTTTAAGCCCTTAAGGCTTTAGGTAATCTGCGCGTTTTAAACAGAATTGCGAGTCTGATTACATAGATTATCATTGCTACGGATAAGGCGCATATAAAGCCTATCCAAATGCCGTAGGCATGCATTTTTTCTGTAAAAATACCCCAGGCTAGAGATGCGCCTAACGGCATGCCGATTACCCAGTAGGCAACTAGCGTAACGAAGAAAATAGTTTTGCTGTCCTTAAAGCCGCGCAGGACGCCGATTGAAAGCATTTGAATAGAATCTGGCAAAAGGTACAGGCAGTTTATGAGCAGCAGAGATGATGCCATATCTATAATTTCGGTATTATCCGTATATAGACTAGCTAAAAAATGGCGGCAGTTTAAAAGGAATACTACTGAGATTAAGTAGAAGAATAAATTAATGCAGAACCCAGCTTTTGTTGTTTGAATTGCCCTGTCGAAATTATGTCTTCCCATAAAATAGCCGACACGAATGGTAGTAACAATTGCAACGGAAAGGGGCAGCATAAAAAGCATGCCTGAGATATTTAAGGTAATGGAATGAGCAGAAACTACTATAGGACCAAAAGGGCTTAGAATTAAGGCTGCTAAAGAGAAGCATGTAACCTCCATAGTGGAGCTTAAGGCTAAAGGAATGCCTAATTTCAAAAACTGCTTAATGCAATTTTTATCTAAGGCATATAGCTTGCGGAACAGGCGCACATCTTTAAAGCGCGGAGAGATCTCTACATAAATTAAGAATACTATTGTTGCAATTAAGGATGTAAGAGCAGTAGCGACACCGCAGCCGATGCCGCCTAAAGCAGGCAGACCTAATTTTCCGAAAATAAAAATGTAGTTTAAAGGAATATTTAAAGCTAGCTGCAGAAAACCAAACCACAATGTCGGCGTAGTAATTCCCAAGCCTTCACAATAGGCGCGCAGAACATTATAGAGAACCATTACAGGAATGCCTAATGAGAGCGCATATAGGTAGCCTGTAGCAACTCTGATCATTTCAGGATCAGCTGGAATAAAGTTATAGACTAGGTGCAGCTGCGACAGAAAAACAGCCATAAAGACGGAGATCACCAAAGAGGTAATAGTGATTTGATGCATCTGCTGGCTGACATCCTTTTTTTTCCCTCCGCCTAAAAGATGGGAAATTATAGGCTGAATCGCTAAAGATAAGCCTACCATGGTAAAAAGCACCGGGTAGAAGAAACTTGCACCTATGGCGACTCCGGATAACTGCAGCGGGCCTGCCATACCTGCCATCACGGTATCAACAACAGACATTGAGTTTACAGCTAATTGTCCGAGGATGATCGGCCAGAAAAGCTTTAGCATGCGGCGAATTTCAGAGACAAAGCTGCGCGTTAACATATAACCCCTAAAATTAAATCTGCAAAACGGCCGCTATTTTAGTATTTTAAAAAATATAAAACAAGCTTAGGCAAAAGCTTTTTAGAGATATCTTTTAGTAAAGAAAACATTGCTTGAGAGATGGGAAGAAGCCCTGCTGCAGGGCTTCTGAATTAGATGCTAGTGGATGCGATCACCGATTTTAGCGCCGTCATCAACGCTCAGCAGGAAAACCTGTTCGCCGCCTGGGCCGGCTGCTGTTACCATGCCTTCTGATAAGCCGAATTTCATCTGACGCGGTTTCAGATTCGCAACTAGGATAACCTTACGGCCGATTAAGGCTTTAGGATCCTTGTAGGCGGCTTTAATACCGGCAAAAACCTGACGCTTCTGGAAGCCCAAATCAACAGTGAGCTTCAAAAGCTTACGTGCTTCAGGAATTTCACATGCTTCAATGATTTGACCTACACGCAGATCGATCTTAGCAAAGTCATCAATAGTGATCTCATCGGCTAAAGGCTCAAATTCACCATTCTTATCTTCTTTAGCAGCTTTCTGAGCTTTGTTGGCTTCTTTTAAATCCTCTTTAGAAGCAGCAATCATCTTTTCAATATCTGCAGCCTCTATACGAGAGAATAAAGGTTTGAATTTATTGATTTTATGACCTAAAAGCGGCTTTTCAACCTCAGATAACAGGAGATCGTCATTTAAGAATTCTGAAGTATGCTCAGCAATCTCAGGCAAAACCGGCTTTAAGAAAGTAATAAGAGCGCGGAAGAGATTGATGCCGTCAGAACATACTTCATGCAGTTTCTGTTCCTGGCCTTCGCTCTTGGCTAAAACCCAAGGAGCTTCCTTATCAATATAGCGATTCGCTTCATCGGCAAGAGACATGATTATGCGAATAGCTTCTGCATAATTTAAGTTATCGAAATTTTTGATGACGTCTGTCTTGATTTGGCCGATGCGCTTTAAGATTTCTTCATTATACGGCTTGGCAGCTAATTTGCCGTCAAAGCGCTTGGTAATAAAGCCTGCTGTGCGTGAGGCCAGATTTACAACCTTGCCTACAATATCAGAATTAACTTTAGCTACGAAATCATCTAAAGCTAAATCTAAATCCACAGCAGAAGAATTCATCTTTGAGGCAAAGTAATAACGTAAAGTCTCAGGCTTTAAGAACTTCAGGAAGGTGGAAGCCTTGATAAAGGTACCCTTAGACTTGGACATTTTAGCGCCGTTAACAGTTACGTAGCCATGTACAAAGATATGGTTAGGTAAACGCAGATTAGCAGCGTGAAGAGTAGCAGGCCAGAATAAAGAGTGGAAATAAAGGATATCCTTGCCGATGAAGTGGCTCATTTCAATCTTAGAATCACTCTTGATGAAGTCTTCAAAATTCAGGCCGTGGTTATCGCAGTAATTCTTCAAAGAAGCGAAATAGCCTATAGGAGCATCCATCCAGACATAGAAATATTTATCTTCGGTTCCTGGGATCTTAAATCCGAAATAAGGAGCATCTCTGGAGATATCCCAAGGCTTAAGTCCCTGAGTAAACCATTCTTCGAGCTTATTGGCCATTTCCGTCGGTATGACACCGCGATTGCGGATAAAGTCATGCAGGAAATCGCCGGCTTTAGGGAGATCGAAGAAGTAGTGCAGAGAGTCTTTTAATACAGGAGCAGCTCCTGAGACGGTGGAATAGGCATCTTTAAGATCGGTAGGATTATAAGTAGCGCCGCAGACCTCGCAGTTATCGCCGTATTGATCTTTAGCTCCGCATTTAGGGCAGGTGCCTTTTACAAAGCGATCCGGTAAGAACATATTTTTCTGCGGATCATAAAGCTGAGAAATCTGCTTGGTAATGATAAAGCCGTTCTTTTGGGCTTCTTTATACATCATAGCAGAAATCTCCTGATTTTCCGGAGAATGAGTTTTATAGTAATTATCGTAATTTACTAAGAACCCTTTAAGGTCTGCATAATGAGACTCCCAAGCTTTTTGAATCATTTCCTCAGGAGTGATACCTAACTGTCCTGCTTTAATCATTACCGGGGTGCCGTGGCAGTCGTCGCCGCAGACGTAATAAACAGTATTACCTAAAGCTCTTTGGAAACGTACGTAAATATCAGATTGGATATGCTCTAACATATGACCTAAATGCACAGGACCATTTGCATATGGCAAGGCATTAGTCACGAGCATTGTTTTAGCTTCGCTCATTATTTAAACCTCGGATATTAAAAATCTAAGCGCATATTCTACACTTTAAAAGGCACATCAATAAATAATAATGGTATTCCTATTTACAAATGTGTCTTTGTTAGCAATTTAAGCTCTATTTTTGGTCGGTATTTGGGCAATGATAACGGCAGCAAACATTAAAACAGCGCCAATTATTTCCTTAAATGACATGACCTCATCTAATAACAGTACTGCAAAGATTGCTCCCATCACGGATTCAAGCGACATGATGAGTGATGCAATAGAGGAATTGATGCCTCTTTGGCCGATAATCTGTAAAGTATAGGCAATACCGTTAGACATAATGCCTGTATAGATAAAAGCCGGAGCTGCCAGGACAAAATTTTCATAAGACGGCACCCCGGTAAAGAACATCATAATCAGGCCGAAAAAGGATGCGACAAAAAATTGCCCGCAAGAAAGCAATACGCCGTCTACGTAATTGACGTAATAGGAAATTACCATGATATGAAAGGCAAAACAGATTGCGCCTATGAGTACTAAAAAATCTCCTAGCTGCAGGATAAAAGAGTCTTTCATGCATAGAAGGTATAAGCCTATAACAGATACTATGAGGGCAATAATTATCTTAAGCTGAAGCTTGCAGCCGCAGGCTAAGGCTAAAAAAGGCACGAAAATGATATAGAGAGCAGTAACAAAGCTGGCTTTATTTACATCAGTATAGATCAAGCCAAATTGCTGAAAGGATTCAGCAAAGAGCAGGCATATGCCGCAGGCTAAGGAGCCCATGATGAATTTACGCGGTTTTGAGGGGCGCAGCAGAGGCTTATTTTTAATTTTTATACTTTTTAAGATAAAAATTACAGGAATTAAAAATAAGCCGCCAATTAAAGTACGCCAAAAGGTAAAAGCAAACGGACTTATGTAATCCATGCCTAATTTTTGACCAATAAAGCCGGTACCCCAAATAGTTGCTGTCAGCAACAATAAAAAATATTGTCTAAGTTCAAACATTTAAAAATACAGAAATTTAAGAATGAATAGAGATTACTAAGGCTTTTAAAACCTTTTGATCGTTACTCTTTATAATCTCGCACCACAGATAGTATTCGTAATTTAAAGTCAGATCAGGAGGGATGATTCCATCTTGAAAGTATACCGTAATCGTATCGCCTTTTTCGTCACGAAAAGTATAGTTTTCTTTATCTATAATTTTTGTAAATTCACCCCTTATTAATACAAAATCATGCTCTTTGGCATTTTTCAAAATGCCTTTAACCGTATTTGGAGGATCCGGCTTCTTATATTCTAAAATAAAGCCTGAAGCAGGGGCCGACTGTAATTGAAAAGAGATCAAAAACAGCGGCAAACAAAATAAAAGCGCTAAATATTTCATGTAGTTATATTATCACATAAAAAAAGCTTTATCAAAAGAGGCCTGTGCCTGTTACGCTTTAAATAGCTATTTAAATGCCACTTAAAACCTTTAATTTAAGATATAAAGGGTTAAATTTTAAGCTTATTGCGCTTGAGTCCTTGCTTTAAGCTTTAAATCAAAGCCTAATAATCTTGTATTTTCAGTACAGTCAAGCTTCTATAGCTTAGAAGAAATATTTTTATATTAACAATATTTT
>CAJKNC010000103.1 GCA_905201175.1 uncultured Succinatimonas sp.
CGGCTCGACCTATATAGGTTGCCGGAGTAAGCTCTCGCAGCTGTTCGCGAGCGCTCTCTGGAATATCCAAGGTCTCTAAGAAGTCGAGCATCATCTGACGGGTAACCTTTTGTCCGCGGGTTAAAGCCTTTAGCTTTTCATACGGATTAGCAATGCCGTAGCGGCGCATTACAGTCTGATACGGCTCAGCTAAAACTTCCCAGTTGTCGTCTAGCTCAGCTGCAGTATGAGCTGTATTAGCTTGAAGCTTAGAAATGCCTTTTAATGTGGATTTCCAAGCTAGGATAGAGTAGCCGATAGCAACGCCTAAGTTACGTAATACAGTAGAATCTGTTAAATCGCGCTGGAAGCGGGAGATTGGCAGCTTATTGCCTAAATGAACAAAGAGAGCGTTAGCAATGCCTAAGTTGCCTTCGGAGTTCTCAAAATCGATAGGGTTGACCTTATGAGGCATAGTTGAGGAGCCGATTTCACCGGCAATAGTCTTCTGAGTGAAGGTGCCATAGGAAATATATCCCCAAATATCGCGGTCAAAGTCGATCATAATGGTATTGAAGCGATCGATAGCAGCAAAAAGCTCGGCAATGTAATCGTGAGGCTCAATTTGAGTGGTATAAGGATTGAAAGTCAAGCCTAAATCCTCTTCAAAGGCCTTAGAGAATGCATACCAGTCAACCTCTGGGTAAGCTACAGTGTGAGCATTGAAGTTGCCTACAGCGCCGTTAATTTTACCCATGATTTCAATCTTAGCAATTTCATTGCGCTGACGACGCAAGCGGTAAGCAACATTAGCCATCTCTTTACCAATAGTGGTTGGAGATGCAGGCTGACCGTGGGTGCGGGCTAAGAGCGGCACATTAGCATAGGTGTGAGCTAAGTTAGTGATTTGTGCGATAAGCTCATCGCATAAAGGCAGAATCACTTCTTCGCGGGCAGTCTTTAGCATTAGAGCATGGGAATTATTATTAATATCCTCAGAGGTGCAGGCAAAATGGATAAACTCTTTGACAGCTGCAATTTCAGGGCAGGATGCAGTCTTATCCTTTAAGAAGTATTCAACAGCCTTGACGTCGTGATTGGTTACAGCTTCGCGCTTTTTAATATCTAAGGCATCCTCTTCGGAGAAGTTCTTGATGATATTGTCGATAAAGGCAAGGGTTTCTTTGCTGAAAGCCGGAACTTCTTTAATCAAAGGGCAGGCAGCTAAGTGCTTAAGCCAGGTGAGCTCTACCTGAACACGAAAACGCATCAAGCCGTACTCAGAGAAAATTGAACGCAGCTCTGCAGTCTTAGATGCATAACGACCGTCTAATGGAGAGACAGCGGTAAGTGAAGATAATTCCATGATAGTCCTCAAATTACATTAGTTTAAAATTCCGGAAGTGGCGCCTTTGCGAGCACACTCAACAATTGCCTTGCGGCGGAAAAATAGAAAGCGGCGGCGTCCTCCTAACTGACGCCACAGCACTACCGCGCGGATCCCTGATAGCAGCAATGCGCGGATCCTGTCCTGATTTACAGGATTGCTTAAATATTGTTCCTCGCCATAAATTATAAGCTTAGGAAAATTAGGGCTTATTAGGGATTGATAAAGATTAGAAAAATCCTTTAAGTAATTGTTATCCAAAATAATTTCTGGAGAAGCTTCCAGATAGCCAGGCTCTTTTGCCAAAATATTGGCGTAAAGCCTGTCAATTTCAGATCCCATGCGGTTGAAGATAGCGCTGTTACGAGAGATATTTATCTCTAAAGCAATGATTTTCAGCGCATTCTGAGTAATAGCAATAGTTTCTGAGGTTTTATTTCCCATAGTTCTGTCGAAGCTGTCTACAAGCTGCTTAAAGCCTGTCATAAGTCGGCCTGGCGAGTAGATATCCTCAACGCTTTGAGGATTTGTGACTAATAAGCCTCGTACTACTGCGGCAGCTGCGTGCTCATCCATGTATCCGGTATTTGCAACACGGCTAATTTGGGCGCAGCATTGGAATAAAGCTGCCAGGGCAATGGTTTCGCCCTTAATATCTGCCATTAAAAGCACTCCTTATAAATAATTTAATCTTTTAAAGCCTTATCAATCACAGCTCCGCCCAGACAATCTTCGTTTTGATAGAAAACGACGGATTGGCCAGGGGCGACAGCAGCGACCTTACTGTCGAATCTTACCTCAAGACCATTTTGATGAGGATAAATTGTACAAGCAACATCAGGCTGGCGATAACGGATTTTACAGGTACATTTTAAAGGCAAGGAAGGCTCTTCAATAATCCAGGAAGGCTTTACTGCTAATAAGCCGTAAGCCATTAAAGCCTCGCTTGAATGTCCCTGAGCCACAATCAAGGTATTATGTTTGATATCTTTGTCAACTACATACCAGGGCTGACCGTTGCCTTCGCTGGTGCCGCCGATATTTAAGCCTTTACGCTGACCTATGGTTGCATACATAAGGCCATTGTGTCTGCCGACTGTTTTGCCGTCTAAAGTTTTTATGGGGCCAGGCTTTGCCGGTAAATATTGTGAGAGAAACTGCTTAAAGCGCTTCTCGCCTATAAAGCAGATGCCAGTTGAATCTTTTTTTGTGGCTGTTTCAAGACCCCTTTCAGCAGCCATGGCTCTTACTAAGGGTTTTTCTAAATGTCCGACTGGGAATAAAACTTTTTCTAAAACATTATGCTCAATAGCATGCAGAAAATAGCTTTGATCTTTGTTGCCGTCAGCCCCGCGTAAAAGATGCGCATGCGGCAGGTTGAAGCTTCTTTGGCAATAATGCCCTGTAGCAATATAATCAGCTTTCAAAACTTTAATGGCATAATCCATGAAAGCTTTAAATTTTATTTCACGATTGCACAAAATATCAGGATTAGGGGTTCTGCCGGCAGCATATTCAGATAAAAAGATTTCAAAAACATTATCCCAGTATTCTGCAGCAAAATTGATGGTTTTAAGTTCAATCCCTAATTTATCACAAACCTTTTGGGCATCTTCGCGATCTTTTGCGGCTGCACAGTATGATTCATTATCATCTTCTTCCCAGTTCTTCATGAAAAGGGCAGTAACATGCATACCATTTTCTTTTAATAATGCAGCACTTAAAGAGGAATCAACACCGCCGGATAAGCCTACTACGACTTCTTTGCCGACAAGCTCCTCATATGGAATACGGGCATCAAATTGCATATTATGACTTAACAGTATCAATAAGATTTAAAGGTAAACGCTGGCCTGAAAAATAGGCATCAAAGTTGCGTCCTACGAGACGGGTTCTCCATAAGTCCTTTTTCTCGTAAATTTCTTCCTTAGTGTACCACTTGACATCAAGGATCTCATGATCAGGATCGTTTGCCTTTAATATTTCAGGCAGATTTTTTATTCTTGCTTCAAAGCAGAAGCGATAGATAGTTTCATAATCTTTGACATAATCGTCAATGCTTATAAGACTCAAAAGCTCTACTTCACAGCCGGTTTCTTCACGGCCTTCGCGCAAAGCGGCTTCAATGATGCTTTCTTGTTTTTCAATATGACCTGCAGGATTGCCGAACACAAGGCGATTATCCTGATCTTCGTTGTATTCTTCGACTACTAGATATTTGCCTTCATGTTCAATAATAAGGGCAACAGTAGCAAAGGGTTTAAATCTTTCTGACATGCATATCTCCTTTATGAGCTAATTTTAGCAAAAAGAGGAGAAAGCCCCAAATTTTGGCTAAAAAAAGCTTGAATTTTATTATATGCATGCAGTCAAATAAGATTTATGCGCTTATATTTATAAGATATTTTTTATATTTACTTTAATATTTTTAACAATATGCTTTCAAAGGCTATTATTTAGAACAAGCTAAAAAGAAAGCTCTTTGCCGTCAAGTACAGCTTTTACTAAATCATCACCTGAATAGCAAAGCTTTAAAGAGAAGAAATCAATTCTTGACTCTAAGAGCTTGAAGAATATTTTATCTCCAGCCCATAACGGCAGATTATAGACGTCTTCTTTTTTTATCCATTCAAGCTCTCCTTCGTTGCAAGAGCTAAACAGCTTTCCGTTATATTTAGTAGCTGTATATAAAAACATATATTCACAGCCGTATAAATCTGAGACAAAGGTAATTACGCCTCTTAATTTTGGATCTTCAAGAGTAACTCCGCATTCTTCAAGCATTTCTCTTTGCAGGCATTCTTCAGGTGCTTCAGCATTTTCAAAATGACCTCCGATCCCAAGCCATTTATCTTTATTGATGTCGTGCTCTTTTTTAGTTCGATGCAGCATTAGATATTTGCCATCTTGTTCAAGATAGCAAAGAGTGGTTAAGTTGCTTTTTTGCATATTTAATAATTTATATAAATCATATAATGGCCGGAAGCTTTTATGGAAAATGAATCTGCTAAGGATTCATTTAATGTGCCTTGCCATAATTCGTTAAAATCGTAGATATTCCATTTGAGGTTAGTGCTAGAGAGGTTTTGTGCTCCAAAGTTGAAGATGCTGATTTGTTTGCCTTTCTTTGTTGTAAAGCTATGATCTCCGCAGCAGGGAATAAATTTTCCAAAATCTGTATAAGCTTCGATATCAAGATTGAAGCGTTTTTTATACCACATCAATAAGGAGAAGTTAGCAATAGCATGATCGTCTCTTTTACCGCCGATTCCAAGATAGATAAGCTTTGAGAAGCCTTTTTCTATACAGTAACGAGTCGCTTTAGTCAGATCGTTATAATCCTGCTCTGCATATTCAATATAGATGCTATGATATTTTTCTTTAAGTTCTTTTGGCAGAGAATCCCCATCACCTACAATAACATCAGGCTTAACAGTCTGCAAGTCAAGATCGCTGCTATGATTTTTCTGATAGCTTAGAAGCGAATATAAAGAGCCGTCTGTGCAAACTATATAATCAGCTTTTTTTAAAATTTGTAAAGGCGTTGTATGCTGCGGGAAATTTCCATTTGCCAAAATTACTGGAATGATACTGCCATGCTTTTCCATTTACGATATCCTTGAATTGCAACAATTATATAAAAAGCATAAAGACATGCTCTGAAATATAGGCCTTGATTTATAAAAAGGATGACTGAGACTATGTCTACAATAATCCAAACTATCCATTGCTCCACATATTTATATGCAAGTGCAATTAATCCAATAAATGAGGATGCAGTAGTAAAGCTGTCTAATAGAGGTATATTGCTGTCAGTGTATTTAATTAGAATAAAATAGATTGCTAAGCATAGAATTAAAGTGCCTATAAAATACCTTATTATTTTTTCTGACGTCATACAAGTAATCAGACGTTCGCTATGATTTTTTCCGCCGAATTTCCAATTTAAAAGACCGTAGACAGCTACAGCGGCAAAGATAAAAGAGATGCCTGCATATGCATACATACCGTATGCGGCAAACAGATAGATATCTATAGAAGGCATGATAATTCCAAATATCCAAAGGATACTTGAAGCTTTATATTCAAAAAATATGTAAATTAGTCCTAATATTGTGGTTAAAATTTCAAGAGCGTGTTCTTGTAATAAATTCATATTTAATAAGTTTTATTTAAATAATTTTGAGAATTTATCT
>CAJKNC010000104.1 GCA_905201175.1 uncultured Succinatimonas sp.
CGAGAGTTCGAGCCTCTCTAGCCACCCCATCTCCTTTAAATAAAATTATATATAATTAAGTGGGGAAGTGGCGAAATTGGTAGACGCACCAGATTTAGGTTCTGGCGCCTTCGGTATGTGGGTTCGAGTCCCATCTTCCCCACCAATCACCACCGTTTAAGGTGGTTTTTTTATATCTTTTATTATCTGCAGTCAGCTATATTTTTTTCAGTTATTGCGTGCATTTTCTGCTTTATAAAATCTTCCTTCATAAACTAAGAAAAATTTTTTTTGCATATTTATATAAAGCAATGGCCCTGATAAGAAATTGTATTGATTTTCATCAGAGCCTTAACCATAAATTTTAGTTAATTTTTGCCATAAGGTTATTTTCTATCAGCGTTTACATAACACCCTAAAACTTTAAGCGAACTGGTGTAATTCCGAATTTTATCTAAAATATTTTGCATGGTTTCTGAGGCTAAATTAGCCTCAATATCTGCAAAAAAGATTTCTTCCCAGGTATCTCTGCCGCTGACTAAGCGCGGACGAGATATAAGCTTAGTTAAGTTTAGCTGGGCTTTTGAAAATTCATTTAAGACGGCAATAAGTGTCCCTGGAGTATATTTTTGTACGCTAAAGCTTAGTGAGGTCTTTGCTGCAAGATTATTTGGAACTGTAATCGGGGTCATGCCGATTATTACAAAGCGGGTATAGTTATGAATATTATTAGCAATGTTATCTACAATGGGAATTAAGTTGTAGCAGCTTGCAGCTTGATGACTGCCTATAGCTGCATGGCAGGGATTATTATAGTCTGCAACCATCTGCATAGCCTCTGAGGTAGCTTTGCAGTAATGAACTTTAGCGTGCGGCAAATTTTCTTTAATCCAGCTTGAGCATTGAGAGAACGGCTGAGGGTGAGAATAAAGATCTGTAATTTTGGATATATCGATATTCTGAGGTCCCAAAATAGCGTGATCGATATTTACATATAATTCACCAACAAATACGGCAGAAGTATTTTGCAGTACATCTAAAACATCGTTAATGCTTCCTGAGCTTGAGTTTTCAATTGGCAATACGCCAAACTTGCAGCGATCGGTTTCAACAGCTTGTACAATTTCTGAAAATGTAGAACAGCCTAGAGCATCAACTTTACCGCGGTAATTATTGAGGTATTTATGTGCGGCAAGATATGAATAGCTGCCCACAGTTCCAAGATAGGCAACAGAAGTATCGCGTTTTATGTCAAGCTTGTTAAGCATGGAAATAATATATTGACGCTCAACAGCACAGGTATGATCCATTATCTTGCGATATACATCACTGATGTAATCTGTAGGAAGACCCAGCTCGCGAGCTTGAGCGCGCAGTTTTTGCAGCTTGGCCATTTCTCGCTCAGTATCGGTAATACCTTGATTGTGCAGAAGCTTATAGTGGGCGATATCTGTTGCAACCTCCATGCGTTCTTTAAAAAGCTTTAAGATATTTGAATCAATAGCATCGATATCATTGCGACATTGTATTAAATCTCTCATGAATGCCCCATTAAGTTAGTTTGGTATTACTTTTTGCTTAGGATCTGCATTTTACATTTAATCATATGCTTTTGGAAATTTATTATTTATAGTTGTATTTTTTATTTTTAGGCATAAAAAAGCCGTCATCAGACATGATGGCGGCTTAATAATATTTTCACTTACTAATTATTCTCTGCGGGAGAGCAGCTTTAAAATTTCTACATATAGCCAGCAGATGGTTACTAATAGAGAGAATGCATTGAAGTATTCAAAATATTTAGGCAGACCTTGATCTACAGCCATTTGAATATTTTCAAAATCTAGCACCAGACTAAAAGCGGCAATTGTACAGACAATCAGGGAGATGCCTATAGACATAGCTCCAGAGGTAGGTAGGAAAGTAACGCCGAACAGTCTTAAGACCATATCGATGATATAAAGTACGGCAACGCCTGCAACAGCTCCAGTGATAATAGCGCGGAAACGAGCTGTAGGTACAATAATCTTAAACTTCCATAAAGCAAGCATAGATATGACTACGACAAATGTAGACAGTACAGCAGTAGAGGCTATGCCTGGATATTTAATTTCAAAAATACCAGATAAAGCTCCTAGAGCTAAGCCTTCTAAAACGGCATAAATCGGTGCAGTAATAGGCGAGCTTTGAGGCCTAAAAATAGTGATCATTGCGACTACAAGTGCCGCTATCAGGGAGCCGTAAACTAGTAAAGAAGGAACCTGACCTGTGGTGTATACAGCATAGATGCTGTAATTCATAGAAAAAAAGCCGCAAATAAGAGTCAAAGCTACAAGAATTAGAGCTTTAGTAGTTGTACCAGAAATAGTGGCAGCTAAATCAGTTCCACCAAAATTAAAGGCACCAGCTTGGCGGCTGAGTACAGCAATGGCTGGATTTGAGGATTGCATTGTGAGTCTCCTTATTAGCGTTTAATCAAAAGCTTGATTTTAAATTTTATATAAAATCATCTTATAGCCATAATAACCTAAAAGACTTAGGAAAAAGTTAGGAATCAGTCAATAAACCAGTCTTTACGGCATTTTGCCATAGTGCTTTCAAGTGAAGCCCTAGTATTTAGTACGTGTTCAAGCATAGCTTTTTCCGCTTCTTGAGCATTATGCTTTTCTAAAGCGGCTAAAATCTTTTCATGAGCCTTAGAGGTTACCCCCATAGGAATAAGCTCATTTTCCAGAGATAAAAAACGCACTCTATCCATAACACCTTTAACGCTTTCAATCATATTCCAAGCTTTTGGAGCTCCGGCAGCATTCAAGATAGTGGAGTGAAATTCATCATCTAGAGCAAAGTGATCTCTTATATTATAGTCTTTAGCAGCTTGCTCCTGTTTTTTTACATTATCTTTTAAAAAATTAAGAGTCTTGGTATCTATGAGTTCTGCTGCTTTACGAATAAAATATCCCTCGATTGCACAGCGGATTTCAGCCCCTTGTAAAATATCGCTTCTATTAATGGGGGCTACGCGGGTAGCTTTTTTAGGACTGATAATCACAAAATCATTTTTAGCTAATTTAATTAAGGCTTCACGTACAGGCTGTCTGGATACTTTTGACTTAAATTTAGAGGAAACTGCATTTTCAGAGAGCGGGTCTCCAGGCATAAGGCGGCATTCAATAATAGCTCTTTTTAAAAAGCGATAAATTTGCTGATTGATGGGTTCTTTGTTATTTACTAATACAAACTCGGTAGACAGATAGAATTCGTTCACAGTTGACCTCGCGCAATTATTTGATTTAGCTGTTTATTTAGCATATGTCAATGGGTGTGCTTAAATGTTAGTATCTCAAAAAAGAATACACTTCTCAAATTAAGAATGATCTTAAATTTATTTTTGCGGGTAGAAATAATTTTTTTTAGCAATATTCTAAGGAATACCTGTATTAAAAAATGAGCCATGCTGCTTGAAAATATGGTACTAGGATTTTTAAGTCATTGCTAAAAAATATCTGATCTGCAGGCAAGTTAATAGCTATAGCCGGATATATATATTTGTTTTGTCATTTTTTGTAACGGATGTCTTGATTTAGAGGTAATTTACCTGCATTTTCTTTATAAAAATACTAAAATTTCGGAGAATATATTTTTGCCTTAACTAATTTTGTCAATTTACCTGTCTTTACGGAGTCAGATGAATTGGCCTAAAAGCTATTTTGATGTTGTATAATTAAATATACATAGTTAAGCTTAAAAATTACATTGGCCGATAACTTTTGCCGCAATTTGTTTGCGGGAGCATGCCAATAAAAAAATAATATCTGTTATAAAGGAGATAAAAATGGGTAAAGGTTTAGTTTTGGCTGGCGAGCCGATGGGTCTTTTAATTGCTCAGAGCGAAGGCCCTTTAGATAGCGTTAAAGGTTATAGTTTAGCTGTAGCCGGTGCAGAATTTAATGTTGCTACAGGTTCTGCTCGTTTAGGTCACAAAACTGCCTATTTAACCAAGTTAGGTGATGATCCTTTTGGAAAATTGATCACTCGTACTTTAAGAGAAAACAAGATTGATGACAGTCTGGTTATTTTCTCTTCCGATAAGCGTACCGGCTTTATGTTAAAGAGCAAGGTTTCTAAGGGTGATCCTGAAATTTTCTATATGCGTAAAGGTTCAGCTGCATCAACTCTTTCTGAGGAAGATGTAGAAAAGATTGATTTCACTCAGTTCTCTCACATTCACTTAACCGGTATTTTACCTGCTTTGACAGATTCTACTCGTGCAGCAGTTAAGCTCATGTTAAAAAAGGCTCGCGAAGCTGGTCTTTATGTTTCCTTTGATCCTAATCTCCGTCCGCAATTATGGCCGTCTCAGGAGGTAATGGTAGAGTACATCAATAACTTAGCAGCGCAGGCTGATTTAGTATTACCTGGCGATGGCGAGGGCAAGATTCTCTGCGGCACTACTGATCCTCACGAGATTAACAAGTTCTATCGTAATTTGGGTGCAAAGACCGTTATTACTAAGTGCGGCCCTAAGGGCGCTTTATGCTTAGATGGCGATCGTGAATTTATGGTTCCTGGATTTATTATCGATAAGGTTGCAGATACTGTTGGTGCAGGCGATGGTTTCGCAACTGGTATCTTAACCGGCTTAATGGAAGGCTTATCTTTAGAAAAGTGCGTAGAGCGTGCTTGCGCTATTGGTGCTATTCAGTGCACCTTCGTCGGTGATAATGAAGGCTTGCCTACACATGAGCAGTTAAAGGCCTTTATGGATTCCCACAAGCGAGTTCAACTTTAAAAAGAGGAATAAGTTAAATGGCTGAGTTTGAAGTTTTTAAAAAGTTCGCACAAATTAAGATTGTTCCTTTAGTAACTATCGATGATATTGAGGATGCTGTACCATTAGCAAAAGCCTTAGTTGCAGGCGGAACACCGATTGCTGAGGTTACTTTCCGTACTCCTTTAGGCGGCGAGGCGATCAAGCGCATTGCTGCTGAGGTTCCGGAATGTATTGTTGGTTCTGGCACTGTTCATGATGTTGATCATGCTTGGGAGACCTTAGATAATGGCGGCAAGTTTGTAATTACTCCGGGCTTTAACCCCAAGGTTGTAGAGTGGTGCTTAAAGCATGATTTGCCTGTATGCCCTGGTACTGTTACCCCGGCTGATTTGGAGCAAGCCTTAGATTTCGGCTTGAAGGTTGTTAAGTTCTTCCCTGCTGGAGCTTATGGCGGAGTAAAGACCTTGAAGGCCTTACAAGGACCATATGCTGATCTTAAGTTTGTTCCTACTGGCGGAGTAAACCTTGAGAATTTGCGTGAATACTTAAGTCTGTCTAATGTAGCAGCTGCAGGCGGTTCTTTCATTCCTCCTTCAAAGCTGGTTAAAGCCCGCGATTGGGATGGCATTGTTAAGTTAGGAAAGGAAATCAACGAGCTTATCGCTGATCTCAAGTAATACTTGAAATTTATTAAATATAAATAATAAAACCCCATAAAATAGTATGAACCCCATTATTGATCACATGATTGATAATGGGGTTTTGTTATGA
>CAJKNC010000105.1 GCA_905201175.1 uncultured Succinatimonas sp.
ATAAGTAAAAAAGATAAGCTTTCTCTAGGCGGTGCTCTCTTAGTTATGCTGATACTTTTGGTAGATAAGTTTTCAGCGCTGGAACTTAATTTTTATTTAGCTTTAACTTTAGCATTGGTTGCTTATATTGCTTGTGCTTATGAAATAGTTATTGGGGCTTTTAAGACCTTATTTACTCGTTATCGCATGTCAGAGGAATTTCTTATGGTAATTGCAACCTTTGGCGCATTTGCTTTAAAAGATTTTCCTGAAGCTCTTGCAGTAATGGTGTTTTACAGGATAGGTTCGCTGTTTGAGCATTACGCTCAAGGCAGATCTCATAAAGAAATTACCTCATTAGTAAAATTAAAGCCTAGCTTTGTCAGAGTTATAAATGATAATGGTGAAGAGAATATTGTCAAACCTAAAAAAGTTAAGATTGGCGATACCATTAGGGTTTTAGCAGGAGAAGCTGTTGCTTTAGATGGTTTCCTTTTAAATGAGCAGGCGGCATTAAATACCGCTGCGCTAACTGGAGAAAGTGCACCTAAAATTTATAAGAAAGGAGAAGAGATCCCCTCAGGATGCATAAATAATTCTTCTGTAATTGAATTAAAGGTCAGCCGAGACAGCCGTAATTCTTCAATTACAAGGCTTTTAAACTTAATTGAAGATGCTGCAGCCAATAAATCTAAACCTGAGGCTTTAATTAGACGATTTGCAGTATGGTATACCCCGGTAGTAGTAGCTAGCGCCTGTATTTTAGCTGCAGTACCTTTATTCATCGAAGGTGCTCAATGGAATGATTGGGTTACGCGTGCATTGGTGTTTTTAGTAGTTTCTTGTCCATGTGCTTTGGTTTTGTCGGTGCCTTTATCCTTCTTCGGCGGCTTAGGAGCTTTATCTAAGGTCGGCATAATGGTGAAAGGCAGTATCCATATTGAAACTTTATCTAAATTAAAAGCCATTGCTTTTGATAAAACCGGAACTGTAACAGCAGGAAAATTTATAGTTAAGAATATTCATGCAAAGCAGGGAGATGCTGAAGATCTGATTAAGTATGCCTATGCCTTGGAGTCTAAAAGTACGCATCCTTTAGCATTAGCAATTGCAGCTTATGCTAAGGAGCACGGAATAGAATGTTTAGAGCTTGACAATATTGAGGAAAAAGCAGGCTTGGGCTTGGAAGGCCAATATCAAGGCACGACCGTAGCTGCTGGACGCTATGAATATATAGTTGGAAAAACTTCCGATAAGGTTGATGTTTATGAAAGCTCAGGAACTGATATTTATGTTGTTAAAGGCGGTAAATTTTTAGGCACAATTGAGCTTTATGATGATATCAAGCCGCATGCGCAGGAAACTTTTGAAAAGCTAAGAAAGATGAAAATCTCAACAGCTTTAATTACAGGTGATAAGACAGCTGCGGCTAATGTTACTGCAGAAAAGCTCGGCATTAAAACGGTTTTCTCTAGACAGCTGCCGGAAAATAAATTAGAAAATTTTGCTAAGTTTAAAAAAGAGCATCAGTGTGCAGCCTTTGTCGGTGATGGCATAAACGATGCACCGGTCTTATCTGCAGCAGATATAGGTATTGCTATGGGCCAATTCGGTTCAGCTTCTGCAGTTGAAGCTGCTGATGTGGTAATTATGCAGGATGATTTACGCAAAATTCCTGAGGCTTTAGAGATCGCTAAAAAAACTTATTCTTTAGCACTTGAGAATATGTATTTTGTAATTTTAGTCAAAGTAATTATCCTGCTATTAGGAGCCTTAGGCATAGCTAATATTTGGCTGGCTATTTTTGGAGATGTGGGAGTATTAATCCTATCAGTTATAAATGCTATGCGCTCTTTAACGTTTGCCAAAGCTCCTAAAATCAGCTAGTTAAAAAATAAAGGGAAGTCTTAAAGCTTTCCTTTATTTTTATACAGTTTATTCATCTCAAATTTATCTAAAATAATAGATCAAAATCTATTATTTTAGATAAAAATTAATCTCAACAAGTACATATTTGATATACATAATGTCCCTTTAAAGGTAAGATCTTCATCAATAAATTAAAACATTTTTTAGGAATTTGCTATGCAGAAAAGATCTTATGATATTCAAGGCATGTCATGTGCAGCTTGCGTAGCTAACGTTGAGCGTGCTGTTAAAAATATTCCCGGCGTTAGTGATGTAAACGTGATGCTTATGAATAAGCGCATGACTTTATTAGCAGATGAAAATGTTTTAAAAGACGGCGTAATAGAGGATGCTGTTGCTAGGGCAGGGTATAAGGCTGAAATTGCTTCCGGTGCTAGTAAAGTTAAGCTTGCAGATGACAGCGGTGTCAAAAAACAAAAGCTGCAGCTTATTTTAAGCATAGCGCTTACAGCTTTACTCATGAGTATTTCTATGGGAAATATTTTTTCCTTAGGAGCTAAGACCTCTGCTCTAGTTCAGCTTGCTATTACTTTAGCAGTGATGCTCCTGCAGAGAAAATATTTTATAAGTGCCTTCAGAGCATTAGTTCATTTTAATTTCAATATGGATACATTAGTATCCTTAGGCTCTCTTGCTTCGGTAATCTTTTCTCTGATTTCCCTCTTTAAGATCGATGCAGGCATGGAATATGAGGTATTGATGAATGAATATCCGCTGTATTTTGAATCAGCAGCCGGTATTTTGACTTTTGTGGCAGTGGGAAAGTATTTAGAGGAGCGCGGCAAGATAAAGACTACGGATGCTGTTTCTAAGTTATATGATTTAGCTCCAAAATTTGTCACCATTTTTAAAAATAATCAATATCGGAATATACCCTTAGATGAAGTGCAAAAAGGAGATATTATCGTCATAAAAGCAGGGGAACAAATCGGCATAGACGGCATTGTTTCTGAAGGTCAAGGCTTTTGTGATGAAAGCGCTCTCTCAGGAGAAAGTGCGCCGGTAAAAAAGCTTGCAGGATCACAAGTTTTATCTGCAAGCGTGCTGCTTGACGGTTATTTAAAAGTTCAGGCTCAGGCTGTAGGAAAAGAAACAACTTTATCTAAAATTATTGCTTTAGTTGATGAAGCAGCCTCTAAAAAGGCTCCTATTGCCAGAATTGCTGATATTATTGCCTCGTATTTTGTGCCGGCTGTAATTATATTGGCATTTCTTACTTTTATTGCCTGGTATTTTGCTGCAGGAGCAGATTTCGCTTTAGCCATAAATTTTGCTATTAGTGTTTTAGTAGTATCATGCCCATGTGCTTTAGGTCTCGCAACTCCGGTTGCAATTATGGCTGCAACAGGGACGGCAGCTCGAGCAGGGATTTTGTTTAAAAGTCCTGAGGTATTAGAAAATTTACGTAAAGCTACCATCTTTGTTTTTGATAAAACCGGCACTCTGACCTATGGCAGGATGCAGATTATTAAGGTTATTGCCAATCAAAATTATCCTGAAAATATGGCCTTGCTGTTTGCTGCCTCATTAGAGCAGAAAAGCTCTCACCCTTTAGCTAAAGCTTTTATCAATAAGGCTCAGGCAAAGAATTTATTCCCCGTTGAAAATTATTCTTTTAAAGAGGGCCTAGGTGTTTGCGGCGAGATTATGGCAGAGCATTATGCAGTAGGTAATTTGAATTATGCAAAGAGTGCCGGCATTGAGATTAGCGCAGATAACCTGCATGCGTATGATGAGTACACTGCAAAAGGATATACCGTTTTGTTTTTATATAAAGACCAGGAGGTATTAGCCTTATTTGCAGTTGGGGATGAGATTAAGTCCGAAGCTGAATTTACAATTGAGGCTTTACATAAGAGAGCGCTTAAAACTCTGATGCTTACAGGCGATAACGAAAAGGTTGCATTAAATGTTGCCAGGCTTGTTAAGATTGATCAGGTTAAGGCAGGCCTTCTTCCTCAGGATAAAGCTAAGATCATCGACACTTTAAATTTATCTTCTGAGCAGACTGTAATGATAGGCGATGGCATTAATGATAGCGTATCCCTGACGCATGCACATACAGGCATAGGTCTTGCAGGAACCTCAGATATTGCAGTATCAGCATGTGACGTGGTTTTATTGAAGGGAAATCTTTTAGATATTGTTAATGCTTATGAAATATCAAGAAAGACGATTAGAATCATTAAAGAAAATTTATTTTGGGCATTTATTTACAACATAGTATTTATACCTGTTGCAGCTGGTGTTTTTTATAGTGCATATGGCTTAAAATTCACTCCCATGATGGCTGCATTGCTTATGAGCTTAAGTTCTTTATGTGTTGTAGCTAATGCCTTGAGGCTTACAAAAATTAAATTAGAATCTTATAAAGATAAAAAAGAAGAGAGCAAACCTATGATCAAGACTATAAAAATTTCTGGAATGCATTGCGAGCATTGCGTCTTATCTGTAACTAATACATTAAAGGCATTACCTGGCGTTAAAGATGTAGCTGTTTCCTTAGAGAAAGGCGAGGCTGTTGCTTCTATTCCTGAAGCTGTAAGCGACAGTATTATTAAAACTTCAATTGAGGCTTTAGGCTTTGAGGTCAGCTCTATTAAATAAAGGTTAAGCATGCTAGATGCCATAGATTTGCAATTACTGCAGCTTTTGCGAGAGAATTGCCGTCAGAGTTTAAGAGAGCTTGGTAAAAAGGTAAACTTAAGTGCGCCAGCAGTTAATGCTCGTTTAAAACATTTAGAGGATAGCGGGGTAATCGCGAGTTTTACTCTTGTAGTGCATCCTCAAATAGTGGGTATAAATCTGGAGGCATTGATTTTTATAGATATGATGCCTTATGTTTACCAGCGCTTTTTAAGCTTTGTACAAAAGCAGCTTGCGGTCTGTTCTTGCGAGAGGATTACCGGCGAGTATTGCTTTATGCTGAGAGCTGGCTTTAAAGGCATAGAACAGCTTTTAAATTTTGTTGAGCTCTTAGAAAAAGATTATGGCAAATGTAAAATTTCTTTAGTCTTAAAACGTGAGATTTCAGAACGTATAGCTTTAGATGCTGACGTTATTAAAGATTAAAAATATTATTGAAAGGAACAAAAAATGTGGGATTATTCAGATAAAGTAAAAGATCATTTTCTTCATCCGCGCAATGCTCGTGTTATTGAAGATGCTAATGCTGTAGGTGATGTCGGTTCTATCATCTGCGGAGATGCTTTACGACTAATGTTAAAGATTGATCCTGCTACAGAAACTATTACCGATGCGGCTTTCCAGACCTACGGCTGCGGTTCAGCTATAGCCTCTTCATCTGCATTAACTGAGATGCTGAAAGGAAAAACCTTAAAAGAGGCAGAAAAGATCAGCAATCAGGACATAGTTGATTATTTAGGCGGCTTGCCCCCGGAGAAGATGCACTGCTCTGTTATGGGACGAGAAGCTTTAGATGCTGCTATTGCTAATTATCATGGCCAGTCCTATGAGAATTCCCACGATGATGGTGAATTAGTCTGCCATTGTTTTGGCGTCGGTATTAATAAGATAAAGAAGGCTGTTTGGGAAAATCATTTAACCACTGTTGAAGAGGTTACAAATTATACCAAAGCCGGCGGCGG
>CAJKNC010000106.1 GCA_905201175.1 uncultured Succinatimonas sp.
TTCTGTTAGTATGACCTAGAAACTTAAGTGATCAATTTCTGGGGCCATACTAAAAATGGGGTTTTCTTTTAATTTTGGCTTTGAATTCCAGGACCTGTTAAAGTGCTTTTTGCCCCAGCAAGTCTTTTAACAATTATCTGCGTTGAAATGTTATTTTTGAGTTCTTGGACATGAGAGATAATACCGATAAGCTTATTTTCTTGATGTAAAGCAGCAAGGCTATTTAAAGCCATATTTAAAGATTTCTCATCTAAAGTGCCGAACCCCTCATCTAAAAACAGTGAATCTACTTGTACTTGCCCGCGAGACATTTGCGATAAGCCTAAAGCTAGTGCAAGGCTTACAATGAAACTTTCTCCTCCGGAAAGATTAGCTGTAGAGCGCACAACTGAAGCTTCATAATAATCGATCACATTTAAGCTTAAAGGTGAGTTTTTATCTCTTTGCAGAAGATAGCGATCACTCATGCGCATTAACTGCTTATTGGCATTTTGTATCATGATTTCAAAAGTTATTCCTTGCGCAAAATTGCGAAATTTATGACCGTCAGCAGAACCAATCAGCGCATTTAATTTACCGTAGCGATCTTTTTCCTGGCGCAGATGCTCAAGCAGCTTTATTTCTTGAGCCATTTGAGTTTTTTTATTTTCAAATTCATTCAGTTCTTGTTTTAGCGCGCCTAATTTTTGATTAATGATATTATTTTCTTGTTCTAGCTGATGAATAATATTTTCCAAATCAGGTATATTTAAAGCAGAAAGGGGCTTACTTTTTAAATTTCTAAGCTGATTGCGTAATTGCTCAGCCTGTCCTTTAAGCTTATCTTCGCAGCTTTTTAATTCTTGATCTTTTTCCTTCAAATTCTGAAATTCAGTCTCTGTAAGCTTAGCTTCTAAAAAATCTTGATAACTTGTAAATCCTTTGTTCTCATAAGCTTTTTTTAATTCCAGCATGCTGAGGTTAAGCTTTTTTTCTTGATCTGAGAGCTGTTGATTCAGGCTTTCTGCAAGCTCTAATGTTTGAGTAAGTCTAGCTTCCTGTGAAGCAATTACAGTTTGAGTTTTGTGCTGCTTATTTATGGCATCATTTAAAATATCTCTATATTTTTTAGCTAATGCTTCAGCCGGTGCATCTTTTAAGAAGAAATAGCGCTGCTCCTGCAGGCATAGGTACTGCTGTTTTTGGTGCTTGTATTGTTTTTTTTCGTCTTTAAGTTTGATGATTAAATCATGATAAGAATTAAAGGTAATTTTATGCTCTTCTTGAAGCTGAGTATTTTTTTCTAAAAGCTCAGCTAGGATATTTTGGATATTTTTGTATGCAAAAAGCTTTTTTTCTAAAATATCTGGGGTATCTTGAGCTGTTAAATCCAGATTAACAAGGAAATGTTCTTTAAATTCGCTGCTCAGTTTTTTTAAGAGATATTGTTGATTTTCGTATAAAGCCTGATAATCCTTTTGAAATCCATCAAGAAGCTCTTGATTATTATTTAAGTCTAAGCGTGTATTTTTCTGCGTCTGCAAAAGCTGCTCTTCTTTGAGATCTAATATATTTCTTTGATGTTTATTATTTTCAAGTTCTTTGTCTAAATTTTGAAGGCTTGCAAGTATATCTTCTATTCTTTGTAATTTTTCTTGAGTTTGATTTTTTTGAGGTAATCCATTTTGGCAGTAAGGATGAATTTTTGAACCACAAAGCGGGCAGGGTTCTCCATCTGCGAGGGTGCTGCGAGTTTGCTCGTAGGATTCAATAATGGCAATAAATTTGGCGTAGTTTAAATATTCAAGTTTTTTTTGCTGGTAGAAATTTAGTGTTTCTCCGTTTAAGCAAACTGTTTTAGCCTTTAAAAGCTCTTGCTCCTGAGCAGCATAGAATTCCTTGTCTGTTTTAATTTGTTTTTGAGCTTCATTTTGCAGTTTAAGCGTATGCTCTGCCTGAGCAATAATTTTTTTACAGTTTAAAATACTCTTTTCTTTATTTTTTATTTGTAAGGGTATTTGCCTTAAAGTCTGCAGCTGCAGTTTTATAGATGATAATTCAGAACTTAAATATGGTCCAAATTTATTCAGATTTTGTGCTATTTCCTGAGATTTAACTATATCTTTAAGTTTATTTTTAATTTTTTCTTTCTGCTGCTTGTAAATATCAATCTTATCTAAGCGAAGCTTTTGATCTTTTTCTAATTGTTTTTTTATTTTTTCAAGCTCCTGCTGCTTGATATCTAGCTTGATGTCTAAATCTTTTACAAATTCTGTAATTGCAGAAATATTTTGATTATTTAATGAACAAAGTTTTTGATAGAGGCTTTGTGCTTGTAAAACAGCATGCTGTTTTTTTATTTCGTTTTTATATAGAGGAATATCATTTTTATATTTTTTAAGGCTAGCATTTAAAGTATTCAATTGATCTGATGCTATGAGGTATTTATTTTCCTGCTTCTGAATTTCCAGAGTTCTTTGAGCCCTTAGAAACTTTTCCTTTAAAGGCATAAATTCAGTGATATGCTTTTGCAGCTGTTGATGCTGCTTATGGTTCTCAGCAATATCTAAAATACATTTATTTAAATTAATTTTATGATTTAATTCATCTTTTTGGTATTTAAGTTCCTGTTCAAGAGTTATGCTCTTTTCATGCAGAGTCTTTAATTCATCCTTTTTTAAATTTATTTTTTCTTCATCCGGCAATTCTATTGTTTCAAGCAGAGCTTTTTTTTGCTTATATTCATTACCTTTTTCGCTAAATTTCTTTTGTACGAATGATGATATTTCAGAATAAATAGCAGAGCCTGTAATTTGCTCTAAAAGGGCAGCTTTTTCATCATCTTTGGATTGCAGGAATTTCGCAAATTCTCCTTGAGCTAGCATAATAGAGCGAGTGAAGCGCTCATAATTCATGCCGGAAATTTTTTCAATTTCTTTTTCGATAATACTGATTTTATCGCTGATGATTTTATTGTCCTGTAAATCTACAAGCTCCATAATCGGTGCCTGCAAACTGCCATCTGCCTTGCAGCGAGCGCGTCTTTGATAAAACTTGCAGCGAAACTCTCCTTTTAAGGTAGAAAATTCAGCTTCAGACATGCATTCACCGCAGCCTTTAGACATGATTTCATTGATACTTTTGGAAATTACCTTTAGTCTAGGAGTTCTGCCGAATAGAGCTAAGCTTATAGCATCCAGAATCGTACTTTTACCAGCTCCGGTAGGTCCAGAAATTAAAAACAGGCCTTCTTGCCTATAAGATGGATGGGTAAAATCGATGATAAAATCGCCGGCAAGAGAATTTAAATTTTTAAAATGTAGTCTAAGAATTTTCATGTTATTTACAGTGCGGAATCTTGGGTGTGCATTTGTTCTAAGAGTTCTTTAAAAGTATTTTGATATTCAATGATTTCATCTTCTGGGATGTTGTGCTCTTTAAGACAGCGATCAAATACTTCCTGTACGCTTATTTCAGATAAGAGTTCCCCGGCATATTGAGGATTTAGAGATTTAGCTCTTATATTTAAATCTCTGATTACCAAGATCTTTACTTGCGTATTTTCACAAAGTTCATGAGCTTTGTCATAAAGCGTACCGATAGGATGCTCGCCATTATAATTAAGCTCAACTAAGAAGCTCTCATTTAATGAAATTAATTTTTCTAATGAAGAGATCAGCTCCTGTTCATCCCCTAAAATAGATTTTATTTTTTGAAATACCGGCACTTCTATTTGAGTAATCTCTGCTTTATCGGTAAGCTCAATCAAATTTAGATATTTGGTGCTAGCGGCTTCATTGAAGTTTAATTGCAGCGGGCTGCCGCAATAACAGATATTATTAGAAATTTTTACAGGCTTATGAATATGTCCTAAAGCAGTATAAGCAAAGCATGACGGAATAATTTGTGCGTCAAACATATCTAAAGTGCCTATAAAGATATTTTCCTTATTATTTTCGGAATGATGATGCATGGAGCTTAAAGCTAAATGTCCGGTGCCAATGATAGGAAGCGGAGGATGTGCAATCTGTGCGGCTTTTTTACATAGTTCTCCGACTTTTTGATAGTGAGCAGCCATGCCTTGTCTTAAATTTAAATTACGCTGCTCGAGCTCTTCTCCGAAGGATGCTTCTCTAACATCACGATTGCGTAAAAAAGGCACTGCTCCTACTATAAGTTTGGGGTTGCCTTGTTTATCACAAAGAGTTAATACCTCATCTGCGATATTACCAGTAAAGGAGCTGACTATTTCTACTTTTAAATTTTTCAGAATTTGTCGGGCGGCTTTTAAAAAAGCAGGAGAATCGTGGTTACCGCCGATAATTACAATATTCTCGAGCGATTTTAGCGACTGTACTTTGTTTAAAAAGTTATAGTAAAGCTCCTGGGCCTTATTGCTGGCTGTTTGAGTATCAAAAATATCGCCGCATATGAGTAAAATTTCAACTTGATGTTTTTTTAAAACTCCATATAAAAAGTCTAAAAATTTTTGAAATTCTTGATAGCGGGGAAAATCATATAATGATTTGCCTAGGTGCCAATCAGAGGTATGGAGTATTTTTATCATATAAACGCCTAAAAAATAAATGTATTTATGCATATTATGGCATAGTTTAGATTGTATATATATTTTCAATCCTGCATAATAGAAAAAGCAAAGGAGTTAGAATTGAAAACCTGGCATGATTTAATTGGACCTTTAAAACAGACCGCGGCTTTTAAAAATGCTTATGCTTATGCTAATGCACAGCGACAGGCAGGAAAAGAAGTATATCCAAAAGCAGGAGATGAATTTAATGCTTTTGTCTACACCCCTTTGAACAGGCTTAAGGTTGTGATTATGGGGCAAGATCCCTACCATGAACCCAATCAAGCTATGGGATTGAGCTTTTCTGTACCGGTAGGAACAAGAGTTCCGCCATCTCTTGTGAATATCTATAAAGAGCTGCAGGCTGATATTCCAAACTTTATTATTCCCAATCATGGCAATCTTATTCCTTGGGCAAGACAGGGGGTATTATTGCTAAATGCCTGTTTGACTGTAACGCGAGGCCAAGCTAATTCTCACGCTAATCAGGGATGGGAAGAGTTTACTGATGGAGTAATTTCTGCAATTAACCAAAATTGCGAGAATTTGGTATTTTTATTATGGGGCAGGCCTGCTCGCGACAAAGGGCGCAATATAGACAGATCTAAGCATTTAGTGCTGGAGGCAGCTCATCCCAGCCCTTTATCTGCTTATAAAGGTTTTTTTGGCTGCCGTCATTTTTCAAAAGCGAATGAATATTTATTAGCTCACGGCAAAGAGCCTATTGACTGGAGATTGCCGTTATTCCTAGATGGCAGTGAAGAACTTTAGCAAAGCTAAAAATAATTTTACAAAGCCGTTTTTTATTTTATAGCAGAGCAAAATTTGAATAATTTTGCTCTGTCTTACGTAATTTTTTATACCATTAATATTAAATTTTATATTTTTTTATTTTCTCAACTAAGGTTGTGCGTCTTAAAGAGAGGATAATGGCGGGTTT
>CAJKNC010000107.1 GCA_905201175.1 uncultured Succinatimonas sp.
TATAATCTTTAATCTTAAAAAAAACATTGACATGTCTTTTGATTTTTGTAGATTATTAGACAAGGTTTTGGAAATTAGACCGAATTTTTCTTATCACTTTTATTTACGGAGGCTGTTATGAATTTGAGCGTTTGTTCCTGCATCGCAGCTTGCGTATTCTCTCTTTCCTCTCTAATGCGAATGCCTGTTTAGGCAAATCATCTATTTCTGTTTTTATCAGCAGCAGTGTCTTTATATAGGCACCTCTGTATCTGTATTTTTCGTTTCTTCTGCAAGTCATCTTTTTGATTTGCATAGAAATTGTATTATCTTTTGCTTTTTGGAAGAAAAAAATGAAGTTTAGAAAATTATTAATTACCTCCATTGTATGTGCCGTTTTAGCATCTGGCTGCGGTAATGATGAAAAATCTGCGGCAGCTTCTTTTACAAGTGAGCCTGAGGTTGTAAAGGCTGGCGTCTGTCCCGGTCCTTACAGAAGCATGATTGAAAAATTTATCAGTCCTGAGCTTCAAAAGCGCGGATATAAGGTGGAGATTGTTGAATTTACTGATTATGTGCAGCCTGATGCTGCCTTAGACAGCGGCGATATTCAGTTTAATTTAATGCAGCATCAGTCTTATTTTGACAGCATTGTTAAAAATCAAAATTTATCCTTAGCTTCAGTCATTAATGTTCCTACTCTCGGCTTAGGCTTGTTTTCAGATAAATATAAAAGCTTAGAGGAGATCCCGCAAAAAGCTCAGGTTGCCATTCCAGCAGATGCTGTCAATTTAGCTCGTGCCCTGCGCATTGCCTCAGAGGTTGGGTTAATTACTCTTAAAGTTAGAAACAGCGAGCAGAAGGCTTCTATAGCCGATATCGGCTCTAATCCTAAGGATCTGCAGTTTATTCCTATGGAGGCAGCGCAAATCTCAAGAAGTCTTGACAGCATTGATTTAGGCTTTGTGCCTGGCAATTATGCTTATGCGGCAAATTTGGATTACAGCAAAGCTTTAGGAGTTGAAAACGTCAAGGAAGAGATTAAAAACATTATTGCGGTCAGAGCTCAGGATCGCGACACTTTAGGCAAGACATTGCATGACATAGTTTATTCTGCAAGCTTCGTCAAAGAGCTTGAGCAGGATCATGCCTTTGATTCCTTCTCAAGGCCGCAGTGGTGGGAAAACTTTTAAAGGCAGGATCTGATCATGATAAGGTTTGAAAATGTCAGCGTGCGCTTTAAGCGGGATAAGCTTGAGTTTACGGCAGTAGATCAGGTTTCCCTGGAGATAGCTAAAGGCAAATTTTACGGCATTGTCGGCCCTTCTGGGGCCGGCAAGTCCACCTTAGTGCGTACAGTAAATCTTCTGCAGCGACCTTCATCAGGCAGGGTATTTATCGATAATCAGGATATAACATTCTGCAAAGATAAGGCGTTACAGCAGCTAAGACTGAATATCGGCATGATTTTCCAGCATTTTAATTTGATAAAAAATGCTTCGGTATTTTCAAATATTGCTTTTGCCCTGCAGGCCTCTAATACTCCTAAGGAGAAAATTGCCGATAAGGTTTATGAGCTTTTAGATTTAGTCGGCTTAGACAGTAAAGCTCAGCTGTTTCCAAATCAGCTGTCAGGCGGACAAAAGCAGCGCGTTGCGATTGCCCGCGCTTTAGCAAATCATCCGCAGATCCTGCTTTGCGATGAAGCCACCTCAGCTTTAGATCCTGACAATACCAAAGAAGTAGTTCAGGCATTAAAGCGCATTAAGGATGCCTATCCGATAACGGTTCTTTTTATCACTCATCAGATGGAAGTCGCCAAAAGCCTTTTTGATGAAATTGCCGTAATGGAGAAGGGCAAGGTTGTAGAAGCTGGTACTAGCTATGACATTTTCTCTCATCCTAAGGCTCAGGCCACGCGCAATTTAATCAATCACAGCTTAGACGGAGTGATCCCCTCTGAGGTATTAGAGCATGAGAAGGATCTGTATTTAATCACTTATAAAGAAAATTGTGCTTATGAAAGTCTGATTTCCTATTTGTCGCGTACCTTTAATTTAGATATTTCCATTATTGCAGGAAATATTGAATACATACAGAACAAGCCTTTAGGCAGGCTGCTGATCAGCTTAAAGGGAGGCAATAGCGCAGATAAGGAAAAAGCCTTGGCAATCATTAAGGAGAAGGCTTTTGTTCACAAATTTGATAAGGAGCTGACGCATTATGAATGAGTTTATTTCTTCAACGCTGACTATTTTAAGCAATGAGCTAGGCAAGGCAGTTTATGAAACCTGCATCATGATGGCTATCTCCTTTGCAGTAAGCCTAGTTTTAGGCACGATTTTAGGCTTTATTTTGTATTTAACCTCGAGCAATGCCTTTTACAATAGGCCGCTGGTAAATAAATGCGTAGGATCGGCAGTTAATTTCGTCAGATCTATTCCCTTTATTATTTTGGTGGTATTTACTCTGCCTTTAACCTTTTTCTTGGTAGGCACTAAGATTGGCCCTATTGCAGCTTCTGTGCCTTTGGCAATTACGGCAACAGTATTCTTAGCAAGGCTGGTGGAGATTGCGCTTGCTGAGATAGATCCTGGCGTCATAGAAGCTGCTTTAGCCTGCGGGGCATCAAATTCATTAATTATCAGAAAGGTATTGCTGGTTGAAGCAGCACCTGCAATTTTAAGAGGCATAACCGTAACCTTTATAAGCCTTATCGGATTTTCTGCAATGGCCGGCATGGTGGGCGGCGGCGGGATCGGCAATTTAGCCGTGCAGTACGGTTATTACCGCTACGAAACCGGCATCATGATTTTTACCATCGTTTTTTTAGTCATTCTTGTGCAGATAGTACAGCACTTAGGTGATTATCTGGCCAAAAAGTTTTCTCATTAAAAAGAATAAGGATTAAAAAATGTCAGCATTACAGCAAGCTTTACAGGAAAAAATTGCAGGTAAGGTTATCTTCGGCAAAGATATTGAAGAAAAGTTTTTAACTGATTTTGTGAGCTCGCGCATAGGCTATGCAGAAGCTTATATTAAAGCCTTAAATGAAGAGGATATTAAGAATGCTTTAAAGACAGCTTATTTATATAAGGCTCCGGTAGTGATCAGAGGAGCCGGAACTAATCTTGTGGGATCTACAATCCCGGAAGGCGGCATAGTTTTGGATGTAAGCGGCTTAAATCGTATTTTAGAGCTTGACGAGGAAAATCTGACGGTAACCGTAGAGCCTGGAGTAAGGCTTTGCGATTTAATCGCTTATGTTGAATCGAAAGGCTATATGTATGCTCCGGATCCTGCAGAAAAGGAGGCTTCAATCGGCGGAAATGTTGCTACGAATGCCGGAGGCATGAGAGCGGTTAAATACGGAGTTACGCGCGATTTCGTACAGGAGCTGGATCTTATCAAAATTGACGGCAGCAAGGTTCATTTAGGCGCTAATACCAGAAAGAATGCTACCGGCCTCAGTCTGCATAAATTAGTGACCGGCTCAGAGGGAACCTTAGGCGTAATTTCAAAGATTGTATTAAAGCTCTTGCCGAAGCCTGAATTTTCCTTAAGCACTATTTTAGCGTTTAATTCCTTATCTGATGGTATTCGCACTGTAAATCAGATTTTTTCGCAGAATTTAGATCCTACAGCCATAGAATTTGTTGAAAAGAAGGTTATTGCCTTAGGCGAAAAGTTTTTGCAGCAGGAATTTCCTTTGCCTTCTGCTAAAGCTTATTTAATAGTAACTTTAGATGGCGATAAAAAGGGCGTTTATGAAAGACTTGATAAGCTTAAGGAGGTTACTGTTACGCATGGCTTGGCCTTTGACTCTTTAGATCTTGATGATGAGGCAGTCGCTGAGCATGTCTGGGCTATTCGGGGAGCTTTGGCTCGAGCGGTTAAGGCTTCAGGAGTATGGGAGCCTGTAGATACGGTAGTGCCTTTAAATCAGATTGCTGCCTTTGTCGAGTATGTCGATAAGGTTTCAAAGGATTTAGGCGTAAGAATTGTAGCCTTTGGCCATGCAGGAGACGGCAATGTTCATCTGTGCATTATTAAGGATGATATTCCAGATGCAAAGTGGCCTGAGGTTTTAAAAGAGAGTCTGCACCTTATTTATAAGAAGGCTTATGCTTTAGGCGGGCTTTTATCGGCAGAGCATGGCATTGGCAAAAGCAAGAGAGCCTTTTATCTTGAAAATGCCGATCCGTCTGAGCGTGAATTAATGTTAGGCATAAAAAAGGCTTTTGATGAATATAATTTATTAAATCCGCATGACGGCTATGCTGCATAATAAGGATAAGCAAAAATGATTCAGTTAAGTGATAAATCAAGTGTTTTTACAGATTCTGTTATCAGACGCATGACTCGTGTGTGTGCGCAGTATGATGCAATTAATCTATCGCAGGGCTTTCCTGATAATAATCCTCCTAAAGAGGTTTTAGAGAGCTTAGCTAAAGTTGCATTTAATGGTCCGCATCAGTATGCCGTTACCTGGGGAGCTTATAATACCCGCTATGCTCTGGCACGAAAAATCGAGCACTTTTCGGGAATTAAGGTCGATGAAAATACTGAACTGTGCATAACCTGCGGCGGTACTGAAGCTATGATGGCTGCTGTTATGGCAACCTTAAATCCAGGGGATAAAGTGGCAATCTTTTCTCCTTTTTATGAAAACTACGGTGCAGATGCGATTTTATGCGGAGTGACTCCTATATATGTGCCTTTGCATGAGCCGGATTTTTCCTTTGATGAAAAAGAGCTGGAAAAAGCTTTTATAGACGGTGCTAAGGCTTTGATCTTATGCAATCCGTCTAATCCTACCGGCAGAGTTTTTACTCTTGAGGAGCTGAGCATTATTGCAAAATTAGCTGAGAAGTATGATGCCTTTGTGATCACTGATGAGGTGTACGAGCATATCGTATTTGCTCCTAATAAGCATATTTATTTTGCCGCTTTGCCGAATATGCGCGAGCGTACGGTTGTTTGCAATTCTTTATCTAAAACCTACTCAATTACAGGCTGGAGAATTGGTTATGTATTTTCCACCCCTGAGGTTATCGATAGAGTCAGAAAAGTACATGACTTTTTAACAGTAGGGGCAGCAGCTCCGCTGCAGGAGGCCATTGTTGCCGGATTAAATTTGAAGGATGATTATTATCAGGGCCTGCAGAAGGAATATACGCATAAACGAGATATCTTTTTAAAGGGGCTAGATGAAATAGGGCTTAAATATTTAAAGCCCCAGGGAAGCTATTTTGTCCTGGTAGATATAAGCGAGTTTAACTATGATTCATCTTTAGAATTTTGTTATGACTTAGCTCATTACGTAAAGGTAGGAGCCGTACCAGGTTCAAGCTTCTT
>CAJKNC010000108.1 GCA_905201175.1 uncultured Succinatimonas sp.
TTCTGTTAGTATGACCTAGAAACTTAAGTGATCAATTTCTGGGGCCATACTAAAATAAGTGATTATTTAAAAGATTCAAATTGTCGAAGCTGAAAGTTGAAAAGGTAGTAAGACCGCCCATAAGACCTGCAGTTAAGAAGGCTTTCAAATTAGGATGAGCTAAAATCTGCGGAGCGCAAAGGAATATTCCTATAAGAAAAGATCCTGTGATATTCACGATTAAAGTTGCCAGCGGTATACCCAGTATAAAAGGCATTTTAGTTAAAATCATGCCGGTTAGGGCTCTTAAAATTGCACCGAAAAATCCGCCTAGGCCTATAAATAATAAAGTAAGATTTGCCGAACTCATAATAAATACTTAAAATATCTTAAATTCTAAAGGTTAATTTATACTTGTTGAAAAATTTTACACAACTAAATAAAGTTTTTCATTAAATTTGTGTGACAGCATGGTAATTACTTGCAATAACTAGATTTTTTGTTTAATACCTTTTGAAAAAAATGGTTTAATATAAGGTAAGAAATGTTTTTTGGTGGAGCTTTTATATGAGTTCTGATCTCGAAATTGGAAAGATGATATCCCGCAAAGTGGTAAAGATTACCGATCAGGGAGCTTTTATTGACGGGGATAATTTCGGTGAATTATTTATACCTAGAAAGCAATTGCCAGCAAATTTAGAGATTGGAGATGCTTTAAGAGTATTTTTATATGTCGATGGCGGCCGAGTTTTAGCTACAGCAAGACATCCGTATCTGCAAAAAGGCATGGTGGGCAGATTGATGGTTACTTCAATTGACTGCGGCACGGCATATTTGGATTTAGGTATCCCTAAAGAGCTGGTGGTACCGGTATCTGAGCAGCGTACTAATTTTGAAGTAGGCAGCAGCGCCTTAATCTATATTGCTGAAGACAGCTATGGGCGTTTATTTGGAACGCAGAGGCTTAATCGCTATCTTAAGGACGTACCTCCTGCAGGAAAATATAAGATTGGTCAGAAAGTTGTTTGTGTACCGGTAGAACGTACGCCATTAGGATATCGCGTTGCTGTTGATGATCTTTATTACGGCTTGATTTATGCAAGCTCACAGAAGGGGGAAATCCGCAGCGGCAAACGCTATGAGGCCTACGTGGTAAATATTCGCGATGATGGACGCTTGGATATTTCTATGCAGGAACCTGGGCGCAGCGGAGTTGAGCATGCCGCTTCAGAGCTTTTAGATATTATGTTTAAGAATAAAGGCTCGCTGCCATTTTCAGATAAGTCCTCTCCTGAGGATATTGAAAGCTATCTGCATATGTCTAAAGCTAAATTCAAAAAAACTATAGGCTTGCTTTATAAGCAGCGTTTTATTGAAATTCATGATAATTCAGTTACCCTAACTGAAGCTGGCCGTGAGGAGATTATCCTGCGTAAGGAAGGTCATTGATGATCGATTTTTTAGCAGATATAGGCATATTTGCAGTTAAGAGTCTTATTATTGCTTTTATTTTTGCCTTTATTCTTATTTTTATTGTGGCTGTTTTAAAGGCATTAAAAAGCGCGAAAGGTGAAAAATCTGAAGATAAGCTTGAGGTTATTGATCTTAAAGATAAGGTTAAAGATCGCAGAGGCTTTATGCAGACAAGGCTTGAAGAAATCCGTACTGCAGATGAAAAAGAGCTCAAGCGTTTAAAGAAGAAACGTAAGAAAACACAAAAAGAAAAAGCTTTAGAAGAAGAAAAGAAGCATCAAGAATTATTAAAAGCTAAGAGCGGGGAAGGTTATTTTTGTCCGCAGAATCTTTATGTAATCAATTTCTCTGGGGATGTTGAAGCATCCTATTTAAAGCATCTTGTGAAGAAAATTGACGCAATTTTAGATGTGGCTACAGATAAGGATGAGGTGATTTTAAATTTAAAATCACCTGGCGGCTTAGTTAATGCTTACGGCTTGGCTTCAGCGCAGCTTGCGAGAATTAGAGAAAAAGGCATAAAGCTTACTGTATGCGTTGACGAGGTCGCAGCTTCTGGCGGTTATTTAATGGCATGTGTTGCCGATAAGATTGTGGCAGCGCCTTTTGCTTATATAGGATCTATTGGCGTAGTAGCTTCTTTGCCTAATTTCCACCGTCTTTTAGATAAGTATGATGTGGATTACGAGCAAATTACTGCGGGAAAATATAAGCGCACCGTAACCATGTTCGGTGAAAACACTGATGAAGGCAGAGAAAAATTTAAACAGGAACTTGAGGATATTCACAATCGTTTTAAGCAGGTAGTGACAAATTATCGTCCTCAGCTGCAAGATAAGATTGATGATGTAGCTACAGGCGAACATTGGCTGGCTAAAGATGCTTTAAATTTAGGTTTGGTTGACGAAATTGCTACTTCGGACAGCTATATCTCCAGACGAATTGAAGATACTTTTGGCTGCGCAGTCAAAATAGTCTGGAAGCGCAATGCAAAAAAGTCTATTTTATTAAAGATAAAGAAATTTCTTCGTGCCGAAACTTGGGTTAAGGCTGTAAAGCATGAGCTCGATGAAGCCAAAAGTGTGGATAAGCTCTATTAGAAGGTATAAGGATTATGGGTAAATCATTGGTTATTGTGGAGTCTCCTTCCAAGGCAACAATTATCAATCGCTATTTGGGCGATGATTATATTGTTAAAGCCAGTGTTGGTCATATCCGAGATCTTCCGGTTGGAGGCAGCGGTTCTGAAAAAAAGAAAACTGCAGCTAAAAGCCGTACTGATAAGAATAAGGCCTTATTTAAAAGAATGGGCATTGATCCTTACAATAATTGGAAGGCTGATTATGAAATCATGCCAGGTAAGGAAAAGGTTGTAGCTGAACTTAAAAAGCTGGCAAAGAATGCCGATAAGGTTTATCTGGCAACCGATCTTGATAGAGAGGGAGAAGCAATTGCGTGGCATTTAAAAGAGGTTTTAGGCGGAAGCGAAGATAAATATCTGCGTGTAAAGTATCCTGAAATTACGCTTAATGCCATTACTAAGGCTTTTGAAAATCCTGGCCGCATCAATATGGATCTGGTTAATGCGCAGCAGACCAGACGTTTTTTAGATCGCGTAGTAGGCTTTATGGTTTCGCCGCTTTTATGGAAAAAAGTAGCTCGAGGCTTGTCTGCAGGACGCGTGCAGTCTGTGGCTGTTGAATTGATCGTTGATCGTGAACGTCAGATTAAGTCATTTGTGCCCGAAGAATATTGGTCTATCGATGCGTACACAAAAACGCCTAAAGGTGAAAGCTTAAAGCTGAATTTGGCTAATTTTAAAGGAAAAAAATGCCAAATTAAGAATAAAAAAGAAGCTCAGCTGATTGCAGATGACCTGAAGCAGGGACAATATATTGTCTCAAAGATTGATGTAAAACCCGGCAAACAATCTCCGCAGCCGCCATTTACCACTTCAACCTTGCAGCAATCTGCCAATCAGCGCTTAGGCTTTAGTGTTAAAAAAACCATGATGGTAGCTCAGAGGCTGTATGAGCGCGGTTTGATTACCTATATGCGTACTGACAGCGTTAATCTTTCCGATGAGGCTATAGAGACAGCAAGAGAAATCATCTCAAAAGAGTACGGCGAGGCTTACGTACCTAAAAAGCCTAATTACTATAAATCAAAGGAATCCGCTCAAGAGGCTCATGAGGCTATTCGCCCGTCACATCCGCTCTCTCCGCTGCCTGCAGACATTGACCGTGATGGTCAGCGGCTGTTTGCTTTAATTAAAGCTCGCTATTTAGCATGTCAGATGACTCCTCAGCTCTATGAATCTACCTCATTGAGCGTAAGCTGCAATGATTATGAGCTAAAAGCTTCAGGCCGACATGTTATTTTTGACGGCTTCCGCAAGGTTTGGAGCTTCGGTAAATCTGAGGAAAATTTGCTGCCTGAGCTTAAGGTAAATGATCTTTTAAGTCTAGATAAGCTTGAAAGCCTGCAGCATTTTACTCAGCCCCCAGCTCGCTTTTCTGAAGCTTCTTTAGTAAAGGAGCTAGAAAAGGACGGCATCGGCAGACCTTCGACTTATGCCTCAATTATTTCCACCATTCAGGAGCGTGGCTATGTAAAAATTGAACATGGCCGTTTTTATGCCGAGAGAATGGGAGAGGTAGTAACAGACAGATTACGCTTTAGCTTTAAAGATCTTATGGATACGTCCTTTACAGCCTCAATGGAGGATAGTTTAGATCTTATAGCTCAGGGTAAGGAAAATTGGCTTGCAAGCCTGGATAGATTCTTTAAGAGCTTTGATGAGGAGCTAGAAAGAGCCAGCGCACCTTCTTCTGAAGGAGGCATGCCGGAAAATAAGCCTTTGGAAGTCTCTATGATGTGCCCTGAATGCGGCAAGTATCATATGGCCGTACAGTCTGGAAAGACCGGCATGTTCCTCTCATGCTTGGGTTATTATGATAAAAATGTTAAAGCTAATGAACGCTGTCATAAGACTTTAAATTTATCTCCTATAGACAGCGGTTCTCTAAATAAAAAAGAACTTTCTGAAGAAGAAGAGACTGAGATTCTGCGCTCTCGGCCTCGTTGCCCTAAATGCCATTCTGTCATGGACGGATATCTTATTGATGAGAAGCATAAGCTTTACCTGTGTTCCTTGCCAGGCTGTGACGGCTACAGCTTTGAAGAGGGAAATTTCACCTCTGAAATCGATCATGGCCCTGAGGTCATCTGCGAAAAATGCGGCTCCAAGATGGTTCTTAAGGATGGACGCTTTGGCAAATATATGGCCTGCAGCAATAGCGAGTGCGGCAATACTCGCAAGATTTTGAAGAATGGTCAGGTAGCCCCGCCAAGAGAAGATCCGGTAGATTTACCAGAGCTTCCGTGTAAAGCCGAAGGCTCTCATTATGTTTTGCGGGATGGAGCTTCAGGTATTTTCCTAGCTGCGCATAATTTTCCTAAGGTTAGAGAAACTCGCCCGCCTAAGGTTTCCGAGCTCAAGCGTTTTTATGATCGCATTTCGCCTAAATTCAGATATTTAGCTCAGGCTCCTGAAAGAGATCCTGATGGTAATGAAACAGAAGTGCGTTTTAGCCGTAAGATGGGCAAGCAGTATGTTATAGGCGTAAAAGACGGCAAGCCTACTGGTTTTACCGCCTTTTATAATGAACAGACTCAAGAATGGGAAATTTCTGAAGCTAAAAGCCGCTCTAAAAAAAATCAGAGTAATTTAAAATATTGATCTTTTATTTTAAGAGCTCTAGGTTTTACCATAG
>CAJKNC010000109.1 GCA_905201175.1 uncultured Succinatimonas sp.
ATTATTCTAAATATAAAATAAAGTTCTATTTTATTGACCCATCATAGACTTTTTAATATCACAATCTATGCCTTTATGACGTTTTATATAAAAAAAGATAACATATAACAATATGTCAGATGATAGATAAAAATGTATGTAATAATTTTATTATTTAGTAAAAATAATCTCATATTATAAAATTAACTTCATTTTATATTTTTTACTAACCCTAATAATTACCAATATCTTAGATCCCTTAAGCATAAAACATCTCTAATGACAAATAACATAAAAAATGATATCTGTGCCAAAATAAGCACAAATACTACTATATTGATGCCTTAATCTTGTACCTTATTATACTAATATAAAGATCTTCAGAATATTTTGCATATACCAAGTTTTAAGTATTGCTCTCCTTTGCTATCAATAGATAAGGAGCATAAATACCAATATAATCCTATTGACGTTCTCATCTGACAAAAATCTGAGTATTCCCACTTTTAAGCAACAATACAGCTGTCAGCTTCAGAGGATTCCTGCTGCCAAGCTCCGAGATTCGCTTGATAAGACATCAGGGCAAGTCCTGCCCTTTTTAATATGTTTTGTGCATCATTTATGCAGGCATTCTTCTCACACTTAAAACAGCTGCAGCACTTTAATTTAAGCTTATATTCAAGATTCGTGATAATTTTACTTCATGCTTCTTTTAAGATGAAACAATTTAATTCCGCTTTTGCCTTAACCTTCTTCTCAGTATTCTCTATTATTCCTCGATTTACTCATGTTTTTTACCTTCAAGTCCTCAGTCAATAGAGGCATACTGGACATCTGCTTTTTTTACGCTAACGTTCTTGGATATCATTCAAGCTTTCTTGAGCTTCGATATCTTACATATCCTATTTTAATCAGAAAAATCCAGCCGTTATCTTCTCCCTACTTAAAGCCCTGCAGATAGGATAACCAAAACCGTCATCGCTGTGCCTTTTCTTAAGCTTTGGATATCCGCCTTTGTTTTATTACTCCTTTAATCTTTTTAAGGCGTAATTGAATGACTATTGATTTAAAGCCAGTTTAGCTTTGATGCAAGCTCATCTAAATAATCCTGATGTTGCTCTTTTTCCTCAAAAAATAATGCGTTATGGTCTTCGTCTTATTTTGCATCTCATGCAAAAGCGCTTCGATATCTATTACCCGTCAATATATTAGCAGCATAAAAAGCCTGATAAAAAGCTGTGCTTCTCCTCGCAACTGTATCCTCGCCCTGAAGGTTGTTTTTTAGCCGCTAATCTTTTTAGATAAAAATTTTTTGTAATTAAAGATATATCTATAAGAATTTTGTAACAGTCAATTCAAAGAATTTAATATCAAAGCCATTAAGCTATTCCCTAAAACCTAGCTTAATAAGTATAAAACTAAAAAATATTATTTTGATTTATGATGACTTCATTAACAAAATTAATGTAATTAATATGCTAACGTATTTTATTATCTTTTTAATATATTAAAGCTCCGCTCTAATGCAAGTTAAAGCATACATACGTTCTCAAAATTACCTTTTATATTAAAAGGATGATAAAAATTCCAGCAATACAAATTATCTTCATAATTTATAAAAAAATGTTCTTAAAAAAGATACGACAAATATGTTGTATTTACCTAGAATTAGTAAATTAATTCAGAAATTAGTGCTTAATTAAGCGATATCCTATACCTGTTTCGGTAATAAGAATTTCTGGATTTGTAGGGTCATCCTCTATTTTTTGACGCAAATGTCCAATATAGATACGCAGATAGTGTTGATGCTCTACATAATTAGCTCCCCAAACCTGCTGCATCAAATATCTTTGTGTAAGAACTTTATTATTCTCTTTTATTAATACTTGAAGCAATCTAAATTCAAGTTTGGTCAAATGAATTTCTTTATTATGTTTATATACTAGGTGATTAAGAAGATCTACTCGTAATTCTTGTGGAAGCTCTACTATACTTTCATTAGACATATCATTACTTATATGAGCTAAACGTCGTAACTGTGCACGAATTCGTGCAAGCAGCTCAGAGGCCCCAAAGGGTTTTATCAAATAATCGTCAGCTCCACTATCTAAAGCGTTTACTTTGGATTGTTCTGAATCACGTGCTGAAAGTATAATAATTGGCACATTAGAATAAGATCTAACTTCTCGAATTAAATCCAAGCCGTCTCCATCAGGAAGTCCTAAATCCAGCACAATAAGATCCGGTTTTCTTGTGGCACACTCTACAAGGCCTTTTTTAGGGTTTGAGCTATAAACACACTATACCCATCATCTTCTAAAAAGCTTCTTAATGCTTTACATATATGTTCTTCATCTTCAACTACAACTATGTTAGCTTTTATCATCATTTACCCTATAAAAAAGTATCTTCAGTAAACGGCATAGGAACAACTGGCATTACAAGGACAAAAGAAGCTCCTCCTAATTTAGACGGAAGTGCTAAAAGCTCACTTTCATGTACACGCGCTATTGTTTTACAAATTGCAAGACCTAAACCTACACCAAAAACATTAGATTCTTTAACTCCACGTCTAAATGGATCAAATAATCGTTGTGGTTTTATCTGACCAAATCCTGGTCCAGAATCATTTATTGCTAAAGTAACTTTATCTCCCTGCCCTTTAGCCACAATTTCAATAGTGGATCCTTTAGGACAATATTTTAACGCATTATCTAAAATATTTGTTACAAGTCTATCTATAAGTACAGGATCTACATAGAAAAAAGGACAATCTTTAGCGATATTTATCTTAATATTAAAAGACGAAGATTGATCTTTAACATTACGAAGAGCACATGAAATAATTTCATCAGCAGGCATCCATTCTTTTTTCAATACAATCTGATTAGATTGTAACTTTGCCATTTCTAACAGATTGGTCATTAATTTCACCATACGTGAAGAACTGTCCAATAGAGATTTAGATGCAGCTTTAGCTTCATCAACTTGATTTAATTCAAGCTTTTTATTTAAAAGCTCTGCATTAGTCATAATGGCTGTAAGAGGAGTTTTTAAATCATGAGAAAGTGATTGAATTAAAGAATGGCGAAGTCTCTCCGCTTCCATATTCATTAATACCTGTTTTGCTTCATCAACACTAATTAAGCGCTCTAAAGTTTGTATAGCAAGAGATATAAGGGCTTGTATTACCTTTGATGATGATTTATCAGACCATTGAGTATCCGTATATAACTTTAGGACCAAAATTGCATAAACTTTATCATATGTAATAATAGGCAAATATAAATATTGTGAACGTGAAAAGGTATTGGTTCCAAGTCCTGCTTCTTTTTTATGAGTTACAACAAAATTTAAAACTCCTTTGTCTACAGACTTTAAAATAGTTTTTAAACGCAATAATTCATTTTGATTATCTACTTTCCAAAATTCACAATCTATATTTAAATTACGTTTCAGAATTTTAGTAAGAGCTGAAAATACCTCCATATCATCAATACAAATAGATAAAGTTTTTGCTGCGTCATAAAGAATACTTATTTGCTTAGCTTGTGATCTGAACTGACGAGATAAAGTACGACTATGCGTTACTAGACGGGATGAGACTAAACCAACAGCTAAAACTGAAACAAAAGTAATTAAATATTCAAGATCATTAATAACAAAAGATCCTATAGGGTTTACTAAGGTAAGATCAAAAACAATAACAGTTAAAAATGAAGAAAAAGTTGCAACTAAAATACCATAACGCACTGAAACAAAAAGCGTTAAAAGTAAATAAAGCATAATTATATTTGTTTGATGAATAAACTTTGAAAGCGGAAGAGAGATAAAAGCTATGATTAAAGTAAGAACATATGTAACTATATAACCGTTTAAATTTGATATTTCACTTTTAACAAAAAACTTAAATTTATCAATTATTGATGGGACTTTAACAGAAAACGGCAAGCGCATAATTGATAAATTAGGAGCTACTTTAGATAAAGCTTTGCTATGATTTTTAAAGTCGAAATCTGATTTAGGTACTAAAACAATAATATTAAGATTGTGAGAATTAATATAATCTTTGACGCAATAAGGAAAATCCCCGCTTAATGTGGCTGTTTTTGCTCCTAAAGATTTTGCAAAGACTAAAAGCTTAGATAATTCATCTTCAGTCTCAAAAATTGGATGCTTATCAATATATACACAATGAAGATCGCAGCTAAAAGCTTTTGACATGCGCAAAGCTTCACGTATAGCTTCTTTTGAAGTAGGATTCTCAAGCAGCAATAGCATACCGTAATGCGTATTTTCAACTTCATTTACAGAGAGTAATCTTTGTAGCTTGGCTTGTCCTTCAACCCTATTTGCCATAGCTTTCAAAGTAAGTTCTCGCAGCGCAATTAAATTACTTTTTTTAAAATAATTATCTTTAGCATCACGAATAATATTATTAAGATAAATTTTTCCTGCATTAAGCCTACCTATAAGATCATCAGGCGGCAAATCTACAAGACGAACTTCAGAAGCTTTATCAAAAATATTATCAGGTATAGTCTCGCGCACCCAAACGCCAGTAACCTTAGCAACTACATCATTTAGGCTTTCTAAATGTTGAATATTAAGAGCCGAATATACATTAATTCCTGTATCAAGTAGTTCTTCAATATCCTGGTATCGTTTATTATGGACAGATGTTCTTACATTAGTATGAGGCATTTCGTCAATAATAACCGTGGCAGGACGCCTTTTTATGATAGCTTTTACATCAAGCTCTTCATAGGTAAAACCATCTATTTCAATCTTTTTACGAGGTATTACTTCAAGTCCTTCAAGTAATTTTGCGGTATCTTTACGATTGTGTGTCTCTACTAAGCCAATAACAACATCAAGACCTTCTTTAAGCATTTCATGAGCTTCGGTTAACATGGCATAGGTTTTGCCAACACCTGGTGCAGCTCCTAAAAAAAGCTTTAATTTTCCGCGGTTTTGATTGTTAGTCTTTTCTAAAATAGCTTCAGCTATAGTTAAAGGAGAATTTTTCTCTGCCATAGATAAATCCATTATTCCACACTATATAAGTAAGACTTACAAACTTACTTTAATCATATGTTCTATAAAACTATTTTAGATGCGACTTGCCTTTATCAATAAGATTCAATAAATCAATATTTAAAAGTACTACATTGACTATTTTATCCTTAGATAAAAATTCTGATTTTGA
>CAJKNC010000110.1 GCA_905201175.1 uncultured Succinatimonas sp.
TGCGATAATCATACAGATTTCCTCCATTCACAACCTACCTGTTATAAAAAGTTATCGCTCCTTAAAATCTAATTTACTTGATTACTATAGTAATATAATGCAATTTTATATAATATACAATATAAAAAAAACACGAAAATTATTATAAAAGTGCAAAGAAATCGGCCGTAAGCTCAACTTGCATAGTTTTACGCCATAATAGCGGAATGCCGGCAACTCTGTGAGTTATTTACCCTATTGGACGGTACTGCCGTTGTCCAAAATTACAGCTTGCAGCGGACGAGCTCCTCATTTCATCAAAGCATCATTATTCATCGTCAGACAGCTCCAGTCAGCAGTCTTCAGCTATAGCCGCGTATATAAAGCATCGGTTTGGCCAGTCTATAAGCCAACGTCTGCACAGCCTGCATAGATTTAATCTAAGAGGTACTGATCTAAAATGCGGCTATTTTTACCCTGCCGCTGACACATGACAACGCCCCTTTGTAAAATTTGCTTGCTGGCAGCGCAGGCTATTTGGTAAGCTTTCCGGCTGAAAATCCCCCTCATTTAAGCCATTCTCCATCCATCAATTGAACAAGGCGCAGCCGCTAGCTTTACATTCCAATCACAAAGCTAAGCTTATCTTTACAGCAGTTATTAAATATTTCTAAAGTTTTTTATAAATAATAACAAATTAAGCAAAATATAAAAAATTATTGCGGCTGTAAGCTGAGCTTTTTAAAGTTCATTTACAGCCGCAAATATCTTCACAAGAGCCCGATTTTAAGGGCTGACTTGACTAGATGAAAAACAAAAAATTTTAGAATTCAAAATCCACGCAGGCACGCTCTAAAGCAATCGGCTTGCAGATAGCCTGACAGGCTACATGACGAGGATCAACGGCATATTTCTGCAAATCTTCCATATTGTCAAATTCACAAATTAAGGTAGCACTGAATTTTTCCTTAGGATTTACATTTACGCCGACTTCTAAGGAACGTAAATACTCAATCTGACCTTTTAAAGCCTTAAGACCATCTAAGAACTGATGCATCTGCTCCTCAGAGCCTTCTTTAAATTTCCACATTACAATATGCTTTATCATGTTTTTTCTCCAAAAAGTTTCTAATGTGCACAATTATAACGCTATTTGACAGTTATTCAGCGATACGGCTCAATTCAACTAAGGGCTGATTGTCCTTATTTAAAAGATAAAGCTTATCGCCGGAAATTTGATAATCCTTAACCTCAGATAGAGCCTCTAATAATAAGCGTTCATTATCCATATCAGGGCATAACATCATTGTAGATGCTACCTTGCCTAAATTTAAGCCGTCTTTGTCATCATAAGAAATCTCTGACATGATGCGGTTGCAGGAAGCGCTGCCATAAAGTCTTTTATCCTGAGCCTTAATTCCGATAAAAGCTTTATTGATTTGCTCTGCAGCTGTAAAATCCTGGCCTTTGACTGCAACTACGCTCCACTCTCCATCAAGATCCTGTAAGGATTTTCCAAGAGGGTCCTGAGTATTAGTACAGGCACTTAAAGCCATTGCACAAGCAAATATACAAGCTAATTTTTTCACGCATAAGCTCCTAATCAAATCTGAAATTAAACTCAGAGAATATATTACAAAAGAAAATGCTAATTTACATCTACACGCGATTTTTTATTACGGCAGCTCATCTACCGCATCATGCAGCATTTGAATGAAGCGCCTTGCTGCTATAGGCAAGCTCTGCCTATCCTTATAACCAATAGCCAGCCTTCTTACAATTGACGGCGCTGTCGGACGAGTTACCACTTTATAGGCGCTTGAGCGCATTAAAACCAGCTCTGCCAGGATGCTGACTCCTAAGCCGGCTTCCACCATACTCATGATTGAATAGTCATCATGCATGGTGTAGCGGACATTAGGCTTAAGTCCTACGGATTTGAAGGCATAAAGCGGCTCGTAAACATTAGCTCCTTCCTCTAAAAGAATAAAAGGCTCCTGAGCTATGCTCTCAAGGGGAATGATCTCCAATTTAGACAGAGGATGATTTTCCGGCAGCACTGCCAGCATCCTGCCCTCTTTCATAAATAAAGACTTAATCCCATGGGCAACCTGCGGAGCTAAAAAGCCGAAATCCACGGCTCCGGTTTTAATCCATTCCAAAATGGAATCGTAATCACCTTGCTTCAATACAAATTCGATATTCGGATATTTATCTCTAAACTCCTTTAAAATCAAAGGAAGCCAATGGGAAGAGATGCTTGAAATGGTGCCGATTCTAACTGTACCTATCTCAAGGCCTTTAATTTCATTAGCCGTCTCCCGCATTGAATAATAATCAAAAACCATCTTTTCAAGTTTTGGATATAATCTTTTGCCCTCATCCGTAAGACTGATGCCGCTGCGGCTGCGGTTTAAGATCCTTAAGGATAATTCATCCTCTAAAGAAGAAACCATTTGACTTATAGCAGATTGAGTACAGCAGCAGGCTGACGCAGCTTTAGAAAAGCTGCCTAACTCAACAATTTTTTGCAGGGCAATATATCTTTGCATAATTTTGATAAGTTTTTCTAATATTAGAATAAGATAAATTTGATTTACTTATATTAAAACCATCTATATATTGATATCAAGTAAAAATTATGACTTGCATCAATATTTATCATGGAGTTTTATATGAGAGCAGTTAATTTTTCCAAAACCGCTAACTTTGCGTTTTTGGCACTGACAGCAGCACTCATATATGCCGTCAGCAATGGTATTCGCGTTAATTTAGGCTTATTAATCAATCCCTTAAGTGAAAGCTCCGGAATTTCCTATGCAGCCTTAAGCTTTATTCTAGCTTCAGGGCAGTTTATCTACGGCTTATCTCAGCCTTTTTTTGGCTTTTTAGCCTTAAGATATTCCTATAAGGATGTTTTGCTTTTAGGCTGCGCTATGCTGTCTGCAGGTCTTATAGGTACAGCATATGCAAGCTCCAGCTTTGCTATGTTCATATTCTTAGGCGTATTCTTCTATGCCTCAACCGGAGCTTTATGCTTTGGTCTGGTATTAAGCTGCGCAAGCCCGCTTATGAGCGAGCGTCAGGCCGTAATATTTTCCGGAATTTTAAATACCGCCGCCGGCGTCGGCAGCTCAATGTTCTCGCCGGCCTTTACCCTGCTTTTAGAAGGATTCAGCGTAAGCACTACGCTTTTAATCTTAACTTCCCCGGTTTTAATCTTGATCCCGATTTCCTTATATATCGGCAGATTAAATCAGGCTTTCAAAAAAGCCGGCCAGGCTGCAAGCCTGCCGATTAAGAGCGTGCTGCGTCAGGCCCTAAAGGATAAGAGCTATCAAATTATGCTGATAAGCTTTGCCATCTGCGGCTTTCATATGGGCATTATTTTTACCCACTTATATTCAGAATTCATTAATTTAGGCTTAAGCAGCACTACGGCAACCTTTGCATATACCATATTAGGCCTAGCTATTGCTGCCGGAGCTTTCTTATGCGGCATCGCCTGCATCAGATACAGCTCGGCTAATGTACTTAGCTTTCTATATGCTGCCCGTGCATTGATAGTTTTAAGCTATATCTTCTTATTGCCGAAGAATGATTTTTCTGCAATTCTCTTTGCCTTTGGGCTAGGCTTAACCTGCGATGCAACCGTCGCTCCCACCTCACTTTTAGTCAATGCACGCTTTGGGGCTGAGAAATTAGCTGTTTTGTTTGGGCTTGTATATATTTCTCATCAGGCCGGCTGCTTTATCAGCGCCTCGCTAGGAGGATTCTTCGTCAAGAGCTTTAACTCCTACGAGCTTATCTGGGTAATCGATATAAGCTTATGTCTCTTAGCTTCGCTGCTATGCCTAAGCCTAAATCGTCATCCTAAGGAGAAAATCACCTTTACGCCTAAGACTCTCAGCGCTTAATGCCTGAAAAAATAGAGATTGAAAATAAAAAGGCCGTTAAAAATAAATTTTAACGGCCTTTTTTTTAAAATTTATTCTGACACAGCAGTCCATTCTTTAAAGCATAATACTCAGGACTCATGTCTAAATAATGCTTGTGAGGATTTTCAAAGCGCTGCTCCTCAGGCCAGATTTCATGCTCAAGCTGATATTTGACAAAATCTCTGATCTGCTTTAATGAAGGCAGTTTTTCAACTAGCTTGCCGTCTTTAATAATAAGCTTCTGCAGAGATTTAATCCTGCAGTCGCTAAAGGAGCGCTTTTTCCAGGGCTTATGCGGATCGACATACTGATAAGGCTTAGAAAAATCCGGCTCTTCGCCAGCCTTTGTCAATAAATCAGCAATAGCATGGCCTTCAACGTCATAGACGCGATATACATTCTTGCGGCCTGGGTTGGTGATTTTTTCAAATGTCTCGGAAACCTTGATCCTCGGGATGCAGACATCGCCCTCTTCTACAGCAGACATCTTATATACGCAGCCAAAAACAGGATCGCTCTTTGCTGTAATCAATCTCTCGCCGACGCCGAAGATATCAATGCAGCCGTCCTGATGATCTAAAATTGAGGAAATGGTGTACTCATCTAAGCTGTTTGAAGCAATAATGCGGCAATCGGTAAGCCCGGCTTCATCTAAGGCAGCACGAACGCGCTTGGACAAATAAGCCAAATCGCCAGAATCAATGCGGACGCCTAAAAGACGCTTGCCCTTAGGCAGCAGGACCTCCTTTGCAACTCTGATGGCATTCGGAACGCCTGAATGCATGACATCATAGGTATCAATTAAGAACTGGCAGTTATCCGGGTACAGCTCTGCATAATGCTTAAATGCTTCAAATTCATCACGATAGAACATTACCCAGCTGTGTGCCATTGTTCCACTGATTGGAATATTAAACATCTGACCGGCAAGAACAGTAGCTGTTCCAACCGCACCTCCGATGTAAGCTGCTCTTGCACCATATACTGCTGCATCCATGTTATGTGCACGTCTTGCACCAAAATCTGATACAGCACGTCCCTTAGCTGAACGCACAATTCTTCTTGTCTTGGTTGCAATAAGTGACTGGTGGTTAACCTGAAGAAGAATTGCAGTTTCAACAAGCTGTGCATCAAGTAATGGTGCAACAACAGTGATTACAGGTTCATTAGGATACATAATAGTTCCTTCCGGGAATGAATAAATATCTCCCCTGAA
>CAJKNC010000111.1 GCA_905201175.1 uncultured Succinatimonas sp.
ATCTGCCTTACAAGCAGAGGGTCACAGGTTCGAGTCCTGTTGCTTCCACCATCTAAATTTAAAATTCTGTTGTTAAGCTGCTCGCCATAGCGTCAGCTTTGGTTCATATTTCTAAATATTAATTTTTTACATATCTGCAGTCAATATTTATTTCAGCCGATTATTTTGCTGATATTTTTCAATATATACTTTGTTCTCTCTAAGAAATCAGCTTTTATGAATTAAAAAAGTTTTAATGTAAAAATTGTGGCTTAATAAGCTGTTAAGCATTAATTTAAGCTTAACTTAGCTTTAATTCACATAAAAAAAATTTTTATCCTAATCTGCAGCTAAATAATATATGATCATATACCTAGATAGGCTGCGGAGATTTTATGTTAAAGCCCGGACTTTATGAACAGATAGTTAATGCTGATTTGCGCTCTGAGTTAGCAGCTATTCCTGCCGAGCGTAAATTTTTAGAAAAGATAGATACAGCCGAAGCTTCACAAATAATTGCTAAATATATTTCCGCAGTTGTAAAAAAAGGCTTAGATAATATTGCCGATAACGGCGGAGAGCTTAAAGAGCAGATTGCCTTTGCCAATCAAATTGTAGATCTGATTGAAAGAACGACAAATGACAGCTATTTTAAGTCTCTAGAAATTGATCCTAGCTCTGAAATCTTATTAGCCTTATTAAAAGAACACGATCCTTTGTTATTAACTGGCGGTATTAGGAAATTAAAACGTCCTGAAACTTCTATTGCCAAAAGTTCATTATTTACAGGCGCAGCTAGCGAGCCTCAGCTATTTTCCGAACTGAAAAGAGAAATTTCATCTGCTGATAGATTTGATATGTTGGTTTCATTTATTAAATGGAGCGGACTGAGATTATTAATTGATGATTTAGCAGATTTTACTAATCGCGGCGGTAAATTGCGCGTAATTACTACCTCATATATGGGAGCTACGGATATTAAGGCCATTGAAGCTTTGCAGGCTTTAGCAAACACGGAAATAAAAATAAGCTATAACACTAAGCAAACCCGCTTGCATGCAAAGGCTTATGTCTTCTATAGGGAAACAGGTTTTACCACAGCTTATATCGGATCTTCTAATGTTTCTAATGCCGCATTAACCTCAGGACTTGAATGGAATAATAAAATTACCAGCACAGATCAGAGCGAAACTATCAATAAGGTTCTTGCAACTTTTGATTATTATTGGAATGATCGGGAATTTGAAAGCTATAGCAATGAGCAGCAAGACAGGTTAGCGATTGCTTTAAAAGCAGAGCATTATGCTGAAAATAATGCCGCGGCACTTTATACTTTAGATGTCAGGCCTTATGCTTTTCAGCAGGAAATTTTAGATAAGCTTTTGCTGGAGAGACAGCTTTATAATAATTACAGAAATTTATTGGTAGCAGCTACAGGAACGGGCAAAACTGTTATTTCAGCTTTAGATTATAAGCGCTATTGTCAGCAAAATCCGCATAATAGCAGACGGTTATTATTTGTAGCTCATCGCGAGGAAATTTTGACTCAAAGCTGCAATACCTTCAGGGCTGTATTAAAGGATGCAAATTTTGGCGATTTGCTAGTCGGCAGTCATCATCCTCAGAGCATAGAGCATCTATTCATTTCCATACAATCTTTTAATTCTCATAATTTTTGGCAAAATACGGCAGCTGACTACTATGATTTCATTATTGTCGATGAATTTCATCATGCAGCAGCCGCTTCATATCAAAAACTACTTGGATATTATCAGCCTAAGATTTTATTAGGCCTAACAGCTACTCCTGAGCGTATGGACGGCAAAAGTGTGGTTTCTTATTTTAATAATCATATTTCGGCTGAAATACGTCTGCCTGATGCAATCGATCTCAAATTATTATGCCCATTTCAGTATTTTGGGGTTACTGACGACACGATTAATCTTCAAAAAATCAGATGGCATAATGGCGGCTATGATAAAGCAGAATTAAGCTATAAGCTTACGACAGGCATTGAAGCGCAGTCTCGGGCTGATTTGGTGCTCAATTCGATGCTTAAGTATATAGGAGATATTGCTGAGGTTAAGGGGCTAGATTTTTGTGTTTCCGTAGAAAATGCAAAATTCATGAGCGATTATTTTAATTCTCATAAAATACCTTCTATATTTTTATCAGCAAATTCCCCAGACGAGCTTCGCTTAAGTGCTAAGGATAAGCTAACAGCAGGAAAAATTAAATTTATTTTTGTCGTAGATATCTATAACGAAGGCGTAGATATTCCGGCAATTAATACCATCCTATTTTTAAGGCCTACAGAATCTTTAACTATATTCTTGCAGCAGTTAGGCCGAGGTCTGCGCTTGTGCGAGGGAAAAGACTGTCTTACGGTTTTAGATTTTATCGGTCAGGCAAATCAAAGATATAAATTTGAAGATAAATTTTCTGCTTTATTAAGCAATACAAGACGCAGTCTAAATAAAGAGATAGAAAATGATTTTATCTCTGTACCTAAAGGATGTTTCATCCATTTAGAAAAGATAGCTGCTAAATATATTTTGAATAATATTAAGGAATCTTACGGATCAGCTTTAGCTATAGTAAAAAAATTAAATTATTTTGAAAGCGACAGCGGTCAGGCCAAAGTTTCCTTAACCTCATTTCTGGATTACTACCATATTGAGCCTAAGCTTTTATATAAATTTGCTTCTTTTTCCAGGCTATGCGTAAGAGCTAAGGTTAGAGATGATTTTAATGAAGAGCTTGAAGAAGTGCTCTCCAAATCTTTTATGAGACTAGCTCAGATTGATTCGCAGCGCTGGTTAAGGTTTTTAATTCCTTTCTTAAAAAATCTTTATTTAAAAAGAGAGAGAGCTCTTTTGGATTTAAATTTAGACGATAGCATGCAGCTGCGTATGTTGAAAATGTTTTATATTTCAATATGGGGCAAGGCAGCAAAAGCATGGCCGGATCCTGAAGTATCGGCAAATTTTAAGCTTTTATCCAGATCAACAGTACTGCTTAGCGAGCTTATTGAACTTTTGGAATATAAATTAGCCAAAATTGATTTTCTCGATGAGCATGAAGATTTAGGCTTTGACTGTCCCTTGGATTTATATTGCTCCTATACAAGAGATCAGTTATTTACGGCATTAGATTATGATAAGCCGCAGATTATTCGTGAAGGAGTCAAATGGCTGCCGGATAAAAAAATCGATGTTTTGCTGGTGACTTTAAATAAGTCTGATAAGGACTATTCTCCGTCGACTTTATACGATGATTATTCAATCAATGAAAAGCTTTTTCATTGGCAAAGTCAGAGCACTACCTCTGAAAATTCGGCTACAGGACAGCGTTATATTCATCACAAGGAGTGGGGCTCTAAAATATTATTGTTTGTGCGTAATTTTAAAAATGATCGGCAATTGCCGATGCTGGCTATGAACTATACATATTTAGGCTGTGCAGAATATGTAAGCCATGAAGGCAGCAGACCAATGAGCATAGTTTGGAAGCTGAAAAAAAGTATTCCGGCTAAATTTTTAAAAATTACAAATAAATTAGTCATAGGTTAGGAATATAAAATTTAACTATGAAGTTATAACCAAAGCCTAAAAAAAATTTTTTAAATCACTTACAATTTCTAGAAATTGCTTAGGGTAAAAGATGATTAAATTCTTTATACTGCCATTTTTATGCTGGTGTTTTTATGCAAGCTCTTATGCAGAAGATGCAGAGCTTGCCCATAAATTAGATGAGCAATGTAAAAGCGGCTTCTCTTTTGCCTGCTTAAAATTAGGCTCGATGTATTATTCTGGAAAAGGAGCAGGACTTAATTATCAAAAAAGCGCTTCTTTTTATGATAAGGCTTGCAGCGAGGGCGATCTTACAGGCTGTGCATTACTTGGGTTTATGCATGAGGGAGGACTTGCTGGCAAGCAGGATTTGAAGATATCCTTTGAGCTTTATAAGAAGTCTTGTGATGGCGGGATTAATTTTGGCTGTCATAGTCTGGCTAATAGTTATGCAGAAGGCTTAGGAGTAAAGAAAGATCTAAAAAAAGCGCATAAATATTTTAATAAAGCCTGCAGCGGCGGCTTTGCTAGCTCATGCGTTGAGGTAGGAAATAATTTTGCAGCAGGGCGCGGAGCTGATAAATCAATTTCCAAAGCCGTATCTTTTTACGATAAAGCCTGTGCGCTCTCTGAAAGCAGAGGCTGCCTTAAGAATGGGGTAATCTTTATGCAGGGAGGAATTATCAAGCAGAACTACGCTAAGGCTCATGATTATTTTAGTAAAGCATGTGATGGCGGTGACGAGGAAGGCTGCTTATTCTTAGGAGCATTTTATCAGTATGGCTTAGGAGTAAAAATTAATCAGGCGCAGGCAATTACTTACTATTGGAAGGCTTGTTCTGCAAATGCTGCTTTAGGATGTCAGTTCTTAGGAGATTTGTATTTAAAGCAAGAATATTTTGACTTGGCAAAAGCAAAATCTTTTTATAAAAGAGGCTGCGATCTTGCAGATAATGTAAGCTGTGAGCATTTAGATAAGCTTAATTTGGAAGAAAAACAATAAAAATGGTGAAGATTTTAGTTTTATTATTTAGTACTTGTATGCTTTTTCATACTGCCTTAGCTGCTTCAGATCCTGTTGAAAAATGTAAATCAGGGGACGCGCAGGCCTGCTATGACTTAGGCTTTTTGCGTATGACCGGATTTATGGGAATTAAGATAGATATAAATAATGCTGCAGAATTTTTTTCTTTAGGATGCAAGGCTCAGGGCGCTAAGTCCTGTTCTGCTTTAGGTCATCTGCACAATTCAGGAAAGCTTGGCAAAAAGGATGAAAAATCAGCCTTAGATTTTTATGATAAAGGCTGTAATTTAAAAGATCCTTTAGGCTGCATGGGGTTAGGAAGTATTTATTTAGCTAATTCTAAAAAAGATGCATCAAATTTAGTATTAGCTCAGGAAGCCTTTAAAAAAGCCTGCGCGTTAAAGCATGGTCAGGGCTGTACGCAGTTAGGTTTGCTTAAGAAAGAAAATTCTGATGAATTATTCAGACAGGCCTGCGAGCTTAAAGACGGACAGGGCTGCATGCTGTTAGGAAAGGCT